>JBNMLM010000094.1:0-8702 GCA_050874845.1 Eubacteriales bacterium | reverse complement strand
GGCAAGAGAGTTAAGGAAGTTGTTGATGGCAAGAAGAAGACTGTATACGATACAGTTGAGAAGAAGATTAAGAAGGATATGCCTTCAAGACTTCATGCAAGAAAGCAGATGAACAAGGTTCTTTACTCTGTAACAGAGGTTCCTGCTGAGGCAGCCGGAAGAAAGAAGAATACAAAGGAAGTTGATTTAGTTGCTAAGTTATTTGACGAGATCGCTCCTAAGTATGAGAACCGTAACGGTGGTTACACAAGAATCGTAAAGATTGGACCACGTAAGGGCGATGCTGCTATGGAAGTAGTAATCGAGTTAGTATAATATGAGCAGGAAGCGAAAGCGGATTGCGTATATCGTTGATATTAAGTTAACAGGAAGCGAATGTTGCAAGGCAGCATTCGCTTTTTCTGAATTGAGATATTTTTTGCGGATATTCATAATAGGTATGGGAAATCTGCAAGGGATTAGCGGTAAGGAAAGAGGACTAACATGAATATTGTACAGGCAAAAGACCTTACATTTGAATATATAATCAGGGATGAAGAGGATAATGTTGAGAACGTGAAAACTGCGGTTGACCACGTATCTCTTGATATAGAGCAGGGACAGTTTATTGCAATATTAGGACATAACGGCTCCGGAAAATCCACATTTGCCAAGCATATAAATGCGCTTCTCTCACCGACGGAGGGAACTATATGGGTTGACGGAATGGATACCAAGGATGAATCTAAGCTGTGGGATATAAGGCAGACGGCGGGAATGGTTTTCCAGAACCCGGACAATCAGATTATAGGAACCATAGTTGAGGAAGATGTAGGATTTGGACCGGAGAACTTAGGTGTTCCGACTGAGGAAATCTGGGAGCGCGTGGATGCGTCACTTGAGGCTGTCGGAATGACAGAATACAGACATCATTCACCGAACAAGCTGTCCGGAGGACAGAAGCAGAGGGTTGCTATTGCGGGAATACTTGCGATGAAACCTAAGTGCATTGTTCTTGATGAGCCGACAGCCATGCTTGACCCTAACGGACGCAAGGAGGTTATCGCCACCATAACGAAGCTCAACAAGGAGGAGCATGTGACGGTAATTCTTATAACACATTATATGGATGAGGTAATAGGCGCGGATAAGGTGTTTGTGATGGATGAGGGAAAGCTTGTCCTAAGCGGCACACCGAGGGAGGTATTCTCGAAGGTGGAGCACCTAAAGGCATTAAGACTTGATGTGCCTCACACAACGGAGCTTGCATTTGAGCTGGAGAAAGAGGGGATTCCGATGAAGAGGGGGATTCTCACGATAGAGGAATTTACGCAGGAGCTTATTAAGGTGGCGAAAAGCAATCATGATAAAAGGAGTACTTCATGCTAATCATATTGGATAAGGTGAATTATGTATATAGTGAGGGGAGCGGCTTCGAGAAGAAGGCGCTTGATGATGTGAGTCTTACAATCGATAAGGGTGAATTTATCGGGCTTATAGGTCACACGGGGTCCGGGAAATCTACATTGACACAGCACCTTAATGGTCTGCTCAGAGCTACGAGCGGAAATATATATTATGATGGTCAGGATATATATGAAAAGGGCTTTGTGATGAAGGATTTAAGAAGCAAGGTGGGACTTGTCTTTCAGTATCCTGAGCACCAGCTTTTTGAGAGCGATGTGTTCACGGATGTGTGTTTCGGGCCGAAGAATCTGGGACTGGATAAGAAGGAGGCCGAACTTAGGGCATTTCAGGCGTTGGAGATGGTAGGATTTCCAAAGGAATTGTTCTACAATTCACCATTTGAGCTGTCCGGGGGACAGAAGAGGAGAGCGGCGATTGCGGGCGTTCTTGCCATGAAGCCGGAGGTGCTGATACTTGATGAGCCGACAGCGGGGCTTGACCCGAAGGGCAGGGATGAGATTCTTGACCAGATAAAGAAGCTCCATGAGGAGACAGGAATAACGGTAATTCTTGTGTCGCACAGCATGGAGGACGTTGCAAAATATGTCGGCAGACTCATAGTGCTTGACCACGGAAGGGTTATGTACGATGATATACCTAAAAAGGTATTTAGAAATTATAGAGAACTTGAGAAAATCGGTCTTGCCGCTCCGCAGCTCACGTACATTATGAATGATTTGAAGGCAAATGGCTTTGATGTGGATACGGATGCAATCACTATGGAGGAAGCTGTGGCTACAGTGAAGAAGGCACTTGGAGGTTTTAAATGTTAAGGGACATAACAATCGGACAGTATTATCCGTCCAATTCGATAATCCATAAGCTTGACCCGCGAGTTAAATTGTTTTGGACACTTATATACATTATTTCCCTTTTTTTAGGGCAGAATATACTTATATATACGATTGCAGGCTTGTTTTTGTTCACCTGCATAAGGGTTTCCAAGGTTCCCGTTAAATTTATTTTAAGGGGTCTGAAGGCTGTATTTATGCTGCTGTTGTTCAGCGTTATTTTTAACATATTTCTCACAGACGGCGAGGTCATTTTCCAGATATGGAAGATAAAAGTGACTAAGGAAGGTATATATATAGCTGTGGCGATGGCTGTAAGGCTTGTATTTCTTATCATGGGTTCGTCGCTTATGACACTCACAACGACGCCGAATGACTTGACGGACGGACTTGAAAAGAGCCTTGGATTTTTGAAGGTTATCCGCATACCGGTTCACGAGATATCGATGATGATGTCGATTGCGCTCAGATTTATACCGATTCTGATAGACGAGACGGACAAGATTATGAAGGCACAGCAGGCGAGGGGAGCTGATTTTGAGACGGGAGGCATCGTAAAGAAGGCGAAGGCGATGGTTCCTCTGCTGGTTCCGCTTTTTATTTCTGCGATAAGACGCGCTTACGATTTGGCTACAGCTATGGAGGCCAAGTGCTACAGGGGCGGTGAGGGCAGAACCAAGATGAAGCCTCTGAAATACAGACGTGCCGATGCCGTGGCGTACATCATTATATTTGCATATCTTGCCGTTATGATAGCAGTGAAAATATTATTCTGACAAAGGTAAAAAGTGTTTTGTTTAGATACGCAGTGTGATAAAATACATGTATAGTTATGTGTTGGAAATTTTGACAGTATCATAGTGTGGGCTGCGTAGTGCCCGGAAAAGGGGGATAATATGCTTGATAACTGGAACAGACCTAAGAGACCTGATGATGCGGAGATTGATGAGGGCATTGAAGAGGCGAAGAAGAGACTTGCGGATATACAGATACAGGTCAAGGAGAAGAAACTTCCGGTGCTTGTTGTGTTGGAAGGCTGGGATGCGGCAGGCAAGGGAAGTGTGCTTGGAAAGGTTATAAAAGACCTTGACCCAAGATTTTTCGATGTGAGAACGATGGATAAGCCTTCGGAGGACGAGCTCAGACGTCCGTTCTTGTATAAGTATTTTGCACAGCTTCCCGAGGCGGGAAAGTTCATGTTCCTAGAGGGCGGCTGGATGGATGAGCTGAATTCCCAGCTTCTTCATGGGAAAATAACGGAAAATGAATATGAGAGAAGAGTCCGTTCAGTGGAGTGTTTTGAGAGACAGCTTGCGGATAACGGATATCTGCTGGTTAAGTTCTTTTTTCATATCACCAAGAAGGAACAGAGAAGGAGAATGGATATACTTCTTGAGGACAAGAACACGAGCTGGAGAGTATCCGATAAGGACAAGTGGCAGAACAAGAACTACGAAAAATGCTACAGACAGTTTGATTATTTCATGCAGCGTTTTGAGGATAGCAGGTCACCGTGGAATATTATAGATGCTAAGCACCAGAAATGGGCGCAGCTTGAGCTGATGTCTGTTCTTTTAGAGAAGATTGACGAGAGCCTTGAGGCAGGTGTGCAGGAGGCGGCTATACCGGAGAACAGGTTCAAGCTAAGGAGCATGCCAATGCTGTCGGAGATTGAGCTTAATCAGGATATGGATGTCATGGAGTATAGAAAGCAGCTTGCGAAGTGCCAGAAGAAGCTTGCCAAGCTCCACAATGAGCTGTACAGGAAAAAGGTGCCGGTTATTATCGCCTATGAAGGCTGGGATGCGGCAGGCAAGGGCGGCAATATAAAGAGAATTGCAGGCGCGCTTGACCCGCGTGGCTACGACGTGCACCCTATAGCGAGCCCGGAGCCGCATGAGAAATCCAGACATTATCTGTGGCGGTTCTGGACAAGGCTTCCTAAGACCGGTCATATCGCTATTTTTGACAGAACGTGGTATGGAAGGGTTATGGTCGAGAGGCTTGAGGGCTTCTGCAGCCAGAATGACTGGCAGAGAGCCTACAATGAGATAAATGAGTTCGAGAGGGAGCTTAAGGACTGGGGCGCTGTGATTATCAAGTTCTGGGTTCAGATTGACAAGGAGACCCAGCTTGCACGCTTTAAGGACAGGGAGAATACACCGGAGAAGCGTTGGAAGATAACGGATGAGGATTGGCGCAACAGGGAAAAATGGGACCAGTACGAGGATGCCGTGAATGAGATGCTTCAGAAGACAAGCACCGATTTTGCACCATGGTATATACTTGAGTCCAACAATAAATATTATGCGAGAATAAAGGCTCTGAAAATCGTCATCAGAGAGATAGAGAAAGCATTGGAATAGGGGGAAATGAATAATCTATGCGTTATATGCTTCGTGTAGCTTATGACGGAACAGAATACTGTGGCTGGCAGATACAGCCCGGGCTGAGAACGGTTGAGGGCACTCTTAAGAGCGCCCTCAACAAGCTTATGGGCACAGATGTACCCATGATAGGTGCGAGCCGCACTGATGCCGGAGTTCATGCAGAGGGGAATGTGGCGGTATTTGACTGTGAGACAACTATTCCGTCCGATAAGATAAAATATGCACTCAATAACCTGCTTCCGGAGGATATTGTAGTGGTCGAGTCAAGGACAGTTGAAGATAATTTTCATCCAAGGCACTGTGATTGCAGAAAGACGTATCAGTACAGGATACTGAACACGGCATTGCCTGATCCGAACAGGAGGCGCAATACATATTTTTACCGTGGTAAGCTGGATATTGACAGCATGAGAAGAGCTGCAGAATATATTGTCGGGACACATGACTTTGTATGCTTTATGGCTTCGGGAAGTCAGGTGAAGGATACGGTGAGAACAGTGTACTCCTTAGAGCTTGATAGAAAGGATGATATTATTACAATGACCATACAGGGGAATGGTTTTTTGTATAATATGGTGAGAATTATTGCCGGTACACTTGTTATGGTGGGAAGAGGACAGATGAGACCGGAGGAAGTGGAAAAAATAATTGATAAGAGGGACAGAAAGGGGGCAGGCCCTACGGCACCGGCTAAAGGGCTGACTCTTAAGGTGATTGAGTATGAATGATGAGCGGGAAGTAGGGGGAGGAAGGAACAGCTACGGCTGTTCAGATGCGGATTACGATATTCACAGTTATAAATATAACCGTGTTTTGTTCCATAATATGATGGGATTTATGGATCTTTGTCTTGAAATAGATGTTATTTCCCGAAAAGTGATAATAATGTATGGCAGTACAAGAGCCGACTTGGCAGGAAAGCAGTATGATTTTGATGTTCTTATGGATAATATTGCCGAAAACCATATATATAGTCAGGATTATCGCTTTTTTAAGTGGCAGATGGAGATAGATAACCTGAAAAGACTCAGACAGGAGACGGAATTTCAGGTACATATTATTGGAGAATCGGGACTTCCTGAGGCACTCAGGGTTATTTTAACGCCGTTGTCGGACAAGGATGGAAATATTAACTGTATATACATGAGTGCAAAGAATATAGAGGCGGACATTCAGCGTGAAAGACTTATGGAAAAGGAGAAAAATGCAATTTTTGCTGCCATGAGTAATACATATCTGTGCGTTGTATATGCTAATCTCACGCTGAATCGCTGCGAACTGTTTGCTAATGCGATAGTTGATGCGGTACTTCCAAGAAGAACGGAGTACGATAAGCTGTACGAGTATATTTATAACAAGGTAGAAGCGGACTATCGTGGCAAATTTGAAAAGTATTTTTGTCCGGATGCAATTAAAAAGCATTTTTCTGAAAGCGATGAACCGATTGTGCTGGAGACGCCGCAGCTTCTGTCGGACGGACAGCATTGGACTGAACTTAAGGCAACAATTGTAAGTGATGATTCAGACGAACTTGTTATAATTATATTCCTTTCGATTATCGATGGCCGCAGACAGTCTGAAATAGAGGCAAAGAAACGTCTTGAGACTATAAACGAACAGCTAAGAAAGAATCTTAACAGTGAAGAGCAGTATCGACAGGCTATGGTTTCGGGAGCTGCGATGGTGTATTACATAAATCTAACCGCCAATTGTATAACAGATGAGATGTATGAGACAATTGATGGAGTGGAAGTGGATGTCCTGAATGAAGTAGGGTTGTCGGCGCCTTGCAGATTTGATGAATTTGCAAATAAATGGGCTGAGAAAATGGTGTCGCCGCAGGATAGGGAGAGCTTTAAGAAAATATATAACCGCGAACATATTATGCAGTCATTTTTACATGGCAAGGCAGAGATTGTTCATGAGTTTCAGTCAAAGCTCCGTGGGGAGGATTCAATAAGAGTTCTTCGTCATACAATACTCATAGTTTATGATGGTCCGGCTCACGATATGGTTGCAATGTGTACGGTAAAGGATGTTACCAAGCTGAGAGCGGAAGAATATAAAAATAAAATATCACTGGTAAAAGCCTATGAGTCCGCTAAACAGGCGAACGAGGCTAAGTCGGATTTCCTTTCCAGAATGAGCCATGATATAAGGACTCCTATGAATGCCATTATTGGAATGACAACCATAGCACGGATGAACTTAGGTGATATGGAAAAGGTGTCGGATTGTCTGAAAAAAATCGATATGTCAAGTGCTCATCTTTTAGGGCTGCTGAATGAAGTGCTTGATATGAGTAAGATTGAATCAGGAAATTTTGAATTGGGTTCAGAACAGTTTGACATTGTAAATCTCACACGAAATTTAATTGAAATGTCCAGAGCGGTAATAGATGAAAAGCATCATAAGCTGACTCTTAATATTGGAGAGTTAAAGCATACCTCAGTGGAGGGAGACTCACAGCGAATACAGCAGGTGTTTGTCAATCTTCTCGGAAATGCAGTAAAATATACTCCGCCGTATGGTAATATAACAATCAGTCTGAATGAAAAAAGCTCGAGAACACCAAGGTTAGGGTGTTATGAGTTTATATTTGAGGACAACGGTATAGGTATGACACAGGAGTATATGAAATATATTTTTGACCCATTTTCAAGAGCCGAGGATACTCGTATAAACAGTATTGAGGGAACCGGACTGGGGCTGTCTATAGCGAAGAACATTGTTTCAATGATGGATGGCACAATACAGGTCGAGAGTGAAGTGAATAAGGGGTCTAAGTTCACGGTCACAATTTTCCTTAAGCTTCCGGATAAAATATATTCGCAGGAGAAGATTAATCGGACAGAAAATGGTTATAATACATTGTATGAGAGCAATTATAACATATATAACGGTAAAAATATTCTTCTTGTTGAGGACAATGAGAGAAATGCCGAGGTGGCTTCTGAGTTAATAGGAATAACAGGAGTCAATGTAGAGCTTGCCGGGAATGGCAGGGTGGCAGTTGAGCGCTATATGGCACATGAACCGGGATATTATGAGCTCATATTTATGGATATCCAGCTTCCTGTTATGAATGGCTATGAGGCAGCAAAGTGTATAAGGATGCTTGACAGGGAGGATGCGAAGAACATACCGATAATAGCAATGACGGCTAATGCCTTTACGGAGGATGTTGAGGCGGCATATTCAGCCGGAATGAATGAACATATAGCTAAGCCGTTGGAGTTTGAGAGACTTACCGAAGTTTTGAAAAAATGGCTGGGTTAATTCTTGACAATCACAACGAGATAGTATACTATAACTTTGGTTAGATAATACTAACTTGTGAATAATCATGTAATGACTTCTTTCGGAAGGGTTTGTCTGGCCCTTCCGGGGAGGACAACAGAAGGGAGATTTGTCATGAATTATCTTGAAATCGAAAAGGTTGTCGGAAGGGAAATATTAGACTCCAGAGGAAATCCAACAGTTGAGGCGGAGGTATATCTTGCAGATGGAACTGTTGGAAGGGGAACAGCACCTAGTGGTGCGTCAACAGGTGAATTTGAGGCGCTTGAACTTCGCGATGGAGATAAGTCGAGATATCTTGGAAAGGGTGTATTGGAGGCTGTTGAGAATATCAATACGGTTATCAACGATGCGGTTACAGGGCTTGATGCCTCCGATATATATGCGGTTGACAGGGCAATGATTGAGGCGGATGGAACCAAGGATAAGTCAAAGCTTGGCGCTAATGCGATTCTTGCAGTTTCGATTGCAGCAGCAAGAGCAGCGTCCATAGCTCTTGATATACCGCTTTATCGTTTCCTCGGAGGAATATCGGGAAACAGACTTCCGGTTCCTATGATGAATATAGTAAATGGAGGCTGTCATGCACTTTCCTCAGGGCTTGATGTGCAGGAATTTATGATTATGCCTGTGGGAGCGCCATCGTTCAAGGAGTGCTTAAGATGGTGTGCAGAGGTATTCCACGCACTTGCAGCTATTTTGAAGGAGCGCGGGCTTGCCACATCCGTAGGTGATGAAGGTGGATTTGCACCGGCGCTTAAGTCCGATGAGGAAG
>JBNMLM010000093.1:0-8902 GCA_050874845.1 Eubacteriales bacterium | reverse complement strand
GCATACGGACAGGCTCTTTATGAGCTCGCCATCGAGAGCGGCAGTGCTGCCGAGTATCTTGATGAGGTACAGATCGTTTTGGATGCGTTTAAGGGAAATGGTGAGCTCACCGATTTTTTGAACAATCCGAAAATAAGCAAAGCCGATAAGGTAAAGACTATGGAGAGCATCTTTGATTCCCGCGTCAGAAAGGATATCACGGGTCTTATCGTTCTCGCAGTTGAGAAGGACAGACAGAATGATATCATGGGAATACTTGAGTACTTTATTGCAGCCGTCAAGGAATACCTTAAAATAGGTATTGTAAGCGTGGCAACCCCTATGGAGCTGTCAGACAAGCAGAAGGCGGATGTTGAGAAGAGGATTCTTGATACCACAGGCTTTAAAAAGCTTGAGATGAACTATTCCGTAGACAAGAGCCTCATAGGAGGCATGGTCATCCGCATTGGAGACAGAGTTGTGGATACCAGTATTAAGACAAAGCTTGCACAGCTTACAAAGGAGCTTAATAATATTCAGCTCGCTTAAAGCCGGCAGGTATGTTACATTACACGGTATATAAGTGTAGAGTGACAGAAGATAGTATGTAGATTATAAGAAGGAAGGTGCAAGAGCCTTATGAATTTAAGACCAGAGGAAACCAGCTCAGTCATCAAGGAACAGATTAAGCAGTACAAGTCTGAGCTTGAGGTGTCTGATGTCGGAACGGTAATTCAGGTAGCGGATGGTATTGCCCGTGTTCACGGCTTGGCAAAAGCCATGCAGGGTGAGCTTTTGGAGTTTCCGGGAGAGGTATACGGCATGGTTCTCAACCTTGAGGAGGACAATGTAGGTGTAGTTCTTCTCGGTGACAATAAGAGCATAAGCGAGGGCGATACGGTTAAGACTACCGGACGAGTTGTTGAGGTTCCTGTCGGAGATGCAATGCTCGGACGAGTAGTCAATGCACTTGGACAGCCTATCGACGGAAAAGGACCTATTCAGACAGATAAGTATAGAAAGATTGAGAGAGTTGCGTCGGGTGTTATCGCAAGAAAGTCTGTTGACACACCGCTTCAGACAGGTATCAAGGCTATCGATGCCATGGTTCCTATCGGAAGAGGTCAGCGTGAGCTTATTATCGGTGACCGTCAGACAGGTAAGACGGCGATAGCTATCGATACGATTATCAACCAGAAGGGACAGGGCGTTTACTGTATCTATGTAGCTATAGGACAGAAGGCGTCAACTGTTGCCAATATTGTAAAGACACTTGAAGAGTACGGAGCAATGGATTATACAACAATCGTTGCGTCCACAGCCAGTGAGCTTGCTCCGCTTCAGTATATTGCTCCATATTCAGGCTGCGCCATCGGCGAGGAGTGGATGGAGGCAGGCAAGGATGTACTTGTAGTATATGATGACTTGAGTAAGCATGCTGCCGCATACCGTACACTTTCACTTCTTCTTAAGAGAGCGCCGGGACGTGAGGCTTATCCGGGAGATGTATTCTATCTCCATTCAAGACTTCTTGAGCGTGCGGCAAGACTTTCGGATGAACTTGGCGGAGGTTCACTTACTGCTCTGCCTATCATAGAGACACAGGCAGGAGACGTCTCTGCATATATTCCTACCAATGTTATTTCCATAACAGATGGTCAGATATATCTTGAGACAGAGATGTTTAACTCAGGCTTCCGTCCTGCGATCAATGCAGGTCTGTCCGTATCACGAGTTGGTGGTGCTGCACAGATTAAGGCTATCAAGAAGATTGCGGCTCCTATCAGAACAGAGCTTGCACAGTACAGAGAGCTTGCGGCATTCGCACAGTTCGGCTCAGAGCTTGACGCCGATACCAAGGAGAAGCTTGCACAGGGCGAGAGAATTAAGGAAGTGTTAAAGCAGCCGCAGTATAAGCCAATGCCTGTTGAATATCAGGTTATTATTATCTATGCGGTTACAAGAAAGTTCCTTATTGACATACCGACAGACGCTATCGGAAGATTTGAGACAGAGCTTTTTGCCTTTATTGATACGAAGTATCCACAGATACCTCAGACTATAAAGGATACCAAGGTTATGTCCGAGGATACTGAAAAAGAACTTGTTAATGCTATCAATGAGTTCAAGAAGCAGTTCCGATAAGATAGGGGGTAATCGGTATGGCATCAATGAGAGATATAAAAAGGCGCAAGGAAAGTATTCAGAGCACCGGTCAAATTACCAAGGCTATGAAGCTTGTTGCCACGGTTAAGCTCCAGAAGGCGAGAAGCAGAGCGGAGAATTCCAAGCCGTATTTTGATGCTATGTACAAGGCTGTTACCACGATGATTGCAAGGAGCGGCTCTATCAACCACAAGTACCTTAACAATGCCGGTACGGGAAAGAAGGCTGTTATTGTAATCACCTCCAACAGAGGTCTTGCAGGCGGTTACAACACGAATATAATAAAGCAGGTCATATCTAGCGGCATTGCCAAGGAGGACATGCTTGTATATTCTATAGGCCGCAAGGGAAAAGATTACCTTGCAAGAAGAGGCTACGATATAAAGGCTGATTATTCGGATGTCATCAACGAACCGATGTACAGGGATGCTATGGACATAGCTGCAGACGTTCTTGGTGCATATACGAGCGGAGAGGTGAGTGAAATCTATCTTGCTTATACATGCTTTATGAATACAGTGAGTCAGGTTCCTGTGTTTATCAAGCTGCTTCCTATCAGCGCTGATGACATACAGCTTAAGGATGGTGAGAAGGAGGAGCTTATGGATGGCTCTGTTATGGAGTATGAGCCTGAAGAACAGGAAGCTCTTGACATCATTATTCCTAAGTATGTGAGCAGTCTTATATATGGTGCTCTTGTTGAATCGGTTGCGAGCGAGAACGGTGCACGTATGACAGCAATGGACAATGCGACAAGCAATGCGGATGAGATGATTGAAGACTTATCCCTTATGTATAACAGAGCGCGACAGGGCTCTATTACGCAGGAGTTGACCGAGATTATCGCGGGAGCGAATGCGATAAGTTAAACAAAATAATTATAGAAGGAGACACACAATGGCCGAGAAAAACAAGGGTAAGATTACCCAGGTTATCAGTGCGGTTCTTGATATCAAGTTTCCGGATGGAAAGCTTCCGGATATCCTGAATGCTATCACGATAGACCGCGGCAATGGTGAGACTCTTACGGCAGAAGTATCACAGCACCTTGGTGACGATACAGTAAGATGTATAGCCATGGGTTCGACTGATGGTCTGATAAGAGGAATGGAGGCAGTCGATACAGGCGCCCCTATAAGTGTTCCGGTTGGTGAGAAGACACTTGGAAGAATTTTTAATGTCCTTGGTGAAGCTATAGACAATAAGCCTGCACCTGAGGGCGTGGAATATATGCCTATTCACAGAAAGGCACCTGCCTTCGAGGAGCAGTCCACCCAGACTGAGATTCTTGAGACAGGTATCAAAGTAGTAGACCTTCTCTGCCCATATCAGAAGGGTGGTAAGATTGGACTTTTCGGTGGTGCCGGAGTTGGTAAGACAGTTCTTATTCAGGAGCTTATTCGTAACATAGCCACAGAGCATGGCGGATATTCTGTATTTACAGGAGTTGGCGAGCGTACCAGAGAGGGAAATGACCTTTACCATGAGATGACGGAATCAGGCGTTATCAACAAGACTACCATGGTATTTGGTCAGATGAACGAACCGCCTGGAGCGAGAATGAGAGTAGGACTTACAGGACTTACAATGGCTGAGCACTTCCGTGATCAGGGTGGTAAGGATGTCCTTCTCTTCATCGATAATATTTTCCGTTTTACACAGGCAGGTTCAGAGGTGTCCGCATTCCTTGGACGTATGCCTTCAGCAGTAGGTTACCAGCCTACACTTCAGACAGAGATGGGTGCTCTTCAGGAGCGTATCACATCCACCAAGAACGGTTCCATCACATCCGTACAGGCTGTATATGTGCCTGCGGATGACCTTACGGACCCGGCTCCTGCGAACACATTCGCACATCTTGATGCGACCACGGTTCTTTCAAGAAGTATCGTTGAGCTTGGTATCTATCCTGCTGTTGACCCTCTTGAGTCAACATCCAGAATCCTTGACCCACGTATCGTAGGTGAGGAGCATTACAAGGTAGCAAGAGCAGTTCAGGAGATTCTTCAGAGATATAAGGAGCTTCAGGATATCATCGCCATTCTTGGTATGGACGAGCTTTCAGAGAACGATAAGCTTGTTGTTGCAAGAGCAAGAAAGGTACAGAGATTCCTTTCACAGCCATTCTTCGTTGCAGGACAGTTCACCGGACTTGAGGGACGTTATGTTCCTGTTGCTGATACCATTCAGGGCTTTAAGGAGATTCTTGAAGGAAAGTATGATGACATTCCGGAGAGCTACTTCTTAAATTGCGGCGGTATCGAGGATGTGCTTGCCAAGGTTAACAAATAACCTGACGGGAGTTGATTAGATGGCAGACAAATTATTTGAACTTAAAATAATAACACCGGACAGAACCTTCTTTGCCGGAGACAGCACTATGGTTGAGCTTAACACGACAGAGGGGCAGGTCGGTATATATGCCGACCATGCCCCTACAGCCATGGTACTTGAACCGGGCGTTGCGCATATCCATGATGCGGAAGGCAATGTCAAGGCGGCAGCTCTTCACTCCGGTTTCATTGAGATAGGAAAGAAGAGTGTTATGGTGCTTGCTGAGATAGCCGAGTGGCCGGACGAGATAGACATTAACCGTGCCAACGAGGCGAAAATCAGAGCCGAGCGCAGACTATCCTCCCACGAGGGCGAGATAGATGTGGCGCGAGCAGAGTACGCGCTGAAGAGAGCGCTTACAAGAATTGAACTCAAGGGCTAGTTTATGGGACAGGGGTCAGACCCCTGTCCCATTCCTGTCCCATTTTAGGGTTGTAAAGACCGCAGACTGCATTTAGGTGTAGCCTGTGGTCTTTTTGTATATTAAATCGCGGTAATATCTATGCGATATTACTTGACAAATAATATTACAAGATATATTATCATGTTATAAGATATTATTTTAAAAATAATATTGCAGACATATTATTGAGAGAGAATATTAAAAATATTTTTAAAGGGAGGCTGCACTATGGCAAACACTAAGACTGAACATCACAAAAGGGTTGACGAAGCCCTGAATTTGAAGGGCGGTAAGGAATTTGAGGAAGATTTACAGGCACTTTTGACGGCGGAGAATGCTGAGGAAGGTGACAACGTCATCATTGTACTGGTTGATTTGGACAATTTCGCAAGGGTTAATAGTGATTTTAACCGTGATGAGGGAGACAGGGTTATAATCGAGACGGGAAATCATCTCAAGAATTATCTTGGTGAAAACGGAACACTTTATCGAGTGGGTGGAGATGAATTTGGCTTTATTTTTAAAGGTCAGATGGAGAAAGAGGACATTTTTCTGCTGATGGAGGACATGAGGAAGAATTATGATGTGAAGCTTCCGGACGGAATGGCGATGACCATTTCAATAGGCATCGCGACGGCATTTGAGAATGCATCGCGCTATCAGGAGCTTGTCAGAATGGCGGACAGCGCAATGTTCAGGGCAAAATACAACGGTAGAAATAAAGTCGCTCTTGCGAAGGAAGAGAAAATGGTTCCAAAGACATCACATTACACGCAGGACCAGCTAAAGAGGCTCAACCTTCTTTCTAAAAGAGAGGGCATAGGAGAGGCGATACTTTTGAGGGAAGCGATGGATATGCTGCTCAAAAAGTATGATGTTTAAAAGGGACAGGGGTCAAGATTGGGACAGGGGTCAGACCCCTTGTCCCATTTTTTGTCTGCTATGGGTAGATGTCAACTAAATAATATAGTAATATAATGAATATGGGTAGTTGGCGCAGATTAATATTTTGTGGCAGCTTTATGAGGCTACCATATTATATAAGGGGGTAACGCTATGAATTCTAAAAGGTATGCAAAGTATGTAGGTATTGTAACAGGGATAGTAATTGTTCTGTTGGCGGGAATATTTGTGACACATAAGTTTGGAAATAAGAAGGAAGATGTACAGGACAATAGCGAAGAAACAAATAATGGATATCCGGGTTATATTATATTGACAGACAGCGATATATTTTTTGTAGCAGAAAATGCCTCTGAAATGCTTTCGGGGAAGGAACTTGTCAAACTGAATTTGGAAAACTGTGCTTTTGTGAGTGCTGATTTTTCAACGGGAGATAAGGTTAGAATCAATTTTGTAACAATAGCTGATTTGTCCCCGCGTATTGCAGATGTGGATTCTATTGAGAAAATGGAGGCAGGGGATGTGAGTAATATAGATGAGGAAGGTATAGAACGGTTGAAGGAAAAGGCATATAAAATATATTAAGTGTTTAGAAAAATAATGCGGAGATATGGGATGTCGCTTAGTCATATTAGTTGTAAACTTGTTGCAATATGCTTTAAAGTAAGTCATTAATTTTATAGATTAATTTGCCAACTTATGGTAGGTGACAAAAGCATATGTATATGATATATTGTAATTAAGTACTAAACACATGTTCGACATCAACTGGTCTGTTTTACCACCTTGTACATGGAACGATGGTTCATTTCATCCGCAGCCTCAAGCGCGGCTCAGGGAGAAATTATATGAATACACGAAAAATATTATATCCGATTAAGTATTGCATTATCTTCTTTTTTTTATATCTATTTTTGTATTTTGCAGATTATTTTGAGCCGGTAATATCGCAAAGGCTGATAGACAGTGTTGGAAATCTTGAGGTGGTTGGAAGACTTATCCTTATATGGGTAGTGCTTTTTATCGTGAAGCGTGTACTGCAGGTTGCACAGAATATAGCGGTGAACAATTATAAGGCAGAGGTAACGAGATTAAGACAGAGAAGAATCACGGAGATTGTATTTGGTATTAAAGAGGACGTGTTCAGGGAGCTGGATACAGTCGATGTTGTGTCAAGGCAGCTTGATGACGGTATGATTTTGGACGGAGTGTATGCGAATGATGTCATTGAGACGTTGATGTCTGCCATATTATTTGTGGTTATTTTTATAAGACTGTGCGTGTTAAATATTCCGATGGCGGTATTTATCGTGGCTATGATAGCCCTTAATGGTATCTTGGAGTATATATTTCCGTTAAAGGATGCCTATAAGAATAGAAACAAGAGCTTAGCCGGGCTCCGGGCAGTGCTGTCGGATGTGTATGCCAACAGAAAGGTTGTGAAAATGCACACGGCGGAGCAGTGTGAGACGGAGCGGATAGGCGCTAAGGTGACTGAGTTTGCAGAGGCGGACAGGAGAAAGCAGCTTCTTAACGGCTATCGCAAGGTTAAAAGTACATTTATAAATGACATAGGTGTGCTGTTGATTATAAGTGTTGGCGTGGTTGCAGTCACAAGGGGACGGTATTCGATAGGTACAATCACCATGATGCTGCTGTACTATCAGAAAATGCGAAGCGCGGCTATTCCGATACTCAATGTTGCCCCATTGCTCAAATATGTGAAAGCAGCCACAGAGCGTATTAATGAGGTTACGCAGCTTGAGAAGGAGAATGTTGATGGGAACATTGCTTTTGATGGAATTGAAAGACTGGACTGGAAGAATCTCTCCTATTCGTATGCCAATGGAAGGGAGATAAGATATGCCGACATCTCAATCAAGGGCGGGGAATGTATCGGAATAGTCGGTCACAGCGGTGCAGGCAAATCAACGCTTATCTCCGTGCTCACATCCATGTATGAGAATTATAAGGGCGCGATATATGTCAACGGCGCTGAACTCAGAGATATCGACAAGTCATGGTACAGGTCAAGGATTGCGTATGTCGACCAGGGAACGAGCCTTTTTGACCGTTCGATAATGGAGAATGTACGGTACGCAATGAAGGATGACACGTCGGATATAGGAGATATCGCGGAGCGTATCAATATAAGCGGAGATATACTTGATAGAACTACATCCAACGGCTTGTCGGGAGGTGAGAAGCAGAGGATAGTGGTTTTGAGAGAAATGTTAAAAAATGCGGATGTGATTATTCTTGATGAGTTCTCCAGTGCGCTTGATGACGTGAACCAGCTTGAAGCTATGAAGCTTGTGAAGCAGCTATACAAGGACAAAATTATCGTTATGATAACACATGACAGGGAGCTTCTTGTAAACTGCGACAGGATTTACGAGATGAATTAAAATGACGAAGCAATTTACATTATTTATTATTAAAAGTTAGCAGAAGGGTACAGCCGTTTGGTAAATAGGATGAAACATAACAATGTATGTCTCAATGAAACAGTGGGTAATCTAATTAAAGACGAACGAATAAGACAAAAGGTGAAGCTTACGGAATTATGTGCAGGTCTTATGTCGGAGAGCAGTCTATGTCGTATTGAAAACGGCAAAAGGGAATGTGATGAGGCAATGATTAAACGCCTTACAGATCGTCTGGGTATGGTGTACGAAGAACAAGGGAAATATGTTTTTTATGATGATTATGAGGAGTGGCGGAGAAGATGGCATATAATATACGCCATTGAGAACAATAATATATGCGATGCTCGTGGATTTATTGATGAGTATGAACAGTTATATTGCAGGAACATAGTAAGAATGCAGTTTGCAAAGATTATGAAAATCCAATGCCGGATAGAAGAAAATGAAGCATTGACAGACAAAGCAATATGTTTGCTGTATAAAGAGGCGTTGGAATTGACTGTTCCGGTTCAGGCGGAGATTAGTCTTAAAAATCTGTATCTGTCAGTAGATGAGCTTAACATTGTATTGGAATATCGTTTTTATAATTCAGAAAAAAATATAGGCTCATTGGAGGAGATATTAGAGTATTTGGATAATTCGCGATTCAGTCTTGCCGCAAAGGCTATGTTGTACCCTAAAGCTGTGG
>JBNMLM010000092.1:0-9038 GCA_050874845.1 Eubacteriales bacterium | reverse complement strand
TCTATATGCTTGCGGACCATGAGCATGTAATGGAAGCTAAAGATTATATAGAGGCTGCCAAGGAGCAGCTTGCAGAGCTAAAGGAGCGTTTACAGGGGGCTCAAGGTAATCTGTCCGGAGTTTGGGAGGATTGCGGAATAGAGGTTGTCGAGATTGAGTCCGATGATTCATGGGGGCGCGATGTGGCACCGACCTTTGTAAAAAACAGTGATGGCGTTGTAAGAGGAATCAACTGGAGCTTTAACGCGTGGGGCGGTGAGTATGATGGGCTTTATGCGGACTGGGATAAGGACAATCTGGTTGCTAAAAGATTTCTTGAGTATGCCGGTTTTGACTGCTACGATGCGGAGCCGTTTGTGCTTGAGGGAGGTTCCATACATTCGGACGGCGATGGAACAATGCTGGTTACAGAGAGCTGCCTTTGCAGTCCGGGAAGAAATCCGAAGCTTAGCAAGGCACAGATTGAGGAAAAATTAAAGCAGTACTGCAATGTGGAAAAGGTGGTATGGCTTCCGTGCGGGATATATCAGGATGAGACGAACGAACATGTCGATAATGTATGTGCATTTGTGCGTCCGGGAGAGGTTGTGCTTGCATGGACGGACGATGCAAATGACCCACAGTATGCGATGAGCAAGGCCTGTCTTGATGTGCTGGAAAATGAGACGGATGCACAGGGAAGACATTTTATTGTGCATAAACTGTATATACCGGAGAAGCCGGTGTGCATAACTGAGGAAGAACTTGCCGGATTTGAGTTTGAGCCGGGTGAGGATGAGAGGAGTGCCGGTGAGCGGCTTGCCGCCTCATACGTGAATTTCTATATCTCAAACGGTGCGATTATCCTTCCGCAGTTCGGCGATGTGAACGATGTGAAGGCGATTGCCGTGTTAAAAGAGGCATTTCCGGACAGAGAGATTGTACCGGTGTACGCGCGCGATATCATTGTGGGCGGAGGAAATATCCACTGCATTACGCAGCAGATACCATAATTGCACAACGTAAATTAGAAACTGAACAGTTGTACAATTTTACTAGTACACTTCAAGACCTTTTGAACACCGTAATAGTTCGTGTACCGAACTAATGTCCTTAGCGGCTGTATTTTAGCCGCTTAGTACCGCTACGGTTTTCAAGGAGTGAGAACGTGTCTGGAAGTGTACTAGTAAAATTGTACAACGTCTGGAATATATATACTAAGTTTCGCAATTACATAATATACACACATAGTGAAGAAGGGAGCACAATGAGAGAGATTAAATACGCAGGCATACAGATGTCCTGCACCGGAAGCGTGCAGGAAAATATTGAGAAAGCGGAGCGTCTTGTGAGGGAGGCGGCGGCTAATGGGGCACAGATTATTCTGCTCCCGGAGCTTTTTGAAAATTGGTATTTTTGTCAGGAGAGAAATTACGAATCATATAAGCTTGCCAAGCCGCTGATGGAAAACGATGCGGTACTGCATTTTCAGAAGGTTGCTAATGAGCTTTCTGTAGTGCTGCCGATAAGCTTTTATGAGCGGGATATAAATGTGTATTACAATTCTGTTGCCGTGATAGATGCGGATGGAAGTATCCTTGGAGTATACAGAAAGACACATATTCCGGATGATCATTTTTATCAGGAAAAGTTCTATTTTACACCGGGGGATACAGGCTTTAAGGTGTGGGATACAAGATATGCGAGGATAGGTGTCGGAATATGCTGGGATCAGTGGTTTCCTGAGACTGCAAGAGGTATGGCGGTGCAGGGAGCGGAGTTGTTGCTCTATCCGACAGCGATAGGAAGCGAGCCGATTCTTGACTGTGACAGCATGCCGCATTGGAGACGCTGTATGCAGGGGCATGCGGCATGTAATATAGTTCCTGTTGTTGCCGCTAACAGATACGGTCTTGAGGCGGTGACACCATCTAAGGACAACGGGGGGCAGAAATCAGAGCTTCTTTTCTATGGCTCTTCATTTGTGACCGATGAGACAGGTGAGATAATCAGTCAGGCTTCGCGTGATAAGGAAGAGATAGTGTACGGCAGCTCAGACCTTGATGCGGTGCGCGATATGCGCGATAGCTGGGGACTTTTCAGGGATAGAAGACCCGAAATTTATAAAAAGTTAATTTGACTTACAGGGGAATAGAGCGTATATTTGTCAACGTACGTTACGTTGAATATGTTAAAGCTGTTTGCTGTTTAGTATGGCAAACGGCTTTTTATTATCAGCTATGTGAAATTGTACCTGAATTTAGTATTTACTTTTTATGCTAATTGTGCTGCGGCACCACAATGTAGCTTATGCTGTAGGTTCAGAAGAGTTTTCTTATTATGTGTTGAGTGAACTGTAAAACAGCAGTATTCTGGGTAAAATAGTGTCTGCAGAAAAGGAGAGTAGAATGCTTCAGTTAAAAAATATTGTCAAAGACTATGTGAGCGGTGACACAACAGTGCAGGCACTAAAGGGAATTGACATCACCTTCAGGGACAGCGAGTTCGTGTCCATTCTTGGACAGTCGGGATGCGGAAAGACAACGCTTCTCAATATCATTGGTGGTCTTGACCAGTATACAAGCGGAGATCTGATTATTAATGGAAGGTCTACCAAGAAGTATAAGGATTCCGACTGGGATACATACCGTAATCACACCATAGGCTTCGTGTTCCAGAGCTATAACCTTATACCGCACCAGTCGGTTCTGTCCAATGTAGAGCTTGCGCTCACACTCTCAGGTGTCTCCAAGTCTGAGAGAAGAAGACGCGCCATAGAGGTGCTTGAGAAGGTTGGTCTTGGTGACCAGCTTCACAAGAAGCCTAACCAGATGTCCGGTGGACAGATGCAGAGAGTTGCGATAGCGAGAGCGCTTGTAAATAACCCGGATATTCTTCTTGCGGATGAGCCGACGGGAGCCCTTGATTCAGCTACAAGCATACAGATTATGGAGCTGTTAAAGGAGATATCCAAGGACAGGCTTATTATTATGGTAACCCATAACCCGGAGCTTGCAGAGAAATACTCATCGAGAATCGTGAGACTTTTAGACGGCAAGGTTACGGATGATACCATGCCGTATGAGCCGACAGCTGGAAGAGTGACAGAGAATGACAAGTCCAAGAAGGAAAAAGGAAGAAAAGGAACTTCAATGTCTTTTCTTACAGCACTTTCACTCAGTGCCAATAATCTTATGACCAAGAAGGGCAGAACATTATTGACAGCTTTTGCGGGAAGTATCGGTATTATCGGAATTGCGCTTATTCTTGCACTTTCGAGTGGCTTCCAGAGCTATATAAAGAGAGTTGAGGAGGATACGCTCTCCTCATATCCAATAGCTATTGAGGAGGAACAGGTTGATTATTCGAGCATGATGAGTGCCTTTATGGGACAGCATGTGGGTGATGCCGCTGAGAAGGAGGACGGAAAAATCTACTCCAACAATATTATAAGTGAGATGTTAAACTCCATGATGTCACAGGTTCAGGTGAATAATCTTACGGATTTTAAGAAATTCATTGAGGACAAGAACAATGGCTTTGATGAACTTGTGAGTGACATTCAGTATGGATATTCAACTACCCTTAACATATACAAGGAGGACACCTCCGATGGCATAGTTCAGGTAAATCCGAGTACGGTGCTTGATACTATAGGAATGGGACAGCTTTCCGGGATGTCAGGTTCTTCAATGATGGGTTCATCCATGATGGGAGGAAGCTCATGGGATGTGTGGAGCCAGCTTATCGGAAACCAGACTCTGCTTGAGTCACAGTACGATGTGATTGCCGGAAGATGGCCTAGCGCTTACAATGAGATTGTTCTGATTGTTGATGAAAATAATGAAATCAGCGATTATGCGCTGTATGCACTTGGTCTTAAGGATCAGAATGAGGTGGCTGATACAATGACACGCCTTGCAAAGGGTGAGGAGGTTGTAAGCTACAAGACAGAGTACACTTATGAGGATATTCTTGACCTGAGATATCGTCTTGTTGTAAACACAGATTTCTACAGCTATGATGAGGAAAATGACAATTATACAGATGTGCGCGATGATGAGGACAGCTACAAGGCTGCCATCGCAAACGGAATCCAGCTTCAGGTTGTGGGTATTTTAAGACCGAATCCGGACGCTGTGACAGGTGCCGTGAGCGGTTCCGTGGGCTATACGAGTGCGCTTATGGAGTATGTGATCAATCAGATTAACGCGTCAGATATTGTAAAGAAGCAGGCAGCAGATCCTGAGACTGATGTAATCACAGGAATGCCTTTTACCAAGGATGGCGAGGAGGTCGAGATGGAAAACACATTCGATATGACTTCACTTACCCCGGAACAGCAGGCATATCTTGCTTCACTTTCACAGGAGGAGCTAGAGGCACTCATGGCTTCATATATGCAGCCTACAACATCCTCCGCAACCTATGATGGCAATATGGAGGCATTCGGTGTTGCCGACCTTGAAAAGCCAAGCTCAATTATGATTTATCCTGTGGACTTTGCTTCAAAGGATATGATATCTGATAAGATATCAGAGTACAACGATGCCGTCCGCGCCGAGGGCAGGGAGGAAGCGGTAATCAATTACACCGACTATATCGGACTTATGATGTCATCTATAAGCACCATAATAAATGCGATATCCTACGTGCTCATAGCGTTTGTTGCGATTTCGCTTGTCGTTTCATCGATAATGATTGGTATTATCACTTACATTTCGGTTCTTGAGAGAACGAAGGAGATAGGTATTTTGAGAAGTATAGGTGCATCCAAGCACGATATCTCCATGGTATTTAACGCGGAGACACTCATTGTCGGTTTTGTATCGGGCGCGATGGGAATTATTGTGACCCTCATCCTTATAATTCCGATAAATGCCATTATAAAGAACCTCTCAGGCATATCAAATGTTGCCGGGCTTCCATGGATGGCGGCACTCATCCTTGTGCTTATAAGCATGGCACTCACATTTATCGCAGGACTTATCCCTGCTAAGATGGCGGCTAAGAAGGATCCGGTTGTGGCACTCAGAAGTGAGTAAGAGTGAGAAAAATAAATTGAAGTAATACAGTGGATAAAAGTAAAAGGTACGAACAGAATGAAGCTTCAATCTGTTCGTACCTTTTTGTATGTAAGATTCGGGTATCAAAACATGCTCATTTTAATCTCTAAGTGTATAACGTATTATATTTATGCATATCAACTCCATTGTCCGAAGCAAGATGTTCTTGGAACAATCTAAGCTTCTCCCAAAAGTCGTGATATGCATAAATATAATACGTTATACACGCCAAGTTTATAGGACATGCTTTGACATCCGAAACATATGATGCAGGGTTCAAAAAGATTCTCTGTTAAAGTGCATTAATTGTTTGATATGACTATGTTAAATTAATCAAATAATTTACTTTGTAAAGAAATTTTACTTATAAATTATCACACAATTAATGCAATTTACAAATATTAGTTTATTTGTCCAATCATCATATAGGAAAATCAGTTTAAAATTCCCTTGAGCTTATTTATTGTGTCATCCATTCTATTGACTGTGTTATTACGGCGCAGGGTCGATACAATCTTTTCGTAGTCCGCGTCCTCACGGCGCTTCTTTTCGGCATAATCTAATGGTATGCCGTTAAGGCGGTACATTCTCAGACCGAAAATGCGGAGCGTGTCATAATATCCCAGCAGCATTCTGAACTGGACATTGCGGTTGGTAAATTCGAGTGTTCCGTCGAATAAATCCCCGATTTCACGGCTTGGAACAATCTCAACCACCTCCTTGAATTTAGAATAGAGAGAAGTGTCGACCTTGTCATCCGGTTCAAGCTTCACAACGATGAGGTTATCCGCGCCCACAGAGGTCATAGGGTATATAGGAACATTGTCCGCAAGACCGCCATCGCGGTATACATTTCCATGGATAATCTCAGGCGGGTAGATGTATGGCATGGCTGATGAGGCTAAAAGAAACTGTCTTGCGTCATCCGGTGATACCTCACTGAGGCTGATGTATTCGACCTGCGGTTTCTCACTGAGACAGTCGATGCAGTCCGAACTATATCTTGAAATGCTCACGTATGCGGGAATACGTGCGTTAGCAAGCTGTTCGAGATTAAGATACTTGTCGATTATCTCTATAAGACCATCGCGCGAGCATAGACCGGCTGTGAGTGTGCGCTTGACCAAAGTGTCGAGCGGACCTATTATTGTGTCATAGTTGATATCAAGAAACTGCTTAGGCATGATGGATGACCATATAGTCTTAGCCTTATCAAATTCGTTGAGCGATATAAGGGCGGCGTTGAGCGCACCCGATGATGAGCCGGAAACTGCAATGAGATTCTTCTCAAGACCTATCTCACGGAGTGCCTGCCATACACCGATTTCATACGAACCCTTACCGCCTCCGCCGGCGAGAGTAAGTGCCCACCTTTCACCGGACGAGAAATCATCCTTGGTGATTACTGGAGCGTTGATGTCCTCAAGCGTAATCTTACGGCTGGCAGTGGAAGCCTCAGAACCGGACGGATTTGCAGAATTATGCTCCGGCATTGCGCCAGCTGTGACAGCAGAATTAGTGCTGGCTTCTACAGCAACGGTATCATTATGTCCGGTCATCTCATCCCAGATTTTCTGTCTGGTTTCATTCTGTACCCTTATCTCATCATCGACCTCAGCCTCAAGCTGTCTTAATTTTTCAGATAAATCAATTTCACTCACTATCTTCCCCTCCATAATCAAATTTTATATAATAATTCGGGTGTCAAAACATGTTCTATAAACCTAACGTGTATAACGTATTATATTTATGCATATCACGACTTTTGGGAGAAGCTTAGATGTTCTTAGAACATCTTGCTTCGGACAACGGAGCTGATGTGCATAAATATAGTAAGTTATACAATTATAGCTAAAAGCGGCATGTTTTGACATCCGAATTGTTTAGGATAATTGTAAAGCCCACCTTTATAGCTTCGCAATCCCCCTCTTTACAAGCTTAACCCCAATCAGTGACATGAACATAATCCCGATACTGATACCTAGCGCTGTCTCTATGGTGGTCACAAAATATTTTTCAAAGAGTACGGTGTCATTGCTGATGACCGCAGACATGGTATAGAACAGACCACCTCCCGGAATCATAGGCATGATGGACGGAATCAGGAAAACGGTTGTCGGTGCTTTCTTGATACGTGCAAGTATCTCCGAATAGAGAGTTGCGAAGGCGGCGGCGAGCATATTTGTGACGAATGCATTCGTTGTAAACTGTGAGACAAGGATGTAGATTATCCATGCAAATGAACCTCCTGCGGAGGCGAACAGCAGCTTGTCGCGTCTTATATTAAAAAGTATTGAGTAGCCACCGGCTCCAAGTCCGGCGGCAATTACCTGTATGATATATTTTTGCAGCATAAGAACCTCATCAATGAAAAAATATGTTAAGCCCTACAATCGATGTCGCAAATCCGAGTGCAATCGCAATCGCGAGCATGACCGCCTCAATAAGCCTTAAAAGTCCCGACATGATATCTCCGCAAAGTATGTCGCGGATGGAGTTGGTCATCTGGGTTCCCGGTATATAGAGCATTACAAGACCTATGAAAACCTTGTCCAGATTGTCGATGAACCCTGTAAGTCCGATGAAACGTGCCAGTACACCTAACAGAAATGTACAGAAAAAATTGTACATCAACATGTTTATTCCCAGAGGACGTATCTTCATGTCCATGATATATGCGATGGTGGATAGCAGTCCGGCTATCAGTCCGTCACGAATCGAACCGCCGAAAAATACGGCAAAGGCACCGCTTGACAGTATATATCCGAATATTGACATGTACCATGGAAAATTGCGGTCTTTTTTGATATCGGCAATCTCCGTCTCTATATTATTATATGCGGGAGTGTTATTACAGATATGTCTTGATATTGCATTCAGGTATTCAAGCTTGTCAAGATTGTTACTGTAGGAGTGGATACGCCTTGTCTGCGTATCGTGTGTGCCATCAGGAAGTCTGATGGTAGTTGACAGGTACGAGGTTATGGAGAAAACATCAACCTTGGTACAGCCATAGGCTAAACAAATTCGTCTTATTGTGTCCTCAACGCGGTTAGCCTCAGCACCGCAGATTATCATTTTCTCACCCATGTCCATTGAGAGGGTGAGCAGCTGTTCGCCGGTTATGTTTGATTTGAGCTGTGTTTCACATTCCATAAAAAACCATTTCTGTGCGCGCGGCACGGTGAATTTTGACAGTCATCATGCAGTGCATAGGGCACGGCGCATGAGCGGACTTATCATAATGAATATAACACAACAGCCTTTAAAAATCAAAAGAAATGTGGTACAGTTAAAGGGCGTAAAACAAATGAAAGGAAGTTATAGTTTATGAATAAAATTGCAAGCTTTACAGTAAATCATATTGATCTTCTCACAGGTATCTATGTATCAAGAAGGGACAGAATCGGAGATAATGTTATCACAACCTTTGACCTAAGATTTACAAGACCGAACGTTGAGCCGGTGATGGATACGGCGGGTATTCACACAATTGAGCACCTTGGCGCAACATTCCTCAGAAACAACGAGGAGTGGAAGGATAAAACAATTTATTTTGGACCGATGGGGTGCAGAACAGGCTTCTATGTAATTTTTGCCGGCGACCTTGAGTCTAAGGATATTGTCGGAGTTATAGGGGAGATGATTGATTTTATTATCAATTCATCGGACAAGGAATGTGATATACCGGGATATTCACCTAGAGATTGCGGTAATTATCTTGACAACAATGTCATGGAGGCAAAGACCTACGCGCGTAAGTTCAAGGCAGAGGTTCTTGACAATATCTGTCCTGAAAGGCTTGTATATCCTGAATAATCATCGCTTAGATAGTAATGAGCTTAAAGAAGCAGGGCATGGCGGCGGAAAAGTAATTTTAATGTAAAAAATGCAGCTTTAAATATTTGTAGGATAAATATTTAAAGCTGCATTGCCATAATAACTGCTTTACGTTATCATCAGCATTGCAAAAATTGTTTTCAAAAATCAGTC
>JBNMLM010000091.1:0-9148 GCA_050874845.1 Eubacteriales bacterium | reverse complement strand
CATTATAATGTATGGAAAAGGTAGATTTTAAGGGGAACCAGGGCGGAAAAGAGGCTTGAATAATGGACACAGAAGTATTGGAAAAGAAAATTGAGGCTTTAGAGCATGATCAGGCGGAGAGTACTATGAAGCTGGACATAGAAAGACGTTTTTTGGAGGTACTATGTCGTGATTATACTGCGGTATGCTATGTAGAGCTTAACAATGATGTTGTGGAGCCGTTAACAGTGTCTTCAATTGCAAATGCGGCGAGGATACCGGGAATGCTTCCTAGAACCAGAAGCAGCTATACCGATGTAATCGGGATATATTGTGATAGATATGTAGCTCAGGCAAACAGAAAAGAATTTTCGAGGGTAATGCAGAAAGAAAACCTGTTAAAAGAATTGTCTAAAAAGGGCAGGGTTATTTATAGATATGAGAGCGTTCCTAATGCAGTAGGACAGCAATTTTTTGAGGTTCAGGTTGTATGCATTGATGAAAAAGATTTTGATGGAAATGTTATAGTAGCATTTCATCATATAGATGATATTGTCACAATAGAACAGAAGTATCAGTGGGAACTTGAAAAACTGGCATATCTGGATTCACTCACGGGGCTTGAAAATCGTGCGGCTTTTACGAGAGAACTTAATGCATTTGAGAATAAGTCAAATGCGGCATGCATAGTGGCAGACGTGAATAATTTAAAGCTGTGCAATGACAGATATGGTCATATAGAGGGCGACAGGACAATTAAGGATGCAGGAGAATGCCTGAGCAAGGCATTTGAAGGACAGGGAAAATGTTACAGAATAGGCGGAGATGAATTCTGCGTGCTTATTGAGGCAGGAGAGCAGACGAAGATTCTTGCATCGCTTGGACAGTTTGAATGTTTTCTTGAAGAAAAAAATCAGAACCGTGTTATGCCGATATCGGTTGCATGTGGATATGGAGTACGTGAAAAGCCGGGTGAGAGTATGGAACAGCTTTTCAACCGCAGCGATGAGATGATGTATGATGTGAAATACAGGATGAAAAAGGAATTTCCTGTGTATTGTGAGGAGAGGATCAAGAATTATCTCAATGTGCTTAACATTGTCTCAAAATCCACGGATTCGTATCTGTACCTGTGGGATATAACAAGAGATCAGAACTGGTTTTTTGGCGATATAGATGAGAATTATGCGATTAGGCAGGATGGTAAGGCTATGAGCACGATAGCCGATATGGAAAGGATTGTTTATCCTGCAGACAGACAGGCACTGCATGAGGATCTTCAAAAGATAATAGATGGCAAAAAACAGACGCATAATATGAACTATCGCTGGATTAACCGGAAAGGTGAGGCGGTATGGATAAGCTGCAGGGGAACCGTAATCAATGATGATAAGGGAAAGCCTTTTGTAATGATAGGAATGGTGTCCGACAAGAAACTGAGATTTTTCTATAATCCTCTCACCAAGCTGTTTAATAAGAATAAGATGCTTATAGACCTGAAAAAGGATTTCTATGGAAAAAATACAGGTTATTTTATGATGATTGGCATAGATAATCTTGCCAACATTAATCTTAAGCATGGCAGGCATTATGGGGATGATGTGATTAGAAAATGTGCAGAGGTTTTTGAAAAAAGAGTTTCTCTACACAGAATATGGCATGTGGAGAACAACTGCTTTGCACTGTACCTTGACGTCAACAATGAAAATGAAGTGCGAAAGATATTCGACGGCTTTCTGAAAGAAATGTCTGATACATGTACTCTCTCAGCGGGAGTTGTGCCTAACAACACGGGTATGTTCGGCACGGAGGATGATCTGTATTCATGTGTGGAGATGACCTTTGAGAAGGCGAAGGCTTCGGGTGTTGCTTCTGTGTCATTCTTCTCACAGCAGGATTTAGAGCAGAGAGTAAAATCGCTTCAGTTTCTTGATGAATTACAGCTCAGTGTAAAGAATGGCTGTGAGGGCTTTTACCTATGTTATCAGCCGCAGGTCAAGACAGGAAACTATCAGGTATATGGAGCGGAGGCGCTGCTTCGCTATCATTCGGAGAAGAGAGGACAGGTATATCCGGACGAATTTATACCGCTCCTTGAGCAGTCCAAGCTTATCAATGTCGTGGGAATGTGGGTTCTTGCAACGGCGCTTGAGCAGTGTAAGGAATGGAGAAGGTTCGACAAGGATTTCAGCATGAGCGTCAACCTTTCGGCTGTGCAGCTTAAGGAGAAGGATATTGCCGAAAGGGTTCTCAATATTTTGAGGGAATCCGGTCTGCCGGGAAGTGCGTTAACCATTGAGATTACGGAGTCCATACAGCTTCAGGGCAATGACAATTTTATGGATATTTTCAATTGCTGGCGCGACGCGGGAATAGAGATATCCATTGATGATTTCGGAACAGGCTATGCGAGCATGGGCTATCTTAAGAAGCTCAATGTAAACGAGATTAAGATTGACAGGATGTTTGTAAGAGGTGTCGAGGAGGCAACCTACAATTACAGGCTGATAAGCAATATGATTGAGTTTGCCAAGAATAATTCAATCCGTATATGCTGCGAGGGTGTTGAGAGCGTGCAGGAGCTTACGGTGTTGGAGGGACTTTCACCGAACCTTATACAGGGCTATCTGTTCTCAAAGCCATGTGAGAAGGATAAGTTTGAAAACCTGTTCCTTGACAGCCACACAAGTGAATACAAGGAGCATGAGAAATTTGTCCAGAAGCTCTATAAGCTCAAGGACAGAATGCAGGTTATCTACTTCGATACAAAGGATATTCTAAGAAAGACAGAGCTTGGACTCTGGATTATAAGAATAAATGAAAAAGAGAATTACTGTGAGATGCATACCGATGAGACGATGGAGAAGGTTATCGCCGTTGACAGGAAGTATACACCGCAGGAGTGCTATCATTACTGGTATGACAGGATAGACGAACGCTTCAAGGACTATGTCGATGAAAACGTAAAGAAGATGATAGAGTCCGACAAGGTTGTACAGCTCCATTACCCATGGCATCATCCGAAGCTTGGTAAGATTCTGGTGCGCTGCTGCGGAAGGCGTGTCGAGGATTCGGACGGAATGATTACACTTGAGGGCTATCACAGAATGATAAGCAATGTTGAGAATGCAGTAAAGGATATGTAGAAGATATAACAGATGGAGGATATTATGGTAAAGCATGTTATTTTATGGAAGCTTAAGGAAATGGACGAGAAAGAGACTGAGAGCGTAAAGGAAGGAATCAAGGAGGGACTTGAAGGTCTTGCCGGAAAGATACCGGGACTTGTGGAGATACATGTACATACCAATGGTCTTGCGAGCTCCAATGCGGATGTCATGCTTGATTCGACCTTTGTCGATGAGGAGGCGCTTAAGGCCTATGCCGTCAATCCGGCGCATGTTGCGGTTGCGGACGGCAGGGTAAGACCGTATACTGCGGTGAGGACATGCATTGATTTTACTATATAGTATGAGTGTAATTTCTATTTGACAAAATAATAGAAAAAATATATCATGAAATTTAATGATTTTTGGAGGAAACAGAAAATGCAGCAGGAAGCTTATAATCACAAAACAATTGAAAAAAAATGGCAGAAATATTGGGATGAACACCAGACCTTTAAGACTGATGTGTGGGATTTTTCCAAGCCTAAGTACTATGTACTCGATATGTTCCCTTACCCTTCAGGCGTAGGTCTTCATGCAGGACATCCGGAAGGATATACCGCAACAGATATTATGTCAAGAATGAAAAGAATGCAGGGCTACAATGTGCTTCACCCGATGGGCTATGATTCCTTCGGACTTCCGGCAGAGCAGTATGCCGTATCTACAGGACATCATCCTAATGGATTTACTGAGAGCAATATTGAGACATTCTCAAAGCAGCTCAAGGAGTTAGGCTTTGACTATGACTGGACAAAGATGCTTGCGACAAGCGATCCTAAGTTCTATAAGTGGACACAGTGGATTTTTAAGCAGCTCTACCTTGCAGGCTACGCGAAGCTTGTTGACATGCCTGTTAACTGGTGTGAGGAGCTGGGAACAGTTCTTTCCAACGACGAGGTAATTGACGGCAAGTCTGAGAGAGGCGGCTATCCTGTAGTTAGAAAGAACATGAAGCAGTGGGTAATTGACCAGCCGGCATTCGCAGAGAAGCTTCTTGAGGGTCTTAATGAGATAGACTGGCCTGAGTCGACTAAGGACATGCAGAGACACTGGATTGGCAAGTCAGAAGGCGTTGAAGTTGATTTTAAGATTGTAGGCGGCGGAGAGTTCTCTATCTACACAACCTGTATAGAGACTATCTACGGTATCACATTCATGGTTCTTGCACCGGACGGACAGCTTGTCAAGGAACTCATGCCGAGAATAGAGAATAAGGAAGAGGTTGAGGCATACATCGCAGAGACACTCAAGAAAAACGATATGGATCGTACTGAGCTCAACAAGACTAAGTCCGGCTGTATGCTCAAGGGAATATATGCGGTTAACCCTGTAAATGGCAAGGAGGTTCCTGTATTTATAGGAGATTTCGTACTTGCAAGCTATGGAACAGGTGCTGTTATGGCTGTTCCTACACATGACCAGAGAGATTTTGAGTACGCTGTTGCACACAATATTCCGATGATTCAGGTAATTAATGGCGCAGATGTGAGTGAGCATGCTTTTGAGAAGGGTGATTACCTCGGAAAGGGCTGTAAGCTCATCAATTCGGAGGAGTTTACAGGTCTTACCGTTGAGGAGGCTAAGAAGGCTATCACAGATAAGCTTGTCGGAATGGGAATTGCCAGAAGAAAGGTCAATTATCATTTCCGTGAGTGGATTTTTGCAAGACAGAGATACTGGGGTGAGCCTGTACCTATCGTATATCTTGAGGATGGTTCAATACATGTGCTTGCAGATGATGAGCTTCCGCTTGTCCTTCCTGAGCTTGAGGACTATAAGGGAAAGAACGGACAGGCACCTCTTGAGAACGCTACAGAGTGGAAGCAGTACAACCATAATGGCTTAAAGGGCAAGAGAGAGACATCTACAATGCCTGGAAGTGCCGGTTCAAGCTGGTATTATATGAGATATATTGACCCGGATAACGATAAAGAGTTCGCTAATCAGGAGCTTTTAAAGCACTGGATGCCTGTAGATTTATACATCGGAGGACCTGAGCATGCTGTAGGTCATCTTATGTATTCAAGAATCTGGAACCGTTTCCTCTATGACAAGGGACTCTCACCTGTAAAGGAGCCGTTTAAGAAACTTGTTCATCAGGGAATGATTCTTGGCTCTAACGGAATCAAGATGGGTAAGCGTTTCCCTGAGTTTGTTGTAAATCCTAGTGATATCGTTAGAGATTACGGTGCAGATACCTTAAGACTCTATGAGATGTTCATGGGACCACTTGAGGCATCTAAGCCATGGAGTGCAACAGGTGTTGAGGGCGCTAAGCGTTTCATCGTGAGAGTATGGAATTTCTTTACTAATCCGGACAACATTTCAGATGCGAACAAGGATGAGCTCACAATGCTCTATCATCAGACTGTAAAGAAGGTTACGAATGATTTTGAGAACCTTGCTTTTAACACAGCTATCAGCCAGATGATGATATTTGTAAATCAGCTCTACAAGACAGGAACATGTCCTAAGGAGTATGCTGAAGGATTTATAAAGATGCTTTCATGTATCTGTCCTCATGTAGGAGAGGAGCTCTGGTCTGTATTAGGACATGACAATACAATCGCATACGAGGCATGGCCACAGTTCATAGAGGAGCTTACGGTTGAGGATGCCATCGAGATTGCGGTTCAGATTAACGGTAAGACCAAGGGCGTTGTCAAGGTTTCCAAGGATGCCGATAAGGATACAGTTCTTGCGGCTGCTAAGGATGCTGTTAAGGAGAAGCTTACACCTAATATCATCAAGGAAATCTATGTTCCGGGCAAGATTGTAAATATTGTATGTAAATAAAAATCTATTTTAATGAATAATGCTGTGACAGTGCTGCCATGGCATTATTCTATATTGGAACATATAATTGCGGGAATCATTTTGCCGGTAAACAGTTGCACAGTGTGCCGGAAAAATTGCACAATGTCCGGATGCCGCACTATGATTTTTGCAATTATCTAGATTCCATATTAATATGTAAGGAGGAATTGTATGCATTCACCACTTGAAATTGCAAGAAATTTTGTTGAGATTGGTATTCACAAGGTTAAGCTGTCAGCTTGGAAGATGCTGATACTTGGCTTTTTTGCAGGAATGTTCATAGGTTTTGCGGGAATTGCTTCGACAACAGCTTCGGCAACCATTGCCTCAGCTTCAGTTGCAAGACTTGTCAGTGCATGTGTATTTCCCGCCGGAATGGCTATGGTTCTTGTTGCCGGAAGTGAACTCTTCACCGGAAATAATCTGATTATAATAAGCGTTCTGCAGAAAAAGACAACTGTAGCCGGCATGCTTAAGAACTGGTTCTTTGTATTTCTTGGAAACTTTATCGGAGCAGCCTTTGTGGCGATTATGGTTGTGTACTCACATGTTCCTGATTTGTACAACGGACTTCTTGCGGAGAAGGTTGTTGCCGCGGCAATGTCGCGAATAAACCAGAGTTTTCTTGAGGCATTTATGAGAGGCGTATTGTGTAATATTCTTGTATGTATTGCCGTGTGGGCTGCGTTTGCCGCTAAGAGAGTGTCGGGAAAGCTGCTTATGAGCTTCTGGCCTGTAATGCTGTTCGTATTGTGCGGTTTTGAACACAGCATTGCGGACATCTACTTTGGCATAGCCGGAATAGCTGCCGCAAGCGAATACGGTATTGCTGCCGCAGGACTTAACTTCGGAAGCTTTCTGTTAAAAAATCTGCTTCCGGTCACACTTGGAAATATTGTCGGAGGAGCCGGAATTGTAGGTGTAGGTTACTGGCTTGTATACCTTCGCCATACTCCTCTTAGTCCGATGACGATTGAGGCGGAGCAGGAAGAGATAGATATTGCAGAGGAGTATTAATTGATAAGGGCGGTGCAATGACCGTTTGGAAATGAGGTTTGTATGACACAGTATTCTTTTTTACAGATAATAATGTTCTTTTTCGCATATTGTTTTTTGGGCTGGATATGGGAGACAAGTTATGTATCAATCAGAAATCATAAATTCGTAAATCGTGGTTTTCTGCATGGACCGCTCATACCGATATATGGTTTCGGCGCGATGGCTATACTTTTTGCGACGCTTCCTGTCAAGGATAATCTTTGGCTTGTATTTATCTGTGGTATGCTTGGTGCTTCGGCGCTTGAGCTTGTAACAGGCTGCACAATGGAGGCTATATTCCATGTAAGATATTGGGACTATACCAATATTCCTACTAACATAAAAGGTTACATCAGCCTGCCAACATCAATAGTGTGGGGATTGTTTTCAATCCTTATGATAAAGTTCATACATAAGCCGATTGAGCATGCTGTGCTCAGCCTCTCGCAGACTGCGACGGAAGTGCTGACAGTATTTCTTGTAATGTTCGGAAGTATGGATCTTGGAATATCTATCAGAGATGCCCTTGACTTAAAGGAGATATTGAAGCATATTTCCGAGATGGAGAGTGTGCAGCGAGCACAGAAGCGCATGGATGTCATTGCGGCTGTGCTTGACAACGATGTTGAGAACTTTAAGGAAAAGATTACAAACAGGTTGTCCGGAATGGAGAAAGGCGAGTTCAGACGTATTAAGAGTCTCCTTGAACGTAACCCATCGGCTAAGTCTACAAGATATTCAGAGCTTTTCGACAGCTTTAAGACTACAATCAAGGAGCTTAAAAGACCGGGTAAAAATGAGAGTACTGACAACGAATAGCTAAGCGTTTTTAAGCATTTGCATGAAGAGATCCAATTTTCCCTGCTGTTCAGGGCTCATATCGTCTCTCAATATATTTATGATGGCATTGGTTTCATCCTGCGTGAAACTGATGCCTTCTTTTTTTGCCTTGTTTGATACGGCGAGGAGGAGGGGAAGCATTTCGTCGCTGCCCTTTCCCTTTGCTATGTTTGCAAAATTCTTAATAAGAGCTGCCTTGCGTGGGTCGAGCCCGTCGGTGATGTGTGATGTGTCCATGTTGGAACTCCTTTCATAGTTAATAAAAATTATAAGAGCGATTCAAATTTGCGGCACTGAGCGAGCTGCTCCGGTGATAAAAGCCCTGAGAGCATGTCGAGCGGAGACGGTTGATATGGCGGACATGGCGGCTTCGGAGGAGGACATTTATCAGACTTATTGTTATGCTCATTGTCATGGTGTCTATCGCCGCCGGGCTTACAGTCGCATGGAGGCTTTTGCGGCGTTTTGTCACCAGGGGTGCCATGAGGCTTGCCACAAGGATTATCACCCGGAGCACAAGGGGGCTTGCCGGGAGGTTTGTCACCCGGAGTGCATGGAGGTTTACCAGTAGGTTTGTCACATGGGGTACATGGAGGCTTTCCGGGTGGGGGCGGCGGGGAACATGGATTGGCATTGAGTGCAGCTTGAATCTTCTGCGCCTTAATCATGCCAAGCATCATATCAAGCTGCTTCTGTTCCTCCGGTGAGCAGTAGCCCTTAAGCTCTGAGAGCATATCGTCCCCGCACGGAGGCTTGAACATACATGCAGGAATGCGGTTGTGATTAAAGAAATCGAGCGTCATGTTAAATTCGATTATGCGCACCATGAGTCCGAACATCTTCTGCTGTGACGGCTCTAAAAACGGAATGAGAGCCTTGAGAAGCTGCGTGCTTCTTCCGATGGTCCGCTCATCAAATTCAGTTTGTATTATTGACTGGTGCGGTGGTTTTGGTGGCATGGGCGTGGGTCCTTTTTATGTAGGGGGATGGGTTATCGATAAAATATATGTAGATTGGGAAAAATTATGCTTGAATAATTTGAAGTTTGTGATATTATATAAATATATTTTTTTCTCATTTTTTACAGGTACGCTGTTGGTGTACCAGTTTTGTACCAGAGGTACGGTGTTTTTTGTAGGGTGACATCAGCTTTGACTGATGCCTTTTTTATTTCTAAATATATAGGGTTAATCTCACTCATAAAGCATAGAAAGGAAAAAATGAGGAAAAAGATTAAAGATATAATTCATAAAATAGTAGTTTTGATATTCATAATTGGTTATTTATTTTGTGGGGTTTTGTAT
>JBNMLM010000090.1:0-9657 GCA_050874845.1 Eubacteriales bacterium | reverse complement strand
TTACAGATAAGCTGCTCTCACATTGGATGGGAGGAGCCATGAGGATAAGAATAAGTCACGCCAATGTACAGTTCGGCGGTGACGTTATTTTACAGGATATCAATTTCGAAGTGCGGGACAATGAAAAGATTGCCATAGTCGGAAGAAACGGCTGTGGCAAGACCACACTTTTGAAGCTTATCGCGCACGATATCAGCATGAGCAACATAGACAGCGATGAAGAGTGTGGGTATGAGACTGCGGGTAAGCAGGAGATCGGATTTTTAAGACAGATTAATTTTACAGATACCGAGATTACGGTTGAGGATGAGATTAAGAAGGTATTTGAACCTATATTTGAATGTGAGAGACGCATGCGTGAGCTTGAGGAAAATATGAAAAGCTCCGACGATGCGTCTATTCTGCGTGAGTACGCAGCTATCCAGGCTAAGATGGAGGCACTCCACGGATATACGTGGAAACAGGATATGGAGACGATTTTCCAGCGTTTTGGATTCGAGCTTTCCGATTTAAAAAGACCGATAGGGAGCTTTTCGGGAGGACAGCAGACGAAGGTGGCTTTTATAAAGCTTCTTCTTACAAGACCTGATATCATGCTTCTTGACGAGCCGACGAACCATCTTGATATGCCGACAATCGAATGGCTGGAGGGATACCTTAAGACGTATGACAGGGCGGTTGTGATTGTATCGCATGACCGAATGTTTCTTGATAAGGTTGCGGATGTAACCTATGAGATTGAATACCATCATATCAAGCACTATGCCGGAAACTACACTGCATTTATGAAGCGCAAGGAGGAAGATCTCATAAAGCAGGAGAAGGACTATGAGGAGCAGCAGAAGGAGATTAAACGTCTCACCGAATGGATTGAGAAGTGGAAAAACACTCCGACGAAGGTGGCTGCGACACATTCTAAGCGCATGGCGATAGAGCACATGGTCAAGATTGAGAAGCCGCGCCGCTTCGACACTAAAGCATTCCACGCGAGATATATTCCGCGTATCGAGAGCTATACCAATGTCATAAACGCGAAGAACCTTGAGATAGGCTATGACAAGGTGTTGAGCACGGTCACATTTCTTTTGCAGAAGAAGGAGCGCCTTGCGATAATCGGCGAGAACGGAAAGGGAAAATCAACGCTGTTAAAGACGCTGGTCGGAGAGATTCCGGCACTTGGCGGTGAATTTAAGTTCGGACAGAATGTAGAGTGGGGATATTTTGACCAGCACAAGGCTGTCATGGAAAAATTCGACCCGGAGCAGACGGTGCTTGACAATTTCTGGGAGGCATATCCTGATTATCTGCGTGAGGAGGTAAGAAGCGCACTTGGAGGCTTCCTATTTTCCGGCGAGGAGGTTGAGAAGAAGATGGGACAGCTCTCCGGCGGTGAGAAGGTGCGCCTTGCACTGTGCAAGATGCTACAGACAAGACCTAATCTTCTGATACTGGATGAGCCGACCAACCACATGGACATTGTCGGCAAGGACGCCCTTGAGAAGATGCTTAATGAGTACGAGGGCACGGTGCTTTTTGTATCGCATGACAGATATTTTATAAGCAGGGTTGCGACCGGAATACTTGAATTTTCCGGTGAAGAATCGGCACATGGAAATGTGAAGCAGTACAAGATGAGCTATGAGCTGTATCTTGAGGAAAAGGAGAGGGAGAGAGCCGGACTTGTCGGAAATATGGGTGCCACAGGTGGTGCCGGCGGTGGTAAAAATGCGGCTTACGGCGCGGCTAAGACTACAACGGCAAGAGCTACAGCGGCTGGCACTACGGCAGGCATTACATCAGGTGCTGCGGCGGGAGCCGGCGCCGGCGCGAATACCTCAGCGCCTACGCTTGACGATGTGTTCGACAAGAAGACCTACTACAATCCGGGAAAGGTTCTTTCGCGGCTTAAAAAGCAGCTTGAAAAGTATGAGAAGATGTTGGCACAGAGCGAAGAAAAGGCGTCTGAATATAAGCTGCAGCTTATGAACCCGGAGCTTGCAACGGACTATCCTAAGCTTATGGAAATCCAGAACAAGCTTGATGCGGAGGAAAAGAATCAGGAGAGCATATTAGAGCGCATGCTTGAGACCGAGCTTGAACTTGAAGAAATGCAGGAGGATAATCAGGACGGTAAATAATGCGTGAGTCTGGGTCAGAACGGAAGATAATGATAAATATGAAGATTAAACAGAAAGACAATAGCTGATGGTTGATACGAAGAAAATATATATGGCGCCCATGGAGGGCGTGACGGGATTTATTTACAGAAATACCTTTGCGCATTTTTTTGGCGGAATAGATAAGTATTATACGCCTTTTATTTCACCGGGGGAGCACAGGAACTTTAAGTCGCGGGAATTAAAGGATGTACTGCCGGAGAATAATTCTGGACTTAATGTTGCGGTTCAGATGCTCACCAATAATGCGGAGCACTTTATCGTGACGGCGCGCAGGATGATGGATTTCGGATATAGAGAGGTGAACCTAAACCTTGGCTGTCCGTCCGGTACGGTGGTGGCAAAGGGCAAGGGCTCAGGTTTCCTAAGCTTTCCGGAGAAGCTGGATGCATTTCTTGATGAGATATACAGTGGTCTTGCGGATACAGGGCTTGATATATCGGTCAAGACGAGAATCGGCAGATATGAGCCGGATGAATTTTATGAGCTTCTTGATATCTACAATAAATATCCAATAAGTGAGCTAATTATCCATCCAAGAGTGCAGAAGGATATGTACAAGAATACGCCGCGCATGGAGATTTTTGATTATGCAGTGGAACATTCAAAGAATCCGTTGGTATACAACGGTGATATCTGCACGGCGGAGGATTATGAGTGCTTTGCAGAGCACTATCTAAAAAACGGTGAAAATGTATCGGATGACGATAAAAGCGATAAGGAAAGATATAAGGAAGGCGCAAAGATAACAGCGGTGATGCTTGGAAGAGGCCTTATATCCAATCCCGGACTAGCCGGGCAGATTGTGAGTGGAAGCGGTCTTGACAGAAATACGCTTAAGGATTTCTATGACGCGCTTGTTGAGGCGTACCGCGCGGAAATTCCCGATGAGAAGAATGTTGTATTTAAAATAAAGGAGAATCTTTTTTATCTTGTGAACCTCTTTGAGGACAAGGAGGCATACTGGAAGAAAATCAGGAAAGCAGATAATCTCATGGAGCTAAGCACCATCGCAAGGCGCGCGATTGGGGATGGGGAATTCTATAGAAAAAAGGATTGAACTTTTCGTGTTATGTATATATAATTTAAGAGTATGTTTATTTATTTTTTATAATTAAATAATATTATAACACTAGGAGGAAGAGAGAATGTTTGAGAAAATGTTCAAACTCAAGGAGAACAACACTACGGTAAAAACCGAGGTTGTCGCAGGTCTTACAACATTCATGACAATGGCGTACATACTGGCACTCAATCCTGCCATATTGTCGGCGTCGGGAATGGACCCACAGGCAGTGCTCATGGCTACAGCACTTGCAGCTTTTATCGGAACAATTGCAATGGCACTTCTTGCCAACTATCCGTTCGCACTTGCACCGGGTCTGGGACTTAATGCATACTTTGCCTACACTGTATGCGGTACGATGGGATATTCATGGCAGGTAGCACTTTTTGCAGTATTTATTGAAGGACTTATCTTCATATTGCTGTCACTTACCAATGTAAGAGAGGCTATCTTCAATGCCATCCCTACACAGCTTAAGAAGGGCGTTTCTGTAGGTATCGGTCTTTTCGTAGCGTTCATCGGACTTCAGGATGCCGGAATCATCGTTGATGGTTCAACACTTGTAACAGTTGTAAAGTTCACTGAGAACTTCAGAACTGCCGGTATCAGTGCACTTCTTGCACTTATAGGTCTTCTGCTCATCGCTATTCTCTATGTTAAGAGAGTTAAGGGCTCAATACTTATCGGTATTGTTGTCACATGGGTGCTTGGAATTATATGCCAGCTCACAGGTCTTTATCAGGGAGCAAGCATGCTTCCACAGTGGTCCAATTTCGACCTCACTGCACTTGGAAAGACATTCGGACAGTGCTTTAACCTCAGCGGACAGAACATCAATGTTCTTGATTTTATCATAATCATGTTCGCATTCCTTTTTGTTGATATTTTTGATACACTTGGTACACTCATCGGTGTTGCCAACAAGGCTAATATGCTCGACAAGGACGGAAAGCTTCCACGTATTAAGCAGGCTCTTTTAGCAGACGCTATAGCAACAAGCGCAGGCGCTATCCTTGGTACATCGACAACTACTACATTCGTTGAGAGCTCATCAGGTGTAGCAGAGGGTGGTAGAACAGGTCTTTCATCAATCGTTACAGGTCTTCTTTTCCTTGTAGCTATATTCCTGTCACCTGTGTTTATCGCAATTCCGGGCTTTGCAATTGCTCCGGCACTTGTGTTTGTAGGATTCCTCATGGTTTCTGCTGTAACAGAGATTGACTTTAATAACCTCACAGAGGCTATTCCGGCTTACATCTGCTTACTTTGCATGCCTCTTATGTACAGCATTTCCGATGGTATCGCATTCGGTGTAGTTTCATACGTTGTCATCAATGTATTCTGCGGAAAGGCTAAGAAGATTACACCGCTCATGTATGTGTTGGCAGTGCTCTTCATATTGAAGTACATATTCCTGTAAAAAAATAGAACTTTCCATCAGGCGATTACATTATGTATATCTGTCTGATGGAAAGTTTTTTATAGAGTAAAAGTGTTTTATTTATTTAGGTCTTACAGTGAGTCTTTCGATAAGTCCGTTCTCGTCAACTCTTCTTACAGTTGCGATAGCCATTACATAGTAGCCGCCGATGGAGGCGATGAACTCGGCCTGGGTGTCATTCACAATCTCAACATTTGATACGAGATACTGTCTGAAAGTGAACTTGTTCTTAAAGAACATGTCTATGGCTTCTCGTCCGTACACATGGTATTCCTGGCGTCCGGTGCTGTTAGGGCAGTAGTCGCGCAGGGTTCCCTCCGGTGCGAAGATGTCTGCAAGCGCTTTGTTATCGCATTTTACCAATGCATCTATATATTTTTCAATAGCTTTCATATTTGTTTTCCTCCTGATTTATATATGAATTAATATACCTTCTCAGAGTTGAGAAGTGCGTCCGTTCCACCGTCTGTGAAGAGAATCACACCGTTGACTCCTCTTGCGGCATTTGAAAGCAAAAACTTCATTGATTCGGCAATTTCAGAAGGATCCATAAGTGCGTCTGAGCCGTAGCGGACAGGTATAGGAAGGGCACTTACGGCGTATTTTGCAGCATCATTTAAGCTGTCGGTCATGGCTGTCCTTACATTTCCCGGAGCGACTGCGTTCACGCGGACACCGTTGGCAGCCCACGAAGCGGAGATTCGTCTTACCCAGCGGGCGAGCGCGTACTTGGTTGCCATGTACATCGACTGTCCTACTGTCTGGTTGGTTGTGTCGAGAGTGCTTACAATGCTTCTTATGCGCTTCTCATCGCCGACATTATTTAAAAGGTCTACGATATCCATTCTTCCAGTTCCCTGTGAAATTGTGTTGGATACGGTGACTACAACGCTGCCTTGCTTCTTCTTAAGAAGCTCATAGACACCTCTTGCGAGCTTGACTGTTCCAAAATAGTTGAGGGAGATTACAAGCTCATAGTTGCCGCAGCTTCCCGATACGCCGGCATTGCACACGATTCCGTCAAGTCCGTCCGGACATCTTTCGTAAAGACCATCGATAGCTGCCTGTCTGCCTTCGACAGTTGCGAGATTCGCGCAGATATCTCCGTTCTTTAAATCGATATTGATGACCTCGTTGCCATCCTTTTTAAGTAATTCAACAACTGCTGCTCCGATTCCGCTTGAGCCGCCTGTAACTGCATATACACCCATTTTGTATCCTCCTTTTTGTCTGGAAAACTTTTGATGGGGTGATTATATAAAAAATCTGGTATTAAATAAATGTTCAGATTACTGAAATTTTTTAATACCAGATTGGCGGTTTAATATTGATATAAATTTATGATATAAATGTAAGCAGCTCATCCACAGCCTTGCGCTTAGGCGCAGGCGGATTCTCAACAGGGTAGCCTATAGGAATGAGGGCTACAGCCTCCGTTCCCTCAGGAAGTGAAAGTATTTCGGATGCCTTTTTAAAATCGAAGATTCCGAGGATAACGCTTCCAAGTCCTGCTTCATATGCAGCGTCACAGAAGTTGGCGGCGCTTATGCCGGCATCGTACATCTGCCAGCCGCCTTCGCGTTCGGTTGTGTATGAGCCGTCGCGCTCAAAGCCGGAGCGGTTTTTTACGAAGCACTGTACCATAAGAACAGGTGCGTTGTTGATTATATCGGCATTCTTTTTCCAACTGTCGGTACATTCATCGGCGATTCTTGCCTTAGCATTCCCGGTAACTGCGACATAGCGCACTATCTGGGTGTTCTTCCAACTAGGGGAGAAGCTTGTTGTCTCAATAAGCTCCCTGATAAGCTCAGGCGCTACAGCGTCCGGCTTGAATGTTCTGATTGAACGTCTTCCTTTAATGCATTCTTTTGCGGTCATTTTGGTACCTCCATAGATTGTGATTATAGGCAATTGCAAGATAAATTACACAACTGTATGGCAGTGAAACTTTATGTTTGCAATTGTTCATTATAGTATGTTAATAGCTTGTTATAATTTTAACATGGTTGCGCTGTGCTTGTAAAGAGACGGTTTTGTGTGTGGTAGCTTGTTCTTCATTTTGTGCAGGGGGTAAAATGAGTTATATTTATTGCTTGCGAATTTACATCGATATAAGCATTTTTTTAGGAATCAGATAAAGGTTTAACATTGTATTTGAAAATGCTTTTCAATTTTATGGTGTGTATGCTATAATGGGCATGTTGGTCTGCAGGTTAAAAATCAGCTTGCAGATTGTCTGATGTTTAAAATAATCATAGAGGAGAAAAGATATGTTCGTAGGTACGTGGTGGTCACTTATGCCACCGATAATAGCTATTGCATTGGCATTGATTACCAAGGAGGTATATATATCCTTGTTTGCGGGCTGCGCATTGGGAGCGCTTCTTGTCACGGGATTTCATCCGTGGCAGGCATTTGATACACTATATAATACAATGATAGAGAGCGTTGATTTTTCGATTCTCATGTTCATGATTCTACTGGGCATGATTGTCATGCTTATGCAGGAATCGGGAGGAACAAGAGCTTACGGTGAATGGGCTTCGAGGAAATTGAAAACTAAGCGGTCTTCGCTTATTGCCACGTCGCTTCTGGGCGTGCTTATTTTTGTTGATGACTATTTTAATTGCCTTACTGTCGGCTCAGTCATGCGTCCTGTTACCGATAAGAATAAGATATCGCGTGCAAAGCTTGCATATATAATAGATGCCACAGCGGCGCCAATCTGTATAATTGCACCGATTTCATCGTGGGCAGCAGCGGTTAATTCCTATGTACCTGCCAACAGCTCCATGTCGGGCTTTGAGATGTTCGTGTCGACGATTCCTTTTAATCTGTACGCGATTCTTACATTATATATGGTGTTCTTTACATCCATAGCCGGATTTGATTTCGGACTTATGAAGAAGCATGAAAGAAACGCAGCTAACGGAGATCTGTTTACATCTGGCGGTGAGGCGTTCAAGGAGCCGGAGGCTGTGGACCCGACAGAGGGAGGCAAGTACGCGAGAGGCAAGGTGATAGACCTTATCGCGCCTATGATAGTTATGATCGTGACAGCGATAGGGGCAATGCTATGGACAGGACACTTGAACGGAGGACGTAATATCGTTGAGAGCTTTGCCAACTGTTCGTCATCGGAATCGCTTGTATTTGCGGGACTTGTCACGATAGGCTTTCTTCTTATCTTTTATCTGCCAAGACGTGTAATCGGGTTTAAGGATTTTATGAATTCGGTTCCGGAGGGCGGTAAGCTTATGATGCCGGCGATTCTGATACTTGTTCTTGCGTGGACGCTCAAGGGAATGACGGACGCACTTGGAATAGGCGAATTTGTAAGAAGCTCCATTAGCTTAAGCTCAGGACTTGTGCATTTCATACCGCTCATTATTTTCTGCATTGCGATATTTATAGCATTTTCATCGGGAACGAGCTGGGGAACCTTTGCGATACTTGTGCCTATTGTGATAAATATGTTCGCCGAATCAGACCAGACGATGATGATAATTGCAGTGTCATCGGTGCTTGCGGGAGCCGTGTGCGGCGACCACCTATCACCTATATCCGATACAACGATTATGTCGAGTTCGGGGGCACAGTCCAACCATATCAACCATGTACAGACACAGATGCAGTACGCGTTCGTTGTTATAGCGGTCTGCGTGGTGGGATATCTGATTGCGGGATTTACTAAGAACTGGTGGTTCACGCTTGTATGCTCATTGGTGCTGTTAACAGGTGTGCTTCTTATAATAAAGAAAAAGTCCGGAGAATAACCGGACAGAAAAAAATAAAAAATGTCAAGAAAAAACACTTGACATCCGAAAGAATATGTAGTATCCTACCAAAGGATTGAGGCGAGACGCTTAGGAGAGTGTTATATGGACGGTAGTATGGAGAAGATGGAAAAGATTGTAGAGCAGACGCTTCTTTATGATTTTTACGGTGAACTTCTCACACCTCATCAGAAGATGATATATGAGGAGTATGTATTTGATAACTTTTCCATAAGCGAGATTGCCAAGGAACATGACATCAGCAGACAAGGTGTTCATGACCAGTTAAAGAGAGTTGACAAGCTGCTCAATGACTATGAGAGCACGCTTCACTTAATCGAAAGATTTATGAAGATTAAGGAAAAGGTCAATGAGATAAGTGATTATTCGAAGCGGGTGTTAGCATCGGATGATTTGAAAGAAGTAAAAGAACTGGTTGATAGAATTGATTCGATATCCAATGCAATTATAGATGAGCTGTAATAGACAGCATATTGTCGGCAGGGGACTCGCAGACACAGAATAGATATAGGGGCATCAGCCCGGATAAGGTGGTTATAGAGTGGCATTTGACAGTTTATCCGATAAGTTACAGAATATATTTAAGAATCTCCGCGGCAAGGGAAGACTTTCAGAAGCCGACGTTAAGGTTGCACTTAAGGAGATTAAGATGGCACTGCTTGAAGCCGATGTAAGCTTTAAGGTTGTTAAGCAGTTCATAAGCTCAGTTCAGGAGCGTGCGGTTGGACAGGATGTTCTTAACAGTCTCACACCGGGACAGATGGTGATTAAGATTGTGAATGAAGAACTCATTTCTCTTATGGGTTCTGAGACTACCGAGATTGATTTGAAAGGTGGTCAGGCAATCACGGTCATTATGATGATGGGTCTTCAGGGAGCAGGTAAGACAACTACTACTGCTAAGATAGCGGGTAAGCTTAAGGAAAAGGGCAAGAGACCTCTCCTTGTTGCCTGTGATGTATATAGACCGGCTGCAATCAAGCAGTTGGAAATCAATGGTGAGAAGCAGGGCGTGCCTGTATTCTCAATGGGTGATAAGATTAAGCCTGCGGACATAGCGAAGGCTGCGGTTGCCCATGCTGAGAAGAATGGCAATAACGTCGTAATATTAGATACAGCAGGTCGTCTCCATGTAGATGAGGAGATGATGGCAGAGCTTAGAGAGATTAAGTC
>JBNMLM010000089.1:0-9998 GCA_050874845.1 Eubacteriales bacterium | reverse complement strand
GTATAACGTATTATATTTATGCATAAATATACATAAAGCACAAAATAAATGTATTATTATACATTGACAGATGAAAAAATAAGGTGTATCCTGTAAAACAGAAGGCGCAATTTCGGAGGCGTAATTGCGATAATGTAATCATGATAGCGCCATGATAACAGTGCAATTGAAAATAAGGAGGAAGCCATGAATTTAAAAGGACGCGATTTTTTGACACTCAAGGATTTTTCTAAGGAAGAGATTATGTATCTTATTGACCTTGCAGCAGATCTTAAGGATAAGAAAAAGAAGGGCATACCTGTAGATCATCATAGGGGAAAGAATGTTGCTCTTATATTTGAAAAGACCAGTACAAGAACTCGCTGCTCCTTTGAGGTGGCGGCACATGACCTTGGAATGGGTACAACCTATCTCGACCCATCAGGCTCACAGATTGGCAAGAAGGAGAGCATTGCCGACACGGCAAGAGTCCTAAGCCGTATGTACGATGGCATTGAATATCGCGGATTCGGGCAGAATATTGTGGAAGAACTTGCAAAGTATTCGGACGTGCCTGTATGGAACGGACTTACCAACGAGTATCATCCTACACAGATGCTTGCGGACATGCTTACAATCAGGGAGCATTTCGGAAAGCTTGAGGGTATCAATTTTACATATATGGGAGACGCCCGCTACAATATGGGTAATTCACTTATGATAGCATGTGCTAAGCTTGGTCTTAACTTCACAGCCTGCACCAACAAGAAGTATTTTCCTAATGAGGAGCTTGTAAAACTGTGCAAGGGATATGCAGCGCAGTCCGGAGCGACAATAACGCTCACAGAGGATGTGGAAGCAGGAACCAAGGGCGCTGATGTCATCTATACTGATGTGTGGGTATCAATGGGCGAGCCTGCAGAGGTGTGGGAGGAGCGTATACATGACCTTCTTCCGTATCAGGTCAACAAGAAGGCCATGGACAATGCCGGACCACAGGCGGTATTTATGCACTGCTTACCTGCTTTCCATGATTTGAAAACTACAGTCGGGGCACAGATACATGATAAATTCGGACTTGACGAGATGGAAGTTACAGATGAGGTATTTGAGTCCGCACAGTCGATTGTGTTTGACGAGGCGGAGAACCGCATGCATACGATAAAGGCTGTGATGGATGCGACGGTATAATTTATTAGCTTGTTGATGGCTATATATGGATGATAAAGGAACACTTGAATTATGACACCGCGAATGGTATTATGTAAAATATCGCTTGCGGTGTTATATTTTGTTTATGAGGTACAGTGTATTATAGTGGAGGTTATATGGCTTCAAAAAGAGAGAGAGCGTTTCGCAAGGTCAGGGTAGTAATAGATGTAGTAAATATTATACTAAGCATTGCTGTTGTGGGGATTACGGTCTATACTTTTCTGGATGTGCATAACAGGATGCATATTTTTTCGGATATTTTTTATCTGGGAGCACTGATAAATGCCATAACAGGCATTAAGCATATGATTTCGGATAAACAGTGGCAGGGTATAGCAGTATTTATCTTTGCGGCGGTGCTTATAGCGGCAGGGCTGTTCTGCGGAAGGATAGTGTCGGCAAATGTGTAAAACAGAGGTTAACTGGTGGACGGATATATTTTTTTGCCATCAATTTGTGGATAAATGTTGCAGTGGGAGGAATACAGTACGGATATGAAGGATAAAATATTGCAGATGCTCAGGGAAGCGGATGACTTTATTTCTGGACAGGAGATATGTAACAGATTTTCTGTTTCGAGAACTGCCGTGTGGAAGGCGATAAAGCAGCTTCGTGATGAAGGCTACAGCATAGAGGCTGTGAACAATAAGGGCTATCGTTTGGGGGAGGCTCCGGATGTTATTTCAGCTCAGGAGCTTGGAAGCCTGCTTCATACGGAATGGTTTGGAAAAGAGATTCTATATTTTGATTCCATTGATTCTACCAACAATGAACTTAAAAGACAGGCAGAAAACGGTGTGAAGCACGGACTGCTCGCTGTTGCGGAGGAACAGACGGCAGGCAGGGGAAGAAGAGGGCATGCCTGGGTGTCTCCACCGGGAACAGGTATATGGTTTTCATTTTTATTAAAACCGGATATATCACCGGATAAGGCGTCAATGCTCACGCTTGTGGCAGCCATGGCTGTGTCGAGCGCCATAAAGGAGGTCACAGGGTTGGATGCACAGATTAAGTGGCCGAATGATATAGTTGTCAACAAGAAAAAGGTGTGCGGTATGTTGACTGAGCTGTCAGCGGAGCTTTCATGTATCAATTATGTCGTTATCGGAATCGGTATAAATGCCAATATGAAGGAATTTCCGGATGAGATAAAGGAAATCGCAAGCTCTCTTTATATCGAATCAGGTAAGCCGGTGAAGAGGGCGTACGTCATAGAGGCGGTCGGGAGGTATTTTGAAAAATACTACGATGCTTTTATAAAGGCAGGGGATTTGTCGGCGATAACGGATGAGTACAATGCCATGCTTGCCAATGCAGGAAAGCAGGTAAGGATAATTGGCAATGATAAGGAAGAGATATATACTGCGGTAGGTATCAATCCTGAGGGCGAGCTTGTGGTCAAGGATGATGACGGTAATTTTAAGGAAATCCGCTCAGGTGAGGTGTCCGTGCGTGGACTGTATGGGTATGTCTAAATATAATTGTATAAAATAAGATAGGACAGAAGGGAAAGATTGTATGTACTACGAGGATGATGTGGTATTGTGCGTTTCAAATGCGTATGAGAAAAAATTTTATATGAATCCGGATTTCAATGGTCTTCCGGACCATATTAAGAAGGAGCTCAAGATTATGTGCGTCCTGTTTACGGAGGATGTCGGAGGAATACTCATGCTTGAGTATGATGAGAACGGAACCCTTCAGATTAAGACGGAGGCTGCCGAGGAGGATATCCTCTATGATGAGATCGGTGCGGCACTCAAGATAAAGCAGATAAGAAATGAGAAGGCAGACCTTTTGCAGGCATTGGAGCTCTATTTTAAGGTGTTTTTCCTTGATGAGGATGTGTAAAGCAGTATTTGACGTTTACAGACATAGTATTCTGGGCGCAGATGTATGAAAATTGTGGGCGATAATATGCCAAGGAATGGGGAAAGATATGTTATTAGCTATAGATATAGGCAATACTAACTTTACGGTGGGAGTTTTTGAGGAGAAGGAGCTGTTAGCCACATTCAGAATCACCACAAAGCTTCAGCGGACATCGGATGAGTATGGAATTGTTTTTATTGAACTTATCAGGACGAGGGGGCTGAGCCCGGCGGATATTGAGGATGTCATCATAAGCTCGGTTGTTCCAAATGTCATGCACTCTGTTGTCAATGCGATGATAAAATATTTTAACAGACAGCCGATACTTGTCGGACCGGGAATAAAGACGGGAATCCGTCTGTCATGCGACAATCCAAGGGAGATCGGACCGGACAGAATCGTGGATGCGGTCGGCGCCTATGAGCTGTACGGTGGGCCTGTCATTGTGATGGATTTCGGCACGGCTACAACCTATGACCTCATACTTGCTGAGGGCGTGTTTACGGCGGGAATCACCTCACCGGGACTTGGCACAAGTGCGCGCTCACTGTGGAGCGATGCTGCCAAGCTGCCTGAGATTGAGATTGCCAAGCCTAAGAGCATTCTTGCGAAGAACACCGTGACGAGCATGCAGGCAGGGCTTGTATATGGGTATATCGGACAGACAGAATATATAATAAAGAAGATTAAAGAGGAAACCGGTATTGAGAACATCAGAACCGTTGCGACAGGCGGATATGGGCGCCTGATAGCGGAGAACACCGACAGCATACAGATATATGACAGTGAGCTTACCTTGAAGGGCTTGCAGCTTATATATGCGAAGAACAGATAAGTGTATAAAAGTATGCGACAGTTTTAAGTTGTGAAATTCTGCCTGTGTTTTTACAGAAGAAAAAAATGGCAGTGCACAGATACAATTGTGCAACGGTGTGGCAGCAGACTTTTTTAAACAATGTAAAATGAGGAAGACATGAAGATAGGAAATGTAAACATAGAGAACAATCTTGTGCTTGCGCCGATGGCAGGAGTTACCGACCTGCCATTTCGTATTCTCTGCAAGGAGCAGGGCTGTGGGCTTCTGTATACGGAGATGGTGAGCGCAAAGGCGATTCTCTACAATAATAAAAATACGGAAGCACTTTTGGAGGTGGAGCCGGAGGAAAATCCGATATCGTTGCAGCTCTTTGGCTCCGACCCACAGATTATGGCGGACATGGCAAAGCGGCTTGAGGAAAGACCGTTTGATATATTTGATATCAATATGGGCTGCCCGGTGCCGAAGATTGTCAATAACGGTGAGGGTTCGGCTCTTATGAAAAATCCCCTGCTGGTCGGACAGATTGTCGAAGCTATGGCGAAGGCGGTGAAGAAGCCTGTGACCGTAAAAATCAGAAAAGGCTTTAACGATGATATGATAAATGCTCCGGAGATAGCGCACATTGTCGAGGAATCTGGCGGAGCCGCGGTTGCGGTACACGGAAGGACGCGTGAGCAGTTCTATACAGGAAAGGCCGACTGGGATATCATAAGACAGGTGGTGGAGCGCGTGAACATTCCTGTAATAGGAAATGGGGATGTGTGCAGTGCGGAGGATGTGATTGCCATGGAGCAGCAGACCGGCTGTGAGGCTGTGATGATTGGGCGCGGTGCACGGGGAAATCCATGGATTTTTTCACGCATAAATGAGTACCGCCGCACAGGTGTACTTCCACCGAAGCCGGATGTGGCTGAGATAAAGAGAATGATTAAAAAGCATGCAGAGCTTCAGCTCAAGTACAAGGGAGAGTACCTTGGAATACGCGAGATGAGAAAGCATGTGGCATGGTACACGACAGGGCTCAAGGATTCGGCGGCACTCAGAAATGAGGTCAACCTCACTGAGAGCATGGAGGAGCTTTTTGAGCTGCTTGATAAGAAACTGGTTGATTAAATGTATTATATAATAAGTCCGTCGGGAAAATTGAATGGTTGACATTTGAGGTTGATTATATTATAATACGGTGCATTGAATGGGGGAATATACCCTAAAATAGCCGCGTTTAGCGGCATTTGTTATATAAAAATGGGAAGGTATAGGTGTTTTATTATGGCAAAGAAAATAGTCATGGCATACGAAGGAATGAAAAAACTTCAGGACGAATTACAGAGCTTAAAGGTAGATAGACGTAAAGATGTAGCAAAGAAGCTTCAGGAAGCCAGAGAGCAGGGAGACTTATCAGAGAACGCAGAGTACGATGCAGCCAAGGATGAGCAGCGTGACATAGAGGCAAGAATAGATGAGTTAGAGGCTATTCTCAAGAACGTGGAGGTTGTTGTAAGCGATGATGTCGATATCGACAAGATAAGCATTGGCTGTACAGTAGATCTTCTTGATGTTGAGTTCGATGAGACATTGGAGTATAAGATTGTAGGCTCAACAGAGGCAAGCAGTCTCAGCGGCTATATTTCCAACGAGTCACCTCTTGGAAAGGCACTTATCGGTTCTAAGGTTGGACAGACAATCACTGTTGCGGCACCTGCAGGAGATGTAGCTTACAAGATTTTATCAATCAGAAGAACAGAGAACAATTAAACAAAGCATATTTCTGCAAGGAGGAAATAAGGTGGCAGAACAGAAGAATCCGCAGGCACAGGAGAATGTCTCCAGCCAGAATATCAATGAGTTAATAAGAGTAAGAAGGGAGAAGCTTGTCGCATTACAGGAAGCCGGCAAGGATCCTTTTACAATCACTAAGTATAACCAGACCCATCACACAGATGAGGTTAAGAGCCTTTACAATGACCATGAGGCGAAGCTTCTTGCAGGCAGGGTAAGACCTTCGACAGAGGGACTTGACGAGCAGCAGGCTAAGGATGTCATCAACGAGGACTACAACGAGAGAAGAGCAATCATGGACGCCGACCCTATCGAGGTATCCATCGCCGGACGTATGATGTTCAAGCGTGTTATGGGTAAGGCTTCATTCTGCAACATTGCCGATTTAAAGGGAAATATCCAGGTATATGTTGCAAAGGATGCTGTAGGTGAGGAGTCATACGCAGATTTCAAGAAGTCCGATATCGGTGATATCTACGGCGTTAAGGGATATGTTTTCAGAACAAAGACTGATGAGATTTCCATACATGCAGAGGAAATCACACTTCTTTCCAAGTCACTTCAGGTGCTTCCGGAGAAGTTCCACGGAATCACGGACACAGATACAAGATACCGCCAGAGATACGTTGACCTCATAATGAATCCGGATGTCAAGGATACATTTGTAAAGCGTTCAAAGGTCATCAGCACAATCCGCCGTTATCTTGACGCACAGGGCTTCATGGAGGTTGAGACACCTATGCTTGTGTCAAACGCAGGCGGTGCCGCAGCAAGACCGTTTGAGACACATTTTAATGCACTTGACGAGGACTTAAAGCTTCGTATTTCACTTGAGTTATATTTAAAGAGACTTATCGTCGGCGGAATGGAGCGCGTTTATGAGATTGGACGTGTATTCCGTAACGAGGGACTTGATACAAGACATAACCCTGAGTTCACACTCATGGAGTTATATCAGGCATACACAGATTACCACGGCATGATGGATCTGACAGAGAACCTCTACCGCTATGTGGCTAAGGAGGTTACAGGTTCAGAGCTTCTTACCTACGGTGAGAATGTGATGGATTTATCCAAGCCTTTTGAGAGAATAACAATGGTTGACGCTGTAAAGAAGTATTCAGGCGTTGACTTTAACGAGATTCACACTCTTGAGGAAGCCAGAGCGGTTGCCAAGGAGAAGAACGTGGCATTCGAGGAGCGCCACAAGAAGGGTGATATTCTCAACCTCTTCTTCGAGGAGTTCGTTGAGGAGCACTTGATTCAGCCTACTTTCGTTATGGATCATCCGATTGAGATTTCACCTCTCACCAAGAAGAAGCCGGAGAATCCGGAGTACGTTGAGCGTTTCGAGTTCTTTATGAACGGCTGGGAGATGGCTAACGCCTACTCAGAGCTCAATGACCCTATCGACCAGAGAGCACGTTTTGCAGCTCAGGAGGAGCTCTTCGCCGCAGGAGACGACGAGGCTAACCATACCGATGAGGACTTCTTAAATGCCCTCAGCATAGGTATGCCACCAACGGGCGGAATCGGCTTCGGTATCGATAGAATGGTAATGATGATGACCAACAGCCCTGCAATCAGGGATGTGCTTCTCTTCCCGACAATGAAGAGCGTCGGCGCAGAGGCAGCCAAGAAGGCAGCAGCCAAGGCTGAGACAGGTTCGGCAAATGCCGCTACAGAAGCACAGGCAGCTTCCACTGTAAAGGAAGTAATCGACTTCTCAAATGTAAAGATTGAGCCATTATTCGAGGAGACTGTTGATTTCGAGACATTTTCCAAGTCCGACTTCCGTGCAGTCAAGGTTAAGGAGTGCGTTGCAGTTCCGAAGTCCAAGAAGCTTTTACAGTTCACTCTTGATGACGGAACAGGCGTTGACAGAACAATTCTTTCCGGAATCCATGCATTCTATGAGCCGGAGGAGCTTGTCGGCAAGACACTCATCGCCATTACCAACCTCCCACCAAGAGCAATGATGGGTATTCAGTCATGCGGTATGTTACTCTCAGCAGTAAACAACCTTAAGGATTCAGAGGATGAGGAGCTTCATCTTCTTATGGTTGATGACCATATTCCGGCGGGAGCGAAGCTGTACTAAGATGATGTAAAGTTGTACCGTTTTTATCAAGGACGGAGTGCTTATCTGGTAAAAAAATGAATTACAACAGGTTGTATTCAATTTACATCAAGCCTACATCATTCGATGCAGGAATCGGTGTAGGCAAGAAAATCGCATAATTAGTATAGTGAGTGGGCAATTCCAATGGGGATTGCCCATTTTTTGAATGGACGGAAATGCAAAATATTAATTATAAAGCTGCGATAAAACGATATACTAACTTATATTAGCTGTTATAAATTGGAGTAAAAATATGCTATGAATATAGCGTAAAAGACTTGAAAATAAATTGCTGGCGAATTATAATAATAAAAAAGCATATAAAACGCCAGATGTGGCAATAACATTTAATGTGTGGCGATTTATGATAGGATGGTGCGCTATGAAGATTATTGGGCGAAAAAGAGAGAAAGATTATTTGATGCAGTGCCTTATGTCTAAAAGACCGGAATTTGTTGTTGTTTATGGGAGAAGGAGAGTGGGAAAGACATACCTTATCCGTGAATTCTTCAATAAACAGTTTTCTTTTTATGCTACAGGACTTACCGATGAAAAGACTAAAGGTCAGCTTCGTGGCTTTAATGCCAGCCTGATGGAATATGGTGATACTGTTAAAAATGTTCCAAAAGACTGGTTCGAAGCATTTGCACGTCTGAGGAAGCTTCTTGAAGGTGATAATGTATATCGCGAACCAATCAATAACAAAAGGGTAGTCTTTCTTGATGAACTGCCGTGGATGGATACTGCAAAATCTGATTTTAAAAGCGCGCTTGATTATTTTTGGAACAGTTGGGCGTCGGCTCAGGAGGATTTGGTATTAGTTGTCTGTGGCTCTGCGACATCATGGATTATTACTAATCTTCTTACAAATAAAAAAGGTTTTCATAACAGGGTGACAAGACGTATACATCTTGCACCATTTTCGCTTGCAGAATGTGAAAAGCTGTTTGAACTGAATGATATAGTTATGCCTAGAAATCAGATTATAGAGAGTTACATGGTTTTTGGAGGTATACCACAATATCTTAATCTTCTGGATTCGCGCCTTAGTCTGGCACAGAATATCAATGAATTATGTTTTAAAGAATACGGTTATCTTTATGATGAGTACAATAACCTTTTTCGTTCATTATATAATAAGCCGGAGAAGCACATGGCTATAATTGAAGCTTTGGCACAAAAAAAAGATGGCATGACAAGAGCAGAACTTTCTAAAGAGAAAGAAATAGGAGGAGGTTCTGTCTTGACAAAGGACCTTCGCGAATTGGAGGAATGTGGTTTTATCCGGAAATACAATAATTTTTTGAAAGTGGAAAACGAAGCATTTTATCAATTGATTGACCCATTTACATTGTTCAGTATTAGATTTATTAAAAATAAAAAATTTGATTCATGGAATGAATATATTAATTCTCCAGGCTATAACTCATGGAGAAGAAGTGCTTTTGAGCTTGTATGCCTGAATCATATCAATCAGATAAAGTCAACTCTGGGAATTAGCGGAATTGAAACCAACGAGTTTGCATGGAAAAGCAGTAATGCTGAAAAAGGTGCTCAAATAGATTTAGTGATTAGCAGAAAAGATGGCGTGATTAACCTCTGTGAAATGAAGTACACTAACGAAGAATATTCATTGGATGCAGAAGAACATGAGAAAATAATGAACAGATTGTCACAGTTTCAGAAGGAGGCGGGGACAAAGGACGCTATTCATATAACGCTGATTTGCGGGAATGGTTATAAACAAAGTAAGTATTCAGGTTCGGTTCAAAATGTTATTATTGGAGACGATTTGTTCGATAATTGATTGTAGGAGAATGTTTTGGCGTTGTATATCATAGAATCACAGTGGATTTGATGGCATGTTTGGATTAAATTATAAAACAGTGAACCTGCAAAAAGGTATTCACGAAACAACAGAATATCTGGAAGTGTTTCTTAGAAATCTGCTTTTGAACGAGAAAAATGAACTTCACAATCGGAATCTTCACATAAGTGGATTTTTGAAAGAGGAAAAAGTGGATATTGAGAAAGAAAAAGTGGACATTGAAAGTGTACTTTCCGAAAAAGGTGGTGATTTTTCAGTCAAAACATCAGTTCATATTCATAGACTTTTTGAAAAGTTTGGCTTTATTGGTGTATTTGGAAGAAGTGCCGTTATGGAACTTCTTGAGTTGAAAGGTTCAGGTGCTTCAAAACTTCTTTCCAATTTGG
>JBNMLM010000088.1:0-10096 GCA_050874845.1 Eubacteriales bacterium | reverse complement strand
TTTGCACATATATGCCTCCTACTTTTTCTTTCCCATCATTCTCTGTACAACAGTAAGAACAAGAATAATAAGGAACAATATAACTGCCGCTGCGGATGCAAGACCATAGTTGTGGCTGTTATAGAACTTATCGTAAATATAGTATACAACCGTAATCGCACTGTTAGCAGGACCGGCCTTGCCGCCCCAGAGTGAGAATACCTCGTTATATACCTTGAATGCACTGATAAAGCCCATGATGAATGCATAGGATATCATCGGTGCGATTCCCGGAACCGTAATCTTCCAGAATACTCTCCATCTAGGAGTTGAGTCAACTCTTGCCGCATTGTAGAGATCCTTAGGGATTGTCTGAAGTCCGGCAAGGAATATAAGAATATCAAAAGCCATACTCTTCCATACACTGAAAATGATGAGCGACGGAAGTGCATATTTAGGCTTGTTAAGCCACTGTACCTTGGCTATTCCGAACCAACTGAGAATATAGTTTAACAGACCGTAGTTGCTGTTAAATATCCAGCTCCATACAAGACCGATAGCGATAACGCTGGTTACGTACGGAAGGAAGAATATTGTCTGGAACAAGCCCTGGAACTTGATGTTGCTGTTTAAAAGTACTGCAATAAGAAGTGACAATGCGATTGAACAAGGAACAACGAACACAACATAGATACTTGTGTTTCTGAGCGCCTTTGTAAAATCTTTATCACCAAAAAGGTCCTTATAATTGCCGAGACCAATTCTGCTGTATTCACCGCTTATCATATTATAATCTTCATAAAAGCTCATAAGAAAGGCTCTTACAAGAGGATAAGCTGTAAATAAAAGAATGATTATCAATGCGGGCATAAGATAAAGATAGCCCTTCATGCTCTTTTTTTCCATAGTCAGTCTCTCCTCAATTAAAATTTGCCTAAGCTCTTCTCATCAGCGTCAAAAATCATAATCTGATTCTTGCGGGCGCGGATAGTGAACTCATCGCCCTCTTTAATTGAAAGGTCAGAATGAACAAGTATTCGAAGCTCAGTGTTCCCGATTGAAAAATGGATAAGGAGGTCACGGCCTGTCATTCTTACGTGGGAAGCCTTGACTGTGATACCCTCATCTGCTACCTCAAATGACTCCGGACGTATACCTGCTGTGTATGTTCCGTCCTTAATCTCACAGCCTGAACGCAGAAGTGCTCCATTACAGTAAATGCTTCCACCCTTCACTTCAACGGAGAAGGTGTTAACCTGTGGCATACCAAGGAACTGCGCTACAAAAAGGTTGTCCGGATTCAGATACATTGTCTGAGGAACCTCATACTGCTGTACAACACCGCTCTTCATGACTGCGATACGGTCTGAGATACTCATTGCCTCCTCCTGATCGTGTGTTACGAAGATGGTTGTTATCTTAACTTCCTGCTGAATTCTTCTGATTTCCTCTCTTGTCTCAATACGAAGCTTCGCATCAAGGTTGGAAAGAGGCTCATCAAGAAGCAATACCTCAGGCTTTTTAACAAGTGCTCTTGCAATGGCAACTCTCTGCTGCTGTCCGCCTGATAATGCCTTAGGCTTACGCTTCAAAAGACCATCAAGCTGAACAAGCTTTGCCATCTCATTGGCACGTTCCCTTGCCTCTGCCTTCTTTACCTTACGGTTGATGAGTGGGAACATAATGTTCTCCTCAACTGTCATATGCGGATATAACGCATAGTTCTGGAATACAAGACCAATCTCTCTGTCTTCCGGTGCAACCTTAGTTACATTCTTATCTCCGAAATATATACTTCCGGAGGTAGGATCTGAAAGACCTGCAAGCATGAAAAGCGTTGTAGATTTTCCGCATCCAGAAGGGCCTAAAAGACCAACAAGCTCGCCGTCTGCTATATGAAGATTCATATTGTCGACCGCTTTGAAATCTCCATAAGCCTTTGTCAGATTCTCAATTCTGATATCCATTTGGGGTACCTCAATTTCCGTGTTTTACACATTTTTTTGTTAGTATTTTTTTCATGTAAATTTAATTATATATAAAAGTCGCGTAAAAAACAATCCATTAACTGTAATTTTTTTGAAAATTTTGAGAAAAAGCTTCATGTAGCGGCTTTTTAATTTTCTTCCGGGTTATCTCAACAAGCCCTAGCTTTGTCATTTCTATAAAAAAAGATGGGACGGTATCCTTTGCCAGCTCAGCTTTCAAAAATTCAATGATTGATGAATTGTTTTCAGGATTTTCCATATTTATAAAATCCACAATTACAATTCCGGATATATTCCTAAGGCGCAGCTGTCTGCATATTTCTGCCGCGGCTTCCAGATTTATCTTAAGGAAAGTGTCTTCGCGGTTTTTCTTATTTCCATCGAATTTTCCCGTGTTAACATCAATAACGGTGAGTGCTTCAGTGGGTTCAATTATAAGGTATGCGCCTGATTTAAGCCATACATGAGGGCTCAGAGCGTCATGTAATATTTTTTCGAGGCTGTAACACTTATATAATGGAAGAAGCTTGTCATCGTAAAGGCTTGTTATATCCTTTAGCCTAGGAACTCCTGAGATTATGTTTTCTAACAGCTCAGGCTCATCAGTCACTATGCTGTCGCTGTTCGTAAGCTTACTCTCCCTGATATCGGAAACATATTGCTCCTCTTTCCTATATAGACATGTAAAGGCAGGTCGTGATGTCGACTTAATGTGGATTGAATGTTCAAGTTCGCTCATGTATTCGGCTTCTTTTAAAAGCTCATCCTCATCGGCTTTGTATGCTGCCGTTCTTACCACGAAGCTCATTCTTCCATATGAGGCTTCTATATATGGCTTGAGCTTTTCCTGAATGCTTTTTCTGAAATGATTGTCTCTTATCTTGGCGGAAACGGCAACTTCGCCCTTGCCGTCAAGCGACATTACGATGTAGTTTCCGGTTATGCTTATCTGTGATGACACAGAAGGTGCCTTGGTCTTTATCGCCTCTTTGGATACCTGTACAAGCATAAGATCACCCTGACAGACTTTATCGGTATTTTTTCGGTTTAAAAAATGATGCTGCGTGTTATCGTTAAGTGAGTAATAACATACAACATCCTTTGCAATCTCTATAAATGCGGAATTGATATTTTTGACAACATTCTGGACACGGCCTATATATACGTTTCCGAGGAGGGCAGCCTCCTTATCATTGTCATTCTTATCGTAGACATTGATAAGTGAAGGCTTACCCTCCTCGAAGGTAACGGCTGTGATTTTATCAGAAAATGTTGTGATAACAATTTTTCTCATAAACTCTGCTCCATATTCAGTATTTATTATCAGCGTTTTGCAAGCTCAGCGGTAATTTCCTCCCATGTGACACCCTTAAGTGACATGAGCACCATCACATGATACAGGAAATCAGATATCTCATAGATGATTTCCTCAGGGTCGGGATTCTTAGCGGCAATGATAATCTCTGTCGCCTCCTCACCACATTTCTTGAGAATCTTGTCGATTCCCTTGTCAAATAGATAGTTGGTGTAAGAGCCTTCCTTTGGATGAAGCTTCCTGTCCTCTATCACCGACATGACATCCTTAAATACCTTGAGTGGATTGGTCTCAACATAGTCCTTGGATACAAGATTTCTGTAGAAGCAGCTGTAATTGCCGGTGTGGCATGCCGCACCAAGCTGTTTTACCTTCGCTAAGAGTGTATCATTATCGCAGTCAATGTCAAGAGATTTTACATACTGGTAATGTCCGGATGTCTCACCCTTTACCCACTGCTCCTTACGGCTTCTGCTGTAGTATGTCATAAGTCCGGTCTTTAGTGTATTGTCGAAGGCTTCCTCATTCATATACGCAAGCATAAGCACTTCGTCGGTCTTATAGTCCTGGACAATCACAGGAATAAGTCCATCGCTGTTCAGCTTAAAATCTGCGAACGCAATTGATGATGTGAAGCTTACGACCTCATAGCCCTGCTTCTTTAATTCGTCCTTGTATGTATTATAATCACAATTTATGTCGGCTTTTGTCAAATAAAAGTCGGAATTTGCATAAAATCCGTCAAAACCCGCGCTAAAAAGTGCGGAAATCTTGTTCTCAGCGCATAAATCTGCAAGTTCAGTGTCGAAATTGGTATCGGAGATAAGTACACCTATCTTCTCGTTTCCAAACCGGTTGGATACCTCGGTCATCATGGCGATGTCCGCTTCAACTGAGGCATCGAGAACTGCTCTTCTTGCTCCGGCGTACAGGTACTTCTTAACATCCTCCACGCGCTTGATATTTCCACCCACATTGAGAGGCAGGTCCGTCTCCTTTCCGATTTCCCTTATTACGGATATGGCACCATCATGTGAGGCGTCATCGTATGATAAATCCATTATGAAGAGTTCGTCTGCCCCGGCTGCTTCGAGCCTTAGGCATACCTGCACAGGTGTGAGTTCTTCGCCAATCAGATTGAGGCAGGCTTTATCGCTGTATGATTTTTTGTCCTTTAAGAAAAGAACAGGAACTATTTTTTTCATGGAAAAAATCCTCCCGGTTTATTTTTCAATTGCGAAATAGAGGTTCGTGTATTATATGGTGCGTTTATAGCGCACCCTTGGTTGAGAGAACATCTATTATGCGTGGATCAATTGAGACGGCTTCATCGAGCGCCTTTGCGAACGCCTTGAACATCGCCTCTATGATATGGTGGTTGTTATCGCCGTCCAACTGCTTTATGTGCAAATTCATGCCGGCACTGTAGGACACCGCATAGAAAAATTCACGAACCATCTCCGTATCAAAGTCACCTACTCTGTCCGTGGTGAACTCTCCCTTAAAGTTGAGGTATGGTCTCCCGGACAAATCAATCGCACATAGTACAAGGGTCTCATCCATCGGGAGCAGCATATTTCCATAGCGCTTTATGGATTTCTTATCACCAAGGGCTTCCCTTATGGCTTCGCCAAGCACAATGCCTGTATCCTCTATGGTGTGATGACAGTCGACGTATAAATCCCCCTTGACTTTTACTGTCAGGTCAAAGAAACCGTGTTTTGCAAAGCTCTTTAACATGTGGTCAAAGAAACCGATTCCCGTTTCAATATCCGCTTTGCCTGTTCCGTCAAGGTTGAGTGTAATGGCAATATCTGTTTCGGATGTTTTTCTCTTTATTGATGCAGTTCTCAAATTCAGCCACCGCCTTTTCTGATATCGAAGTAATATTTATAATCCGGTATGGTTATTTATTCTCAAATCTAACCTTTATTGAATTTGCATGTGCTGTCAATCTCTCAGCGTTTGCAAACTTTATGATGTCATCATGGATTGGCTCAAGTGCTTCACGCGAATAGGATATTATGCTTGACTTCTTGATGAAATCATCCACGCCAAGCGGTGAGAAGAACTTGGCTGTTCCATTGGTTGGAAGTACATGGTTAGGTCCGGCAAAGTAGTCTCCAAGAGGTTCAGAGCTGTATTCACCTAAGAATATTGCACCCGCATTGCGAATCTTGGTCATCACTGTGAATGGATCCTTTGTGACAATCTCAAGATGCTCTGAGGCTATCTCATTGGCTGTCTCAACAGCCTCCTCAATATCCTTTGCGATGAGAATGTAGCCATAACTTTCAAGAGATTTGCTTATAATCTCACTTCTTGAAAGCTCTGCAACGAAGCCGTCAATCTCCTTTGAAACCTTGTCGGAAAGCTCCTCACTTGTCGTGATGAGAATTGCAGATGCCATTTCATCATGCTCAGCCTGTGATAACAGATCTGCGGCTACATAGCGTGGGTTGGCTGTCTCATCCGCTATGACAAGAATCTCACTTGGTCCGGCAATGGAATCTATGCTTACATGACCATATACTGCCTTCTTTGCGAGTGCAACATAGATATTACCGGGTCCCACAATCTTGTCTACTTTCCGGATACTGTCCGTGCCGTATGCCATGGCGGCGATTGCCTGAGCACCTCCAACCTTGTAGATAACATCAACGCCCGCCTCATTGGCAGCTACAAGCGTTCCCGGGTTAACCTTGCCATCCTTTCCCGGAGGTGTTGTCATAATAATCTGGTTTACCCCTGCAACCTTTGCCGGGATAATGTTCATAAGCACTGATGACGGATAGGCTGCTTTGCCTCCCGGAACATACACGCCCACACGGTTAAGCGGAGTCACCTTCTGCCCTAATATTGTTCCATTAGGTGTTGAATCAAACCAGCTATACTGCTTCTGCTTGGCGTGGTAATCGCGGATGTTGACAAGCGCTTTTCTGATGACATCGACAAGCTGTTCATCGACAAGTGAATATGCTTCGTCAATCTCTTCCTTAGTCACAACAATGTTTCCGGCATTTATATCGGCACCATCGAATCTTTTGGTGTAATCGAATACCGCCGCGTCACCCTTTTCCTTGACATCCGCAAGGATAGCTGCAACGCTCGCCTCGAATTTTCCATAGCTGTTAGGGCTTCTCTTTAAAAGATTCTCAAGTATATCCTTCTTTGTGTCTTCACTTAATATAACCTTTCTCATACCTTACTTAGCCTCCACATATTTTCTCAAATCGTTAATAATCTTTAAAATACGTTCATTTTCCATCTTCATGCTTACCTGATTGACAACCATTCTCGCCGAAAGGTCACACACCTCATCAAGCACGCATAGGCCATTCTCGCGGAGAGTTGTTCCTGTCTCAACAATGTCTACGATAACCTCGGACAGACCTACAATCGGTGCAAGCTCTATAGAGCCGTTCAGCTTTATTATCTCAACAGTCTGGTGTTTTTTATTGTAGAAGTAATCCTTGGCTATATTAGGATACTTGGTTGCCACGCGTATAAGCTCGTGGCCGTTGAGATATTTTCTGGCACTCTCAGGTCCACACACACACATGCGGCACTTACCTATTCCAAGGTCATAAACCTCATACAGATTACGCCCCTCCTCAAGTATCGTATCCTTGCCGACTATACCGATATCAGCGGCGCCATATTCAACATAAGTAGGTACATCGTTTGCTTTTGCGAGGAAAAAACGAAGCCCCAGCTCCTCATTTGTGAAAATGAGCTTTCGTGAGCTCTCATCCTTCATCTCCTCACAGGTAATTCCAATCTGTTCAAACATTTCAAGGGTCTTTTTTGCAAGACGTCCCTTAGCTAATGCAAATGTTATATATCTCATATTTTACACTAACCCCGCTTTCTCAAGTGCTGCCCGGTCTGCCACAATAACCGCTTCATAGCCTCCGGAGAGTGCAAGCTCTTCATAGTCCTGTTTTGTTCTTCCTGTCTCAAAAGGAAAGAGTCCGACGCTTATTCCGGATCTGCGGTAATGTGTTGCAAGCTTAATCGCATCCGAAGCTTCATCCTCATGGTAGAGTATCATCAGAGGAAGCCTGCTTGCAGGAAGTGTTATCTTCTGTCTGTTGAGTGCAAGAAGAACGAAATCAACATTGACGGAAAATCCTATTGAAGCTGCCGGCTTGCCATACTGGCATATAAGCTCATCATAGCGTCCGCCGTTGGCAACCGGTTCGCCAACCTCATAGGTAACTGCGCGGAATATGATTCCTGTATAATATGTAAGCTCACTCAACATTCCAAGGTCAAAGGATACATATTTTTCATAGCCGTATACCTTAAGAAGCTCATACACCTTCTTAAGATGTTCTATTGCCCCAAGTGATTCCGCGTTATGTACATAGGTCTTTGCCTCATCAAGCTTGGCGGCGGAGCCAAAAAGCTGTGGGAGCATAAAGAGCGCTTCCCTCACAGAATCGGAAAGTCCGTATTCTCTTGCAAGCTCCTCAACACCGAAAAAGTTCTTCTTCTGGATGAGAAGTCTTAACTCCTCCTCCGTGTCCGAATCAATGCCGGCTTCATTTACAAGCCCCTTAAAGTAGGCTATCTGTCCGACTTCGACCTGAAATTCCTTAAGTCCCGCCGTGAGAAGCGACTCAATCATCATGGCGAGCATTTCTGCGTCTGCGGTAACAGAGCTGTCTCCGATAAGCTCACAGCCAAGCTGTGTTGTCTCCTTAAGTCTTCCCTGATATGATTTCTTATTTACAAAAGTATTTCCGAGGTAACACAGCTTGATAGGAAGCTCTTCGTTCTCAAAATACTTGGCTGCACATCTTGCAACCTGTGGTGTCATATCCGGTCTGAGTACAAGTGTATTTCCCTCACGGTCAAAGAACTTGAACATGTTCTTTGAGGCTACACTTCCTCTTTCCTTGTTAAATATATCAAAAAATTCAAATGACGGCATCTGTATATCTCTGTAGCCATACAGCTTTAAAACCTGATGCATTCTGTTCTGCAGCAGAAGCTTGTTCTCACATTCAGTTCCGTATAAATCTCTCACACCTTCAGGCGTGTGCAGTAGTTTACGTTCCATAAGCCCCTCACTTTCACTGTCATACACTTTATCGTGGTAAAATGGTAATTTGCTACCATGTGATAGTACTATATCAGAATGTCAGAAGAATGTCAATCTTTTTCGCTCCTCTCTGATAAATCCAGCTTAATTTGTTCAAGGTAATGCACCATAACACCTGAATGGGAGCGGATTATGTATGTCTGGTCGAGTTCATCATAACGGAAGCTTTTTCTTCCACCATCCTTCATTCTGTTCCAGAACTTTAAAACATGTCTGTACGGAACATATATTTTTTCATCCCTGCTCGAAAAGAGTATGATAAAAAATGAGATTCCCCCCTGCTTCTCGAACTGTTCCATGAATTCCATCTGGTGCTCATGGATGTTATGCAGCGGAAAGGTATCGGTTGTACATTCCTTGGCATCAAAACACACGGGAATTCCCTGCACTACGCCTATATAATCCACAGTACTTTTTTTGTCAAAATAGGCAAGAGTTATGTGGTTGTGTTCCTTGTCCATCTTAATAGGGGTAATGGGGGTAGGAATTTTTTGTATAAGTGCAAGATTTTTTTCTCTATATTTATCATTGCTCCGATTTATAAGCTCCTCAAGGACAGAGCCTCTAAGACCCCTTGAGTTCCATGTGGCCATGAAAATACCTCACTTCGGTAATAATGTTGTTCAGGTAATGCTTAAATATAAAAGCATATATATTCTGTAAAATATAAGCTAAAGAATATTTCTGGTGAATTTCTCAAGCTTAGCCGGAACAGGTGCCTTATACTCCCTTCCATCGGGGAGAACCACACGGTATGCATGCAGGAGCTGGTCCTTAAGCTTATATTTTTCATTGATTTTTCTGTCACCGTACTTGAAATCCCCAAGAACAGGATGTCCGAGCATTGCAAGATGGGCGCGTATCTGGTGCGGGCGCCCGGTTATAAGATGTACCTCAAGCACGGTGTAATCCTCACCATGACCAAGTACATGATAGTCCGTTCTTATGAAGCGTTCATCCTCAGCAGGAGCTAAGCTGCTGTCAATCGGGCGTACACTAACCTTGTTGGCAGCTTCATCCTTTATAAGAAGAGCACATACACTGCTGTCATCAGTAATTTTTCCCTTAACCACGGTGATGTAGTATTTTTCAAGAGTTCTGTTTTTGATAATCTCTGAGAGCTCACGGCTACCCTTCATGGATTTGCCGGCAAGTACTAGCCCGCTGGTGTTACGGTCAAGCCTGTTACACACTGATGGCTTGAAGGTTCTAAGCTGTGCCTCATCGATTTTCCCTTCGTGAAGGAGATAGCCGATTATATATTCATTCAGGGAGACATCAGCCGGTGAAGCCTTCTGTGTGAGCATTCCGGATGGCTTATTTACAAAAAGAACATCATCATCCTCATATACTATATCAAGCTTCTTATATGGGTAAGCCTTGCTTATCTTAGAAACATTCTGTGTTCCGCTGAACTTTTCAATTGTCTCATCGGAGAGAAAGAGCTTAACACTGTCTCCGACGGACAACTGCTCCTTGCCGGTGCACTTCGCCCCATTGAGAACTATATTTTTTTTTCTCATCATTTTATAAAAAAATGAAACAGGAGCTTCCTTAAGTATCCTTCCAAGATATTTGTCAAGTCTCTGCTCTGCTTCGTTTTTGCCAATAGTAAATTCCTGCATATTATTGCCTCACTTTTGTGGGACAGGGGTCTGACACCATTGTCCCAGAATTGGGACATCGGTGTCAGACCCCTGTCCC
>JBNMLM010000087.1:0-10111 GCA_050874845.1 Eubacteriales bacterium | reverse complement strand
TGACAATAATATTTCAGGCTATGTAATGACAATCACGAACTCAGAGGCTTATGGCGGAAGCATACAGATGTCTGTCGGAATCCTAGCAAACGGAACGGTTGCGGGTGTTGAGATTCTTTCAATCAGTGAGACACCGGGACTTGGCATGAATGCGCAGAGTGACAGCTTCCTTGGACAGTTCACAGGTGTTTTGACAGATGAATTTGCTTACACTAAGACAGGCAAGCAGGCCTCCAATGAAATTGATGCAATTTCATCTGCAACATACACAACTAAGTCGATGACTCATGGTGTGAATGCAGCGATAGCCGCCTTTAAGGCTGTTGAAAGTTCCGGAATAAAAGGAGGTGCCGTAAATGAATAAGTGTGTTGAACGTCTTTATAACGGCATTGTGAAGGAGAATCCTACATTTGTGCTTATGCTTGGTATGTGTCCTACGCTTGCGGTCACAACAGCAGCTATAAATGGTGTCGGAATGGGGCTTGCCTCAACGGCAGTTCTCACATTGTCAAACATTATGATTTCTATGCTCAGAAAGGTTATTCCGGGGAGAGTCAGAATGCCGGCTTTCATTGTAATTGTAGCCACATTCGTTACGGTGGTGGATTTCCTCATGCAGGCGTACTGCCCACCATCACTTTACGATGCACTTGGAATATATATTCCGCTTATCGTAGTTAACTGTATTATCTTAGGACGTGCGGAGGCATACGCTTCCAAGAATCCGGTTCTACCAAGTATGTTCGACGGACTGGGAATGGGGCTTGGCTTCACGGTCGGACTTACAGTGCTTGGCGCATTCAGAGAGCTTATCGGTGCGGGTACTGTATTCGGGCTTCATATCATGCCGGCTTCATACGAGCCTATGATTATATTCATTCTTCCTCCGGGAGCTTTCTTCATTCTTGCTGCGCTTGTTGCCATTCAGAACAAGTTCAAGAATAAGAAGAAAAAAGAGTATTCGGATATTCAGATATGCAAGGATGGTGGCTGTGCTTCATGTACCAACATGATGTGCGGCGGAAGAATCTTTGCGGAGAGCCAGAATGAGAAGAAGGAGGAAGGCTGATGAAGGAGTTGATTCTTATTGCGATAGGCTCAGCACTTGTAAATAATGTTGTGCTCAGCCAGTTTCTTGGTATCTGTCCTTTCCTTGGGGTTTCCAAAAGAATGGACACTGCGGCAGGCATGGGTGGCGCGGTAATTTTTGTCATAACGATATCGTCGCTTTTGACAAGCCTCATCTATAATTATCTGCTTGCAGCTTTAAATATTGAATATTTAAAGACCATCGTATTTATCCTTGTGATTGCGGCACTTGTACAGTTCGTTGAGATGTTCCTTAAAAAGACCAGCCCGGCGTTATATAAGGCGCTTGGAGTGTATCTTCCGCTTATCACAACCAACTGTGCTGTTCTTGGTGTTGCACTTACAAATGTACAGAAGGATTACGGTATTCTCTCATCGGTTGTGAATGGTTTTGCAACCGCTGTAGGTTTTACAATCTCAATCGTTATTCTTGCCGGTGTGAGAGAGCGTATTGAGTACAATGACATTCCGGAGAGCTTCAAGGGTACACCTATAGTCCTTGTGACAGCAGGACTTATGGCTATCGCCTTCATGGGCTTTTCCGGCATTATCTAGGGAGGTGCGGCAATGAACGGAGTATTGATTGCGGCGGCTGTCGTAGGTATATTGGGAATTATTATCGGAATCTTTCTTGGCGTATCGGGTGCTAAGTTCGAGGTAAAGGTTGATGAGAGGGAGACTCTTGTCCGTGAACAGCTTCCGGGAAACAACTGTGGCGGCTGTGGATACGCAGGCTGTGACGCGTATGCAAAGGCTATTGTTGAGAGTGGTGCGCCGATTAACCTCTGCGCAAGCTGTAGTGCGGAGAATCTTGACGTGATTTCGGGAATCATGGGTGTGGAGGCGCAGGCGGCTGAGAAGAAGGTTGCCTATGTGAAGTGCTCAGGTGACTGCGACAAGGCTAAGACGAACTACACTTATACAGGAATTGAGGACTGTAAGATTGCGGCACAGATGCAGGGCGGCGGAGCGAAGGCGTGCTCCTATGGCTGTCTTGGCTATGGAAGCTGCAAAAAGGCATGTCCATATAACGCTATCACAATAGTGAACGGACTTCCTGTTGTGGATGAAGCAAAGTGTGTAGGCTGCGGAAGCTGTGTTGTTACCTGTCCTAAGCAGCTCATGGCACTTCGCCCGGTGAGAAAGAGAACGGTCACTGTTGCATGTAATTCACCTGAAAAGGGCAAGCCTGTAATGGACGCATGCTCTGCGGGCTGTATCGGTTGTACTCTATGTACCAAGGAGTGTCCTTTCGGGGCAATCGCCATGAACGGGAGCCTTCCGGTGATTGATTACGAGAAATGTAAGGGCTGCGGCAAGTGCGCGATGAAGTGCCCTAAGAAGGTAATAAAGCTTATACAGAATTGATTGAGGCTGGATAAATTATAGGCATACAATGTTTCGTGGTATCGGAGCTGTGATATGTGTAATGACATATTGCGGCTCTGATATTTTTATTTAAGAATGACGGAAACAAAATGTAATGGCAAGTTTTTGGAGGTGTGGTAAAATAATCAGTGAGTAACGCATCTAAAAAGTGTGCAATGCCACGGAAAAAAGATTGGAACAAAAATGAAGAAACAATCAACAATTAACAGAAATGACATACTCCTGTGCACAGGGCTTCTCTTGGCAGCCCTGTGTATTTGGTGTGCCGTTTTTTTTGTGCAGAAGAACAGGAGCCGGGATAGTCTGATGGTGATTGTCACTGTAGATGGAGAGGAATATTACAGCGGACTGCTGTTGTATAGAAAAGAGATTGACCTAGACGGTCACAACAAGGTGGTCATCGCGGACGGAGAGGTCTGGATGGAGGAGGCGGACTGCCCCGACAAGCTATGCATATCGCAGGGGAAGATAAGTAAGCCGGGACAGACTATTATCTGCCTTCCGAACAAGGTTATGGTGACGATAAAGGGCGGTAAGAGTGAATATGATGGAGTTGCGCAATGAGCTGAATGATGAGAAAAAGAGAAAAAATGGTGGAGTGAATATAAGAAAGCTTACATTCTGCGGCATGTTCACCGCGGTGGCAATCGTAATGGGTTACATAGAGAGCTTTATAGTGATACCGGGGCTGCTGCCGGGAATGAAGCTTGGGCTTGCCAACTGTGTCATACTTTTTGTGCTTATGGGATACGGGATGGTGAGTGCGGCGCTTGTGAGTCTTGTCAGGATAATAGTTGTTAACAGTCTGTTTGGAAATGTGACTGCAGCAGTATTTTCGCTTGTGGGGGCGACGCTCAGCCTCATTGTTATGAACCTGCTAAAAAAGAGCGGGAGGTTTTCAACAGTCGGGATTAGCCTTGCGGGAGGCGTGGCACATAATCTGGGACAGGTACTTGTGGCGATGGTTATATTTGAGAATGTGGGGATGTTCTATTATTTTCCGGCACTGATTGTGACCGGTATTGTGGCGGGGGTGTTTGTCGGCATTCTGGCGGGACTTGTGTACGCTAAGGTTCAAAAACACTTATAGAACATATCAGATTGCATTACACTTTTTGAACGTAAGTCGAATTAAATGACAGTTTTTTAAATCCCACAGTTGCAAAACAAATGTTTTGAGGTTATTATATAAACAAGTGTTTTGGTAAGGCTTAACTGAAAATATTGAATTTGAAAGGATTTTTATTATATGAAGGGCGAGGTTTTCCAGTTATGCAGCGTAATCACGGCTGCTAAGAATGCATTGAATACAAAGACATTTATACAGTATGAACCACTCAGCTATGAGCGTGGAACGGTTTTTCAGTTCGTCCCTGAGGCAGAAGGACAGAAGGGTGAGATGATTGAAGGCGTTGATGGCTGGTATGCAAGATGTGCATATAATGGAATGGAGGATGTCAAGATATTGGCACCTACAGCGGTTAAGGACAGAAGAGTTCTTGGCTTCGTAAACACATCACAGAATATTATGCTGTGTTTTTACCCTGATGATGTGATTCATATGTGGATGCCTAGATGGGTTATGGACAAGGACAGAAAGGGCTGGCACATTATATACACTGAGAAGATATGGGAGAATCACCCGACAGGTAAGCCGGAATATAAGGACAACACGGAGATTTTTAAGGCGGCACTTGTGGAAATCAGCAAGTTCGCCAAGGAGCTTGGCTTTGAGGGCTGGTCTAATGTGTTTAACCGCTCCATTGCCATGTTAGAAGGTGATTTTGATTATGCCGCCGACGATGAGAAGATTATAGAGGAGTTTAAGAAAAAGGGACGCAGTATGCCGCCTAGAAGACATCTTGAGCTTCCGGGACATAACAAAGATTTATTTGAGGCAGCCTCCAATGCAGATGTATTCGGCAGCATGGGCTCATGGAATGACGGACCGGCTGCAAAGGCAGCGGCGGAAGGAAAGCTAGAGGAGTATAATAAGCTTTCCGACATGCTCTTTAATCAGATTGCACTTGCGGTAATGTATGCAATCAACCAGTGGTAGGAAAAGAATATGATATCATATATTAAGGGTGAACTTGTCGAGGTTACAGAGAATGCCATTGTGCTTGACCATGATGGAATCGGCTTTTTAATAATGATGCCGGCGTCCATTCTTGCGAAGCTTCCGGCAACAGGAAGTGAGCTTAAGGTGCATACATATATGTATGTCAAGGAGGATGTGCTTGACTTATATGGATTTTTGACCAAGGATGACCTTAAAGTATTCAAGCTTCTTATAACAGTGAGCGGTATAGGTCCTAAGGGCGCTCTTGCCATATTGTCAACTATGTCGCCTGATGACTTGAGATTTGCTGTGCTTGCCGGAGATTCTAAGACAATATCCAAGGCACCGGGAATAGGAAGCAAGACTGCTCAGAAGCTTATCATAGAGCTGAAGGACAAGCTTAAGATAGAGGATGTTCTTGATGGCGGAGTGGACGGAGGCTATGAGTCACAGAGTGATATGGGTGATACGGCTGCAGCGGAGGCTGTCATGGCACTCACTGCATTAGGCTATTCTGCCGCAGACGCCACAAGGGCGGTAAAGCAGGTGAACGGCGGGGCTGATATGGATTCAGAGGCGCTGCTTAAGGCTGCACTGAAGAAGCTGGCGTTTATGTAAGGCTTTCATTCTGGTGATGGAAGTTCATGGAAGGGAGTAACTTTTAATGGAAAAGAGGATGATTTCCACCGAATTTACGGAAGAGGATATGCCTATAGAGTCGAGTCTTCGTCCGATGGCACTGGCAGATTATATCGGTCAGGAAAAGGTGAAAAAGAATCTTAAAGTATATATAGAAGCAGCAAAGAGCAGGCAGGAATCGCTTGACCACTGCCTTTTCTACGGACCGCCGGGACTTGGAAAGACAACCATAGCGGGAGTTATCGCGAATGAGATGGGAGTGCACCTTAAGGTGACCTCCGGGCCTGCGATAGAGAAGCCGGGGGACATGGCTGCGATACTCAGCAATCTTCAGGAGGGAGATCTGCTTTTTGTGGATGAGATACACCGCCTTAACAGACAGGTTGAGGAGGTTCTCTACCCTGCGATGGAGGATTTCGCAATAGATATAATGATTGGAAAGGGCTCACAGGCGCGTTCGATAAGACTTGATCTGCCTAAGTTCACGCTTGTAGGTGCTACCACAAGAGCGGGACTTCTAACAGCGCCGCTCCGAGATCGTTTCGGCGTGATATGCAAGATGGATTTTTACACGGAGAGCGAACTCAAGAAGATTATATTGCGTTCCGCAAATGTGCTGGGAATAGAGATTGATGATGAGGGAGCCACCGAGATGGCACGCAGGTCGCGAGGAACACCGCGTCTTGCGAACAGACTTTTAAAGAGAGTACGTGATTTTGCACAGGTGCAGTATGACGGAAAGATAAATTATGAGGTCGCGAGAGCTTCACTTGACAGGATGGAGGTCGATAAGATGGGGCTTGACAGAAGTGACCGCCTTATTCTCACAACCATTATGGAGAAGTTTTCCGGAGGACCTGTAGGACTTGACACTCTAGCGGCGGCTATAGGTGAAGATGCGGGAACGATAGAGGATGTCTATGAGCCTTATCTTATACAGAACGGCTTCATCAACCGCACTCCTAAGGGAAGGGTTGCGACACAGCTGTGCTATAAGCATTTTGGAATAGAAAAGTAGTGGATTGGAATGTTGCAGGTATGGAGAATATCAGGATTATTGCGCATATTTATACAGATTTTGATGAGAAATTCGGCATTCCAAGGCAGAGCGGTATTGTAAAACAGTGCCGCGGAAGAATTGTGTTTGAACCGGAATATCGCAATGAGGAGGCACTTGCAGGGATTGACGGATACTCATATCTATGGCTTATCTGGAAGTTCTCCGAAAGTGTTAGACAGGAGTGGAGCCCGACGGTTCGCCCACCGAGACTTGGAGGAAATAAGAGGGTGGGCGTGTTCGCGACACGTTCGCCGTTCAGACCTAATCCTATGGGACTGTCCAGCGTCCGGCTTGAGGAGGTAATTACCGACAGTACGGATGGACCACAGCTTATCGTGTCGGGGGTTGATATGCTTAACGGAACCCCTATATACGATATCAAGCCATACCTATCATACACCGATTCGCACCCTGAGGCTGTGTGCGGTTTTGCGGATGAAGTTAAAGATTATCGACTTGAGGTTGTAATTCCTGAGAATGTATCGGATAAGCTTGGTGAAAGCAAATGCGATGAGCTGAGAGAGCTGCTTGCACAGGATCCAAGACCGGGGTACAGGCATGATAAATCCGCCGATGATTTATCAAAGATATATGGTATGAATTTTTCGGGACACAATATCAAGTTTTCTGTAAGTGACAGAATACTCACAGTGATTTCATGTGATGACAACTGGACATTATAGATAGAAGTGTGCTATACTACATAAGTATTTGTGGTATTTACCTGTAAGAGTATTTTAGTTCGGGACAGCTTAGCAGATACTATAAGGATAAGGAGTGGATTGTATGCCAGCGAAGAACGAAGCAGAAGTGGCTATTGGCGGCAAGGTTATTACACTTAGTGGATATGAGAGCCGTGAATATATACAGAAGGTAGCATCATACTTGGACAACAAGTTAGATGAACATAAAAAGATGGAATCCTACAACAGACTTCCATTGGAATTTCAGAATATTATGATCCAACTGAATATAGCGGATGAGTTTTTTAAGGCTAAGAATATGGCGGATACTCTTAAGGGTGATCTTGAGAGTAAGGACAAGGAAATTTATGATCTCAAGCATGAACTTATCACCCTGCAGGCTAAGGCTGATAAGCAGGCGGAGGAGATTGTGCAGCTTAAGAAGGATGTACAGGATTATGAGAGCATGATTATTGGACTTGAGGCACAGAAGGATACGAAGAAACAATAATTAAAGGGGGATTTCCGTATGGAAGCCCCTTTTATATATTTTATAGGATTTATGAAAGGATTAATATGATTGATATAGAAAACAGAGAGGTTCTTGCACCGGCAGGAACCTATGAGTGCTTCCGTGCTGCAATCAATGCAGGGGCGGATGCGGTGTATCTTGGCGGAAGCATGTTCGGTGCGAGGGCTTTTGCGGGAAATTTTGAGGAGGCCGAACTTATAAAGGCTATCCGCACAGCACACCTGTATGGCCAAAAGGTGTATCTCACGGTAAACACTCTTTTGAGAAATGATGAACTTGAGAAGCTTGTCCAGTATGTGAAGCCATATTATGAGGAAGGGCTTGACGCTGTTATCGTACAGGACTATGGCGTATTTGCAGTATTAAGAGAGGCGTTTCCAGGGCTTGACCTTCATGCCAGCACGCAGATGACGATTACAGGAAAATATGGCGCACAGCTTTTAAAGGACATGGGTGCAACGCGTGTTGTCCCTGCGCGCGAACTCTCTGCCGGAGAGATAAGGGATATATATGACAACGTCGATGTTGAGATTGAGAGCTTTGTCCATGGCGCACTGTGCTATTGTTATTCAGGACAATGTCTGCTCAGCAGCATGATAGGAGGAAGAAGCGGCAACCGCGGACGCTGTGCACAGCCTTGCCGCCTCACCTACAGTTCGAATGGAATAAGTGAGAAATATCTTTTAAGTCCTAAGGATATGTGTACAATAGAGGCGATTCCGGATATTCTTGATGCAGGTGTCTACTCCTTGAAGATTGAGGGAAGAATGAAGAGCCCTGAATATGTTGCAGGTGTGTCCTACGCGTACAGAAAATATGTGGATATGTACCTTGAAAAGGGGCGTGACGGCTACAGGGTCGAAGAGCAGGATATCAGACAGTTGATGGATTTGTACAACAGAGGTGGCTTCTGCAAGGGATATTACTATTCACAGAACGATAAGTCAATGATGACCTTCGACAGGCCGAACCATCAGGGAATTGTTATAGGAAATATAAAAAACGGAGAGCTTGTTCTGTCGCAGGAGGTCAATCCGGGCGATGTGCTCGAATTTTCGGATGGAAGCGAATACACAACACCGACAGGAAAAAAGAGTGGAAAGCTTGCACTGCCTAAGGGAATTCTTAAGAATCCTAAGAATGGTGCAGTTGTCTACAGGACGAGGAACAACGAGCTTTTAGGACAGCTTCGGGCAAGATATATTGACAATGACATCAAAATTCCTGTCAGGATGGAGATATTTTTAAAGGCTGGTGAGAGAGCACGCCTGAAGCTGCTCTACGGGGAAAATGAGATTGTTGTGTATGGCGATGTGCTTGAGCCATCCGACAAGCGTCCGGCTGTCAGGGAGGATGTTGTAAAGCAGCTAAAGAAGCTTGGGGGGACAGTGTTCTCAAGCGATGAAGGGAGCATTGTGACCGATATACAGGGAAGTCCGTTTGTCCCGGTCAAGCTGTTGAATGACTTGAGAAGAAATGCGCTTGAAGAGCTGGAAAACACACTTTTATCAAAATATAAGAGAAATTATGAATCTATGAATATGTACGAGCAGGCAGCAGCCGGGGCACAGGAAACTGCCGATGCGCAATGCAACGCAGCTTCTAAGGTAGGGGTGGCAGAGCGCAGGGATTCTTCGGCTGAGCGGTATGAAATCACTGTGCAGGTGATGAAGAAGGAACAGCTTGAGGCAGTATTAAAAGCGGCTCACAACAACGTATCAAGAATATATATATCAACCGAACTTTCAGGCATAGACGGAGCAATAATGATGAAAGGAATGGTTGATGAATATAATGCAGGCATTTCCGCCAATAATAGGAAAATAGAAGCCTATATGGCGATGCCATATATTTTCAGGGACAGGGCGATAACGCTCTTTGAAAGGAGGCTTGAGGACGTCAAGGCAGCAGGCTTCGACGGTCTGCTCATAAGAAGTCCCGAGGAGCTCGGTTATATAAGGGAAAAAGGCTTGTATGAGCTGTATGAAGGCAGAATAGTGGCTGATTATGACGTGTATACCTACAATAAAGCGGCGTTTGATGAGTACATCAGGCTTGGCGTACATGATTTTACTCTTTCGGAGGAGCTGAACGCAGGACAGCTAAAGGGGCTGTGCCGTTCTGTCTCAGATAAGAATATTTATCTGGAAAAGCTGGTGTACGGCTATCTTCCGCTTATGGTTACGGCGGGCTGCACCCTAAAGTACACCTCCAAGGATAAGCCGTGCGGCAGACCGGGCGTATATTATCTCACGGACAGAAAGGGTAAGCAGCTTGCGGCGTTCAATAGCTGCAGCTATTGCTATAATCTTATATACAACAGCGTTCCGGAGTACCTGATTGATAAGTCGGATGAGATAATGAATATGGGAGTTGGGGCACTCAGGCTGTCCTTTTCCATAGAAGGTGCCGATGAGGTCGAAAATATTATGAAAATGAATGCCGACAGTGTTAAAGCTTACACCAGAGGCCATTATAACAGAGGAGTAGATTAAGTGATAAATATAGTAACTGCGGTCTCAAAATACGTTTTTATATTGCTGGGGGCTATTTTCTGCCTGCACGGATTTTTGGGACATGTCTTTTATAAAAAAAGGCGTGAACAGGGGAAGCAGAGAAAAGGAATAATTCAGATTATAATAGTTATCTGCATGAC
>JBNMLM010000086.1:0-10340 GCA_050874845.1 Eubacteriales bacterium | reverse complement strand
TAGCATGTTTTGACACCCGAGTCCTAAGTAAGCCATAAGCTATGGAGGAACCGGCAGTGATTTATTATTCAATTATTCCTGAATCGCTCACCACAGCGGATTTTGAAAATATATATTCAGATATCGCCCCTCTCCTTCCGGATTTCAGGCGGAAGAAGGCGGAGGGAATCATTCCGGCAAGAGAGAGAGCTGTGAGTGCGATTTCCTTTGTTTTGCTGTGTCATGCTCTGTTGAAGGAGTATTCCGGGTGTTTTTCTTCCAGGGAGGTTTATGAGATTGGGCATTGTATTAGATTTAGTTATGGTAGGAATGGCAAGCCATATCTTGACGCGCCTTTTGAGCATATTTTTTTCAACATAAGTCACTGCAAGACCGCGATTGCGTGCGCTGTAACGCCTTTTGAGGTTGGTCTTGATGTGCAGGATATCAGGAAGCCTTCCCCCGCCGTCCTAAAGCGCATGCCTTATGCGATGGACGAATACGCCTTCTCCTCATTCTGGAGCAGATATGAGGCGTACACCAAGCTCACAGGTGACGGCATTATAAAATCACTGTCCGACTGCGACTATATGTCGGATTCATTTCTGGAAAACAATGGTATCTGTATGACTACATTTGACATTACCGCACAAAAAAAGACATCCGCATATCTCTCGGCTGCCTTCTATAATAATTCCAATGAAAAAGTTTCTATTTTCATTCCATGTGAAGAAAAATCCTTCGATTTACATTCCATACATGAAATCGATTTTCTTACCCTATATTAATTGAAGCTGATGTATATTTAATATCAATACATCAGCTTCAACCTAAAATTATGTCTAAATTTATTTTATAGCTGTATTCGTTTTATGCCTGTGCAAGCTTGCTCTTCTTCAACATCCTTCCCATTATTATGTAGTATGCAATGCAGAGCGGAACCATGGCTGCAATCCATGCGGCAGGACCCGCAAGGCACACGCCCACATATCCCATCTTCTGAGGAAGTGTAAACGATACAACACATCTTGCTATAAGCTCAAAAACTCCTGCCATAAGAGGCATAAGGCTTCTTCCGACTCCCTGAAGCACATTCCTGTACACGAAAATCATATATAGAATCGGGAAGAATACACATATTGTATTCACATACTCGACTGCTGAAGCTACAACCTCCGGCTGGTCTCCCGAAATGAAGAGTCCTGACAACCACTCTGCACCGAAGTACAGGGCTATCGCCGATATGACTGCGAGTGAAATTGTCATTATTGTACAGCTTGTGACACCCTTCTTGATTCTGTCAAGCCGTCCTGCACCAAGATTCTGACCTGCATAGTTAGCCATCGTGACGCCGATAGCCGGACCAATCTGTGTGACAAGCTGCTCAACCTTACAGCCCGCAGTGTATGCCGCAATCTTATCGGAACCGAAGGTGTTAAGTGCGCTCTGGAGCACTATGGTTCCTATAGCTGTTATCGAAAACTGGAACGCCATCGGGAGACCTATCGCAAGATGTTTTCCCATCATGGAAAAATCCGGCTTAAAGTCCTCCCTCGACAAGTGCAGTATGCTGTATTTCTTCAATGCATATATGACGCAGAGTATTCCCGAAACTCCCTGTGAGAACACTGTCGCAAAAGCGGCACCGAACACACCCCACTTAAATACAATAATGAATAAAAGGTCAAGTCCGATATTCAAAAATGAGGCAAGAATAAGAAAATACAGCGGCGTCTTGCTGTCTCCTAATGCCCTTATCACACAGGAACACATATTGTAGAGGATGGTCGCGCATATTCCCCAGAAAATCGTCTTGATATACACATCAGCCATGTCAATGATGTTCGCCGGTGTCTTCATAAGCACAAGCACCGGTCTGGTAAATATAACTGAAAGTGCTGTGAGTAAAACCGTGAAGAACAGGCAGAGCAATATCGCCTGTCCGACACTTTTCTTAAGTCTTTTCTCATCCTTCGCGCCAAAGAACTGCGCCGGAAGAACAGCAAAGCCTCCGGCTATTCCCGTGGAGAAACCATTCACAAGGAAATTCAGCGACCCGGTAGAACCTAACGCGGCAAGAGCCTCTGTTCCAAGGCTCTGACCTACAATAATCGTGTCCACCATGCTGTAAAGCTGCTGGAACACATTTCCTATAAGAACCGGTATCGCAAAAAATAAAATAATCTGAAACGGATTTCCAACCGTCATATCCTTTGATTGATTTTTTGCCATATAATCCTCACCTTACATTCTGTCCGGAACCTTTATCGCGAGAAGGTCTGTGCATGTCTCAAGTATGCTCTTAGTGAGTGTTATGAGTGCAATGTAGCTGTTGCGCTTCTTCTCATCCTCCTCAGAAAGAATCTTGGTGTCATGGTAGAAGCTGTTAAACACATTCGCCACATCGTAGATGAACTTACATATCTTGTGAGGTGCAAGCTCTGCGTAGGCGCTCTCTATAACCTCAGAAAACTTAGTAAGAAGCAGGCAAAGGTCTGTCTCACTTGCTCCCTCCGGTGCGACAAAATCCTTCATTCTGTCTGCAACAGAAAGGCTCTGTGCTCCGTAGGTCTGCTCATACTTGTTTAAAATAGACTTGATACGGACAATTGTGTAGAGAACATAAGGACCTGTATCTCCCTCAAATGAAGTGAATCTGTCTATATCAAATATATAGTCCTTGGACGCCTGATTGGAGAGGTCGCCGTACTTGATTGCCGCAAGGCCTACGACCTTAGCTGTAGCGCGCGCCTCATCATCTGCGACATCGCGGTTCTCCTTAATCTTGTTGTATACAGCGTCCTCAACATCCTTTATAAGATACTCAAGTCTTAAAAGGTCTCCGTTTCTTGTCTTAAACGGCTTTCCGTCCTTGCCGTTCATCGTACCAAAGCCTAAGAAATTCATCTCTGTGTCCTCTGGAACAATGCCTGTCTTTTTGGCAGCCCTGAAAATCTGTGTGAAATGCATCTCCTGACGCTTATCAGTTGTATATATATACTTAAACGGATGATAGAGCTTCTCTCTCTCTATCATTGTGGCAAGGTCGGTTGTGGCATAAAGAGCCGCACCGTCGGATTTTCTGACGATACATGGAGGAATCTCCTTCTTATCATCAGCCTGCGCGACATCGATTACCAATGCACCCTGGCTCTCGTATGCGTAGCCCTTGTCCACAAAGTTCTTCAACATATCCTCTATATAAGGCTTTGCATCGGACTCACCCTTCCATACATCGAAGCTCACATTGAGATTGTCATAGTTTCTCTTGAGGTCTGCTATGGAGATATTCATTATATGCTTCCAGATTGCAGTGTAGCCTCTGTGTCCTCTCTGGAGCATAACGGTAGCCTGATGTGCTGCCTCAGCAAACTCAGCGTCCTCCTTGGACTTCTTGCTCGCACATGGATATATGTCCTCAAGCTCTGCAAGTGTGAAAGGTGCCTCCGCCGGGTACTCACCCGTGAAGCTCTCATCAAAATAAGGAAGCTCAGGCTTTCTGTTCTTAAGCTCCATTATAATAAGTCCCATCTGAAGTCCCCAGTCGCCAAGGTGAACATCGCCGACTGTGTCATACCCGTTGTATGCGCATATTCTCTTAAGGCTCTCTCCGATGATAGCCGGACGAAGATGTCCTACATGTAAAGGCTTCGCTACATTGGCTCCGCCGTAGTCAAGCATGATTGTCTTGTTCTTCTTAGTCTCATCACAGCCGAACTTCTCATGGCTTCCCATCTCTTTTACATAATCGGCGATGAACTGTCCTGAGAGATTCATGTTGATGAATCCCGGATTGACTGCCTCTACCTTGGAAAATGTGCTGCTCGCCGCAAGCTTTTCCACTACCTCACCCGCAATGATTGCAGGTGCCTTCTTGTATTCCTTGGCTGCCGCCATACAGCCGTTACACTGGTACTGGCATAAGTCCGGTCTGTTGGATACAACAACCTTGGCATACTTCTCATCATAGCCGCATGCCGAAAATGCAGCCTTAAGCTCGTCATTTAAAAGCTCAATTATCTTTTTCATACTTATCCTTTCTTTTGCTTTACGTGTTTATGGTCAATTATTCATAATTTTAATACGATTGGGGCAAGATGTCAATGGGTGGAGCTCCTACACCTCAACCACAAGAATCCCTTCCTGTCCTGATGGAATCTCAGCTTCAATGCTTCCACCGACAAACAATGCCGCTCCTCCCTTTGCAATGTCATCTGCTTCCCTGTCCCTGCATAGCGAATTGACATATAATACCTTGCTATCGATTCTGCCAGCCTGCGCGGCATACTCATGCTTTTCTGAGGTATTCCACTCATGTTCATTGAAATCGGTATATACAGGCCAGAAAACAATGTCCGGGTGCAGCTTGTTTATCCTGTCTATATTGCTATCGAACCATAAATCCCCGCACAGACCTACAACAACCTTCCTGTCAAGGAATGAAAACGAATGAAATTCTTCCCCCTCACGGTAATACTCTCCCGCAAAGCTCTCCTTCCAGCCCGGAGATACTCTTCTATATAAATCAATCACATTCCCAGCCTGGTCTATCGTAATCTGTGAGCTGTAAAATAAGCCCCCTTCCTTCTCTATAAAGCCGAAGGAAACAGCAATCTTATATTCTTCCGCGGCTGAGCATATTTCGGTTATTATCAAATCATTTCGGCGGAGTGCAATCTTTTCATCATGCTCCACATTAAAATCAGCACAATAAAAGCCCTGCAGAAAGGCTTCTCCAAATATGACAACGTCCGCTGTATCTGAGCACTTTTTCATTGTATCAATTATAATACTCTTATTATACTGTATGTCACCATCTATAAAGCCCATTGCCGCCAATGCACATTTCATGCTTGCCACCTTCCCTGATTATAATAATCTATTATTCCAAGCCCCACGGTTGCACAATCTCGTTTTTAATGCACATTATTTATAATAACCTGCCCTTCCCAGTCCTACAGTTGCCCAGTGATTTGCGTTTTTCAATTCTTCATCCACATAATTTTGGTCAAACACTCCATCAGCCTTCATATCCTCTATATCCTGCTGTACACTTTCCGGAGTTGATGTTCTGGTCACTCCGACACTGATTCTGTCAAAACAATATGCAAAACCATCTTCGTTGTCGATAATCTCACCGGCATTATTAGACTTCAAAAGCTCAATCAGTTCTTCCGCATTGCTTTCAAAGGCGGATACTCCACATATATAAGGCTGCAATGTCCCTTCCGGTCCTCCGCTAAATTCCATAAATTCAACCGTCTCCTTCCCATCGTAATCGATGGCAAGCTCACCGTCGAAATATAGCTGTCTGTTCCCATTCTCACATTCAGCCCTGCCAAGTATCGAAGCCACTTCCGCTCTGCTCATGCCAAAATTAACTTTTTTATTATCAATAGATATTCCTTCAAGTGGATTTATTGTCACATTCATCATATTTATATCTCCCTATATCATTCTTCCCATCTCAATTCTCATATTGTGCTCTTGTGGTCCATTATTTGAGTACGCATACCTGTCAAAACCGATTATTTCAAAACCATTTTTCATATAAAATGATATAGCTTTTGAGTTATAGCTCTGAGTCTCTAACACAATCATTCGCGCCCCGCTCGCTATGGCTTCCGTGAAAATACGCTCAATCAATGCCTGCCCTATTCCACAGTTGCGTCTATCCATGTTGAAAACACAAATATTGCTGATTCTAAAGCGGTTATTCCATTTTTCCAAAAAGCCCTCCACGAACCCAACAAGCTCACCGTCCATATATGCCCCATACGCAACAGGGTTTTCAAGCCAGTCCGAAAGAATTTCATCCGTGATTGACATTCTCAACTCCTCATCACTATCTACCCACTCAACTGCAAATCCTCCGCTTCCAGGCTCCATTGAAAGGAATTTATCTGAATGGATTTGGGCACTATACGATTGCCCTTTCATGGTATTATAGTCAAGTTCTCTTATCTCCGGCTTCTGCATATACATACCCCGCAAATTTATTTTTCTAAAGTTTTTTCATCATCCAATATGCATCGCGATATAAGCCATCCGGATATTTCATATTATCCGGAAAAGTGCCGTATTTTTGAAAACCAAGCTTTTCATATAGCGAAATTGCGCTCTCGTTTCCGGCTACCACTTCCAGTTCGGCTTGCTCATATCCAAGCTTAGCTGCAACGTCTAATACTGTTTCCAGCATAGCCTTTCCAATCCCGCAGCCACAATACTCCTTATATAGGGCAATCGCCAGCTCGCAACGATGTTTATATCTTTTATATGCTGCCACACTCATAAGTGAGCAATTTCCGACATGTTTTCCATCAACAAATGCTAAAAGCATTAGTTCACGTTCAGAATCAAGCTTAGCCTGAATAAAGGCTTCTTCTTTTTCCAATGTTATTGTAATCTCATCAGGTTCTCTTATTAAATAAGGGGTTTCTCCGCTCGTAGCTTTAAGATACTTTATCAAATCCGGCGAATCTTCCGGCATTGCCGCTCTTAATAATACATTTCTTCCTAGTTTATCCTTTATAATTATCGGTTCTATTGTCATTGTCTTTTCCCCCTACAAATCCGATTTACCGCCAAAAATACCTCTGCCACATTCAACATTATATCGCGAAATGCAGCCTTTCTCAATTATGAATTTTCATGCCTTTTTTAATAGGGTGTCTGATGACAGTTTAATCCCCTTCACCTTCCAGAATCTCCTGCTGTTTCTTCCTGCTGAAGCCTCCAAGCACCAGATTATAGGATTTTTCCAGCAAATCCTTCAACAACTCATCCTCCACCTTGCCGTTCGGATTGACAGAGTTCCAGTGTTGTTTATTCATGTAATATCCCGGAATGATATCATCGTACTGTTCACGCAGGAAGCGTCCCTCCTCCGGTTCCAGTTTCAGGGTTATATGGACAGGTTTATTGTCATTTCCAAGGCACACTGCGGCAAACATCTTCCCGCCCACCGCATAGCGAATCCAGTTCCACTGCGGTGGAAGCTTTGTCACGCCGGCTTTTTTCATCAAAAAATCGTCTATCCAGACATATCGCATCGCTTTCTGGGCAGACCATATTTTGCACTGGTCAAGCCTTACCCCGCAGTCTCCTTCCTTCTCGGCGTATGCGTACTCCTTAAGCTGTGTGCACGGAAATTCACCGCACGCTCCGCAGTGCTCCAATTTTCTGCTCTCACAGCAATTTTTTACCGGGCAGGTTCCCCAAAAAGGATTGTCAATATTGACACAGCCACAGCATTTTCCTTTCTTCTTCCAGCTACATTTACCGCATAAAATACCACATCTTGAATCCATACATATCTCCTCCTCAGTTGTCTTTTTCATACTTATTTTTCATTTGCAAAATACTCTGTCGCAATTCGCCCCTTAACTCCTCCGGCTCAAGCAGTTCTGCCTTATCCCGGAATGTAAGAAGCCATGTGAGCAGATTTTCCTTATCCGTGTAGTCCGCACGAAACAGGAGCCTTCCGTCCTTTTGCTCTTCAAAGCAATTCGGTCCGAACTCCTCCACCAGTCTCCATTTGCAATCCTGTTCAAACAGGGCTTTTACCCTGATACCGCCAGGGAATACTCTTTCATCCCGCAAATCCGGCAGAGGCGCCTCCCGCTCCGAAAAATTCTCATTCGATATCCGGACATTTTCCATGCGGTTCAGTTTGAAAAGGCGGAAATCCTTCCTGTCCTTGCACCAGCCCCACACATACCAGCTTGACCACCGGAATATGAGATAATACGGCTCAATCGTGCGCGCAGACTCGCCCTTCGGAGCATAATAGAGAAATTCAAGCAGCCTTCTCTGTTCTATCGCCCTTCTTATCAGTTCAATTTTCGGGGCTAGCGACCTCTTATACCATGAGGATAAATCAATCAACACCGACTGGTTTCCCACCATAAAATCAGAGGAGCCTATCGACAGCTTTTCCATCAACTGTCCGTATCTGTTGGTGCCATTCACACTGTCAAGGCTTCGAAGCCCGGCAAGGATATCCTGCATCTCATCGCGCGTCAACATTGTCCTGTCGATTTTGTAGCCATCCATGATTGAAATTCCGCCGCCCACACCCTGCCTTGTAACAACGGGTATGCCCGCCTTGCATAAATCTTCGATATCCCTGTTAATGGTTCGCGTGGACACCTCAAACATCTGCGACAGATACGAAGCCGTTATATTTTCCCGCTGTAATAACATGGATAAAATTCCCAACTGCCGGTCAATCTTCATAACTTATCCCCTCTCATATAGCAAGCATTGCCTGAAATATTGGTGCAGGCATTTACAATCTTGCTCCTAGCTTCTCCTTTTACACTTGTCATTTTACAAAAACAATATTACCATATAAAACATGACAACTGTGTGTCATATTTCTATAAAATGCAAAAGCAGGAAACCATAACTGATTTCCTGCTATATATCTTTTACCTGGAACACTCCTCAAACAATCTGTCTATCTCATTCCACCCCTCACATCTCACAAAATTGCCATTCGGAAGCTCCGCATGTATATTCCATGGGCGGTTAAACACTGCCACCTTACACCCTTCAAAGTGCATGACATGCTCAAAGGCAGCCGGTGAATCCTCTATTGCAAAATCAAATGTCATGCTGTACAACTGCTCCAAGGTCATATTGAACGCATAGGTCTGTTCGCACTTTTCACGTCCATACTTGTCAACGCAATACAACGGAACCCTCTCAAGCCCATGCTCATCAAGCCATCTTCGCGATGGTTCGTAGGAATTAAAGGGTCTGCCTGTGATGATGAACACCTCATGTCCTTCGTCGACCCACTTATTAATCGTCTGTGAAGCACCTGGCGTCTCCTCATAATTTAACAATTGTTCTGGAAGGTGTCCTACTCTCATCAATTCCTCATACTGTTCATCGCTTAAATCGAACGTTTTTTTCAGGTTAAAGAACTGAACCTCACGGTAAGGCACATCCTTTCCGAACAGTTCCTTCGCAATTTTCGTAAAGTTTTTTGCTGTCTCACATAATACGTCGTCGAAATCTATATATATTTTCATTGTTATGTTTCCTTTCTTCTGTTACCTTTTTCTCATGCCCCATTAGTTATGTGGAATCTCCAACATATCAAGTAATCTGATAAATGTATCCTGCCCATCCAGACAAGTATCCACAAGCCAGCCCTTTTCATTTCTCCACTCCGAAAGTCCTCTGTAATAAAAGCCCTTCTTACTATCCTCAATAATAAAAGGAATTATATTGTTTTTAAGACATTCTTTTAGCGCAATCAGTCTGCCGACTCTTCCGTTACCGTCCTGGAATGGATGAATATACTCAAATTTTGCGTGAAACTCAATAATATCTTCAATCGTCACATTATCCTTTGCATTGTATTTTTCCAGTAATGCCCTCATATGCTCCGGAACCTGTGATGGCTTCGATGTTTCTCTCCCGCCAACCATATTGGCACGTTTTTTATAATCACCTACTGCGAACCAAGAGAGTGTGGAATCCTTTGTATCATGCTTAATAATGTAATGAAGTTTTTTTATAATTTCTTCGGTCAGCTCTTCCTCTGCAATGTCAATGCAGTAATCTATTGCCCTGAAATGGTGAACTGTCTCAAGAATATCATCAACAGGAATCCCATCCCCCATATCAATTGTATTCGTTTCAAAAATCAATCTTGTCTGAGCCTCTGAAAGCTTACTTCCTTCAATATGATTTGAATTGTAGGTCATTCTAACCTGAAGCTCATGGTATAGACCTCCTGATAGTTGTATATCTTTTTCATCCCTTAACAATTGCAGAATATTGTTATCCGCCTCTGCACGCTCTGAATGTTCCGGCGCAACATTCAGAACGTCAAATATCTTCTCCGGCTTATCAATAAAACATCCGGCTCCCAGCTTTTCCATGTCCGCGCGTTTCCTGAAGCCCCACTCAACCATAATAAGCTTCATCCCAGAATTTTTCGCGGTCTCAATATCGACCTCAGAATCCCCAACATAAACTGCATTTGCGCGGCTTCTGTTAAGCCGGTACAGCGCTTCGTTCACCATATCCGCCTCCGGCTTCTTTGCCATGTTGGGATTATCGCCGACCGCAAGGGGAACCAGCTCACCGAAGAAATGCTCACATAGGCTCTGTGTTGCGCTCTGAAGCTTGTTCGACACAACTGCAACCTTATACCCCTGCTCCTTAAGTCTGGTGAGCATATCAACAATTCCCGGATATGGTCTTGTGTGGTCAAGGTTATGGACTGCATAATGCTTTTTAAACTCCGCAAATACCTTGTCGAAAAGCTCCTTATCCGTTCCCGGCACAACCGCGCGCTCTATGAGCTTAGCGACGCCGTTTCCCACGAATGCCGTTACCTC
>JBNMLM010000085.1:0-10395 GCA_050874845.1 Eubacteriales bacterium | reverse complement strand
TTGGGACACAGGGACCAGACCCCTGTCCCAGCACGCCGGGCACCCTGTCCAACATTTTAATTCAGATACCCATATATTTTCTTAATCAGCTCAATCGTATCCTTTGACAATGTCTCCTGCGGCACTTCGATGTCCCCAACCTCAGCAAGCTCATAGTCAAACTTAATCTTCCACACTATCTCTGCTCCACCAGCGTTGCCGTCTACGTTATACTCAACAACAAAGGATGTGGTCTTGTCATTCTTATCCTTCGGAACTCCGATGTACAACTTCGTCATTCCATCCTTTAACTCAAGCATAAAGTATCTTGCGTCATCACCGAGAAGCTTATATTCCGCAGTCATATCCTCTGCTTTAATCTGTTTAAATGAGGACAAAAGCTTCACTGCCTGTACGAACTCCTCAAGTGTGTTATGTGTCACGCCCGCATCAGCCATCGTCACGAATTTTTCCCCGGTTATATCCTCAATCTGGCTAGACGATATCGTGAGGTCTGTCAGCTTATTCCTTATAAAATCAAGCGGAAGTCCGGTCTTCTCCTCCGCCTTATTTACCGCACTTTCAAAAAGCTTTTCAATGTTGAGCATGACTTTTCCATCATTTTCAACATATATTTCAAGGCACTCAAAACCATTATACGATATGTTGCCGTATATAACATCATTGCTCCTGCTTCCGGTAATACTTCCCTCGAACTCATCACCCAGTATTCCCATATCAACACCCGCAACCGAAGCCTCCGCGCTATATGTATAGGTGTCCTTAAGAATCTCATTAAGTCTCCTGCCAAGCATGAGCTTAGGCATGAGGAGCACGCAGGTAAGAACCGCCGCAGCAACAGCTATCACCGCCGCAAGTCCCAATACCAATATTATATGTTTTTTGTTCTCTTTCATTTTCATTTCCCCTTTTATAATATTCTCTAAGCCTGCATACAGAATGTCCTATGTTTTGCCAAAACCCTTTTTATGCATAAACAAAATAACAGGCAGGGAGCCAAACATCGCTCCCTGCCATAATTATACTCATATAATTTCCATTTGAAAATCAAAAAATTCTTAAATTTTAGAGTCCCTTAACAGTCTTGACAACATTCTCAACTGTGAAGCCGAACTCCTTGAAGAGTGTAGCCGCAGGAGCACTTGCGCCGAAGCCATGCATTGTGACATAAGCTCCGTCAAGTCCCACATACTTGCCCCAGCCGAAGTCTGAAAGTGCCTCGATGGCAACTCTCTTTCTCACGCTCTTAGGAAGTACGGACTCCTTATACTCATCGCTCTGCTGCTCGAACACATCCATAGAAGGCATGGAAACAACTCTTACATCAATGCCATCCTTAATAAGCTCTGCCTTAGCATCGACAGCAAGTGATACCTCAGAACCCGAAGCGATAAGAATAGCATCAGGTACGCTCTTAGCGGAATCTGCTATAACATAAGCTCCCTTTAATGCTTCCTTAGATGAACCTGCCATCTGAGGAAGATTCTGTCTTGTGAGTACAAGAGCTGTAGGTGTCTTCTTGGATGTCACCGCGTAAGCCCATGCTGCTGCTGTCTCTGTAGCGTCACAAGGTCTGTACACTGTGAAATTAGGAAGTGAACGAAGCATTGCAAGCTGCTCGATAGGTTCATGTGTAGGTCCATCCTCCCCGACACCGATACTGTCATGTGTGAGAACGAATGTAAGAGGCACTCCCATGATAGCTGAAAGTCTTGCCATAGGCTTAACATAATCGCTGAATACGAAGAATGTTGAGACAAATGCATGAAGTCCGCCGTGGAGCATCATACCATTGCCGATAGCTGTCATCGCAAGCTCTCTTACGCCGAAATGCATATTTCTTCCGGCATAGTTGTCCTTGGAGAAATCTCCCATATCAGACATATATGTCTTGGTAGATGGTGCAAGGTCTGCAGAACCGCCCATAAGGTTAGGAAGCATATTCTTAAGCTTGTTAATCTGTACGCCTGAGAGGTTACGTGTAGCCTGTGGCTTGTCCTCATAGCTCCAGAAGTTCTCATCGTCGAGAACCTTCTCGGCAGCATTCTCATCGAAATACTCGTCCCAGAGCTTCTTCATCTCAGGGTATGCCTTACAATAGTCGGCAAAAAGCTTATTCCAAGCTTCCTCAGCCTCAGCGCCCTTCTTCGCCTTCTCCTTATAGTTAGCGTATACCTCGTCCGGTACATAGAAAGGCTCCTGTGAAGGCCAGCCAAGGTTCTCCTTAAGTGCAGCTACATTGTCTGCTCCAAGAGGCTCACCGTGAGCTGATGCCTTGCCTTCCTTTGCCGGACAGCCGTACCCAATCTTGGTCTTAACTGTAATCATGGTAGGTCTTGTCTTATCAGCCTTAGCCTCCTCGATAGCCTTTCCAATCTCTTCGATATTATTACCGTCCTCGACAACAAGTGTCTGGAAACCGAATGCCTCGAAACGCTTCTTGACGTCCTCGGTAAATGCTATGTCCGTACCACCCTCTATGGAAATCTTATTGGAATCATAGAGAACAATCAGCTTGCTAAGTCCAAGTGTTCCCGCAAGTGAGAATGCCTCAGAAGAAATTCCCTCCATCATACATCCATCACCGCCGAGAACATAAGTATAATGGTCGACAACCGGGTAATTCTCCTTGTTGAATACAGCGGCAAGATGTGCCTCTGCCACAGCCATACCGACAGCCATGCCCATACCTGCTCCAAGAGGTCCTGTCGTAGCCTCAACGCCTACTGTATGACCATATTCAGGATGACCCGGTGTGAGTGAACCCCACTGGCGGAACTGAGCCAAATCTTCCTTTTTAAGACCATATCCAAAAAGATGGAGAAGTGAGTATAAAAGAGTAGAACCATGTCCACCCGATAATATGAATCTGTCCCTGTTGAACCACTTAGGATCTGCCGGATTGTGATTCATGTGATTAGCCCAGAGCTCATAAGCCATAGCTGCTGAGCCAAGTGGAAGTCCCGGATGTCCTGAATTAGCCTTCTGAACAGCGTCAGCCGCAAGAACACGGATGGCATTCACGGACATATTTTCTACATTGTCACGCATAGATAAAAATCTCCTTTTTATAAGATATTAGTTCTGCTTTCCAAATACAGCTTCATAATCCTTAACGAACTTATCAATACCTGCTGTTGTGAGTGGATGCTTAGTCATCTGCTCGATTACCGAATAAGGAACAGTTGCAATATCAGCTCCTGCAAGTGCACAGTCTGTTACATGGATTGGGTTGCGGACGCTGGCTGCAATAATCTCTGTCTCAATCTCAGGATAATTCATGAAAATATCTGAGATTGTACGGATAAGCTCAATGCCCGGCTGCGATATGTCATCAAGTCTTCCAAGGAATGGGGAAACATAAGCTGCACCCGCTCTCGCTGCAAGAAGCGCCTGATTAGCTGAGAAGATAAGTGTAACATTAACCTTGATACCCTCTGAAGCGAGAACCTTGGTAGCCTTGAGTCCTTCAACAGTCATAGGAATCTTGACAACCATGTTAGGATGGATAGCTGCAATCTCTCTTCCTTCCTTAATCATGCCCTCAGCGTCCTGAGTTGTAGCCTTAACTTCACCGCTTATCGGTCCATCAACAATTGATGCAATCTCCTTGATAACCTCATTAAAATCCCTGCCCTCTTTTGCAATCAAAGATGGATTAGTTGTAACTCCGCAAATAACCCCCATGTCATTTGCTTTCTTAATGTCTTCAACCTTCGCTGTGTCAATAAAAAATTTCATATTACCTCTCCTGTTCCGCTTTCGCTCTCTTAGATTAAAAAACGTTCGGAAAACAACTATATAAATTGTTTCACCTACAGTCATTTTAAAGCCATAGCGCCATATTGTCAAAGCATTTTTGTTCAACTTATGCCCATCTGTTGCTCATTTTCCTGTCAACGGCAATAATAAAATACATTGCAGATATTTTTGTATATGTTTTGACTAAATTATAATATTTTATAACTTTTTTCGCAAAATTTTCAAAATATTATTTCCATTTTTCAACAAAAAATGCTATCCTAATGACAGGGTGTTACAAAAAATTCAAGCCGTGTTGACCGGCTTGGCACAATTTATTTATGACGAAAGGAAAGGTATTTTTAAATGGAGGAAAGAAAAAACACAAATGACAGCCAGCGTATTCACGCCCGGCTAAGAAAGAGATTCAATCTTATCACCAACATCACAAGCATATCCATTGTGCTTGCCATTATTTTAATTGTATTTACCAGCATGCAGTTCAACCACTCTCTAAAGTCCTATGGATTTATTCAGGGTGACATAGGCAAGGCGATGACTGTATTCGCCGATTCGAGAAGTGCCCTGCGCGCTGTTATCGGTTATCTTGATGCCGGTTCAATCAGCGAACAGCAGGAAATTTATTTTGAAAAAAGAGATAATTTTACAGCTTATTTCAATTCAATAGTTGAGCAGTGCGATTATTCGGAAGCAAAAAAGATATGCGACAATATAAGCAGTGTCATAGATGATTACTGGTCACTGTCCGACGAGATTATAAGACAGGGAGCAACCTCCGATGTAAACGCAAGCAACAACGCCCAGCGTCTTGAAATAAATAAGCTTACTCCCGCGTATGATACCGTTTACGATTATATGAAGCAGCTCATGGACTGCTATGTTACAAAGGGCAATGCAAATAAGCGTCAGCTCAATATTATAGAATATGTATGTATCGCAATAATATTATTCCTCATAGTTGCCACAAGATTACAGTCAAACAAAGTGAGCAATAAGTTTGCCAATGAAATCGAATCTACTCTTGCAGATACAGCCAAGCGTCTTAAGCTGCTTGCCGAAGGCGACTTAGACAGTCCATTCCCTGAGAGTAACTACGATGACGAGATTGCAGAGATGTTAACCGATTCAAAATACATGGCTGAAGAGCTTAACACACTCATATCCGATATCGGTTATGTGCTCGGAGAAATGGCTGAGGGCAACTTTATAGCGACATCAGGCTGCCATGACAAGTACGTTGGTAAGTTTTCTATCATGCTCACATCCATGCAGAAGCTTAAGCACCAGATGATAGACACACTCACACAGGTGGATGAGGCTTCCAAGCAGGTAGCCGCCGGCTCCGACAATCTTGCGCAGTCCGCCCAGTCCCTTGCAGAGGGTGCCACAGAGCAGGCAGGAGCTATCGAAGAGCTCACATCGACTATCACAAATATCACTGAGGAAGCTGATAAATCAGCCAAGAATCTTGAAGAAGCCCATAAGCAGGCGGTTGATTATGCCAGACAAGCTGATGACAGCAGGGTTCAGATGCAGAAGCTGTCCGAGGCTATGGTCCGCATAACAGAGACATCAAGAAAGATTGAGAATATCACAGCCAACATAGAGGACATCGCAAGCCAGACCAACCTTCTCTCACTCAACGCCTCAATTGAAGCAGCAAGAGCAGGAGACGCAGGCCGTGGTTTTGCCGTAGTCGCAGACGAGATCCGCCAGCTTGCAGAGCAGAGCGCCAAGTCCGCTGTGGACACACGCGAACTTATAGAGGGTGCTCTCAAGGAGATTGATGACGGTAACCGCGCTGCACATAACGCAGAGGAAGCTCTCACTTCCGTAATAGACGGAATCCAGTCCATCGCAGAGACATCAAGAGCGCTGAGCGAAGCTTCGGACACGCAGTCAAAGGCTATGGATGAGGCAAACGAAGGTGTCAACCAGATTGCAGAGGTTGTCCAGTCCAATTCCTCAGCAGCGCAGGAAACATCCGCTACAAGCGAGGAGCTGTCGGCTCAGGCAGATACCTTGCAGCAGCTTGTCGGAAAATTTGTGTTGAAGAAATAGAAAAAAACCCCACAAGTTGCGACCTTGTGGGGTTTTGTTATGGTGCTTACATTTTCATCTCATTTTTGCTACTGTCAGTATAGCATATGCACTCACCAAAATCAAGTATTCTCATTTTTATTAAAAAAATTCAATTATATAGTAAATTATTCACCGCAACAATCAACGACTTCTGTATAGAGCTTCCACCATTTACAGTACCTTTATATGCTCCTTATAAATCCTCATAAAGTATATGAACTCCGCAATCGCCGTGAGCGTCCACGAACATATATACAATATGTAAAGTGACGGAACCGTCTTAAAGTACGCAAATACCGTGTATATCCATATCACTCTGAACACGCATGAACCCATTATTACTATGTAGGTTGGAACAACCGTCTTTCCAAGTCCTCTTGAGGCTGCTATTGTACAGTCCATGAAAGCTGAGAAGCCATAGGATATGCTCATAATGTTAAGACGCAGCATACCCGCGTCTATAACGGCAGCGTCCTTTGTAAAAAGCGACAGGAAAGGACGTCCCAATATGTTGAGCGTGATTCCCATTGCCATTCCAATTCCGAAGGAATAGGCAAGACTTATGATGTAGCTGTTGCGCACTCTCTTTTTGTTTCTTGCCCCATAGTTCTGTCCCATGAAGCTTGCGCAGGCTGTGTAGAATGCCGCCATGACATCATATACAAGCGCGTCCGCGTTGGTTGCCGCCGAATTTCCCTCGACAATGACCGCATCAAACGAATTGACGCCGACCTGAACAAAAAGGTTGGCAAACTGGAATATCGCATTCTGTATTCCCGCCGGAAAGCCCAGCTTGAAAAGGTCCTTTACCTTGTCCGGATAGAATTTAAGATACTTTGGTGAAAAACGTATTCTCTCATCCGCCTTCATAAGCGCCCACATTATGAGCACCGCCGACATGTACTGCGATGTGACGCTGGCGATGGCAACTCCCGCAACCGAAAGCTTGCACACTATGACAAAAAACAGATTGAGCAGAATATTCACAACACCCGAAAATGCCAGTATATACACAGGCTTCTTGGTATCTCCGATAGCCGAAAATACCGCATTACCGAAATTGTATATTCCAAGTGCAGGCATTCCAAGAAAATATATTCTAAGATACAATGCCGCTCCGTCTATAAGCTCTTCCTTGGTCTTCATAACTTCAAGGATAAGCTTTGAGAACACCTGTCCGAACAGAAGCAGTATCACCCCCATGAGCGCGCACATCCACGCAGCCGAATGGACAACCTCGCGTACATCCTTGTCCTTCTTAGCACCTATATACTGCGCCGTCATTACATTCACACCGCCCGACACACCTATCAAGAATGTGGTAAACAGCGTTACCAGCGTGGTTGTCGACCCTACACTTCCCAGCGCATGTGAGCCCGCGAACTGCCCAACCACCGCAATATCCGACATATTAAAGAGCACCTGCAATAGGTTAGACAGTACAAGTGGTATACTGAATACCAGAATCTGCTTTGCCAAAGGCCCGCTCGTCAAATCCCTGCTCACCTTTTTTACTTCACTGCTCATCTCTGAATTTCTCCCTTTACCAAATAATGTATTCGGCTTACGCCGCCGGAAATCCAGTATAGAATATTTTTTTCAAAAAAACAATACGCAAAATTGGGACAGGGGTCTGACACCGGTGTCCCAAGCGTGGGACGCCGGTGTCAGACCCCTGTCCCAGCCTAGTTGTTCTCCTCAAGGTAGAGCTTCACCCTGTCCTGTATTATCGCCGCGGTCTCCTCCGCACTGCGCACTCCGTCAAAGAGATATTTTGCCTCCTCCTTTATTATGCTCTTCACTGTATCATAGGGCTTGTACACAAGTGTTGCATTGTCGACAAGCTGGCGAAGCTCATCTGCTTCCTCCTGGGTCATGGCATGCACATTTACACTAACACCACTTGTAAGACCTACACTATGCCTTTCATTAAAATTCATCGCCTCAGTTATCACATCATCAAAGCTTGACCTCATCACAGGAAAATAAAAGCAGCTCTTCTGATACTCATCGTCAAAAAGGCTCTTTATAAACTGCCATGCACCATCCTTGTGCTGTGATTGCCCGCTGACAGCCCACTGATAATAATATCTGAGTACCGTTCCACTCTCAGCGTTCGATGGATATCCGACATAACTTATATCCTCATCAAAATAATATGGCAGACACTGTATTGCCTCCCAGGACATTATCGGTGCCTCACACAAAAGTACCTTTTCATCCGTGAGAAGCTCTCCGATATCGGCGCTATTATCATATTCCGTGTCACTGTCCTTTGCCAGTTCAAGCAGCTTTATAAACTGCTCTGAGTCAAAGCTGCACTCTGCAGTGTCACTGTTATAGAACATATCCAGTGAATATGCCATAAATTTGTCAAGATTTTTCTCCTGATTACTGTTCGCAAAAAGTATTGCATCCGGGTGGCTCTTTGCAAGCTCATACACAGCATTGTAATCCCACTTATCATACTGCCCCAGAAGTGATTTTTTCCCAACTATTGTATTAAGGCTGAAATCAGGTGACACAGCATACAGCTTTCCTTTATATTCCATAGCCTTAAGGATACTCTGCACAAAATCATCCCTGCTTATATCGCTGTCTGCGTCTATAAATTCATATAAATCCGCAAGCGCACCTTTCTCTCCAAGATTCTCAAAATCAAGTTCTCCATAGGACGAAAAATATATGTCCGCCCCCTTACCACTCACAAGGTCATTGTTAAAGCTCTGCTGTGCAAGTCTGACTTTCTCCTTTCTATCATCCGTGTGATAGTCCTCATCCAAATATGTCTTGAAAGTGATATAGTAATCGGGATTATACTTGTTAAACCGCATGACCGCCTCACGTTCTTTAAAGGAAGGCTCAGATATTGTTGCTGCGACAAGCTCCGTCCTCTGTGCAGCCTTTCCCTCTGTCTTAACAAATGTGACAAGCTCTATATTCCTTACATCCGCATCCCCATCCGTCTGACTGCCGGTGTAATTTATAATACCCGGCATATTATCTGCAAACATCCCGAATCCACTTCCAACACCCATTCCCTGGCTGTCTATCTCCACACCATAATCTCTGAGACAACACAGTTCTTCGGAAGTTGCGCTTTCCGAAATATATCTATACACATAATTTCGGGAAAAAATATAAAAATCATCCGCATCCACCGGACATATATCTACCACTGTATTGTTATCACCATACAGTATATCTTCCATCCCATCACCGAGTGTGCCACTTTTTATATCCACAGGGTAGAATACTGTGTCACCATAATTCATACCACCACACACAATATACCAGCTTCCTGCATTGGTAACAAATACCATTTCTATACTGCTCATATTATCAGGACACTCCGTCCTTGAAAGCAGCATTCCGTTCGCGTCAACCATATAGAGTGTATTCATATTGCTCACTATCCCGATATTGCCCTCTGTATCCATAGTAATATTACTGCCATTATATATTAATAGAGATTCCCCTGACGCATTCAGCTCTGCAATAAATTTACTTAAATCCACCTCACCTGTTCTGTCGAAATTCTCGTCATATATAACGAGTTTCTTGGATTTAAAGCCTACAAACCCCGTCCCGGTTCTGTAATAGCTTGCCGTGAAGTCAAGCCGTTTCTCACTATGTTCCCCTGTAGAAATATCAATTATATTGACCGTATCTATTCTGCTGTCGTCTCTTGAGATACAGTACAGGCTATCTCCCTGAATAAACATTCCATGGAAGTTAGGCTCTACTCCTTTTGAACCATCGAATGTTAAATCATACTGAGAATACTGCGGCTTATATGACACAATATAATTGTCTTCTGAATCGGATTGTTTTCCGCTGCATGCGGTAATGGTCATTATCACCAGTAGTAAGAGCACGGATATACTGTATCTTTTTTTCTTATTCATAATGGTTCTCCTTTATACCACTTTATTGGGACGCCGGTGTCAGACCCCTGTCCCAGCCTAGTTGTTCTCCTCAAGGTAGAGTTTCACTCTGTCCTGTATTATCGCCGCGGTCTCCTCCGCACTGCGCATTCCGTCAAAGAGATATTTTGCCTCCTCATTTATTATGCTCTTCACTGTATCATAAGGCTTATACACAAGAGTTGCATTGTCGACAAGCTGGCGAAGCTCATCTGCTTCCTCCTGGGTCATGGCACGCACATTTACACTAACACCATTTGCAAGACCTACACTATAATTTTCGTTAAAGTTCATCGCCTCAGTTATCACATCATCAAAACTTTCCCTCATTACAGGAAGATACCAGCATTTTTTCTGATACTCATCATCAAACAAGGTCTTTATAAACTGCCATGCACCATCCTTGTACTGTGACTGCCCGCTGACAGCCCACTGATAATAATATCTGAGTACCGTTCCACTCTCAGCGTTCGACGGATACCCAACATAGCTTATATCCTCACCAAAATAATACGGCAAAAGCTGTGTATTATACCAGAAAATTATCGGTGCCTCATACAAAAGTACCTTCTCATCCGTGAGCAGTTCCCCTATATCGGCACTGTTGTCATATTCCGTGCCACTG
>JBNMLM010000084.1:0-10706 GCA_050874845.1 Eubacteriales bacterium | reverse complement strand
GTGACGCTGTGAAGTGAGCATCCGTCTTAGGGATGTATACTGTGAAATCACAGGTATCCTCTGTCTCGTAGTTTCCGTAGGTTGTAAGACCCATGAGGTATGCGCCACGGCTCTTGCACTCAACCATGTTGCTCACTGTCTTTTCGTAGAGAGCATCCTGTGTGAGAGTTCCTATTACAAGAGTTCCGTCCTCGATAAGGCTGATTGTGCCGTGCTTGAGCTCGCCGGCAGCATAAGCCTCACTGTGGATGTAGGAAATCTCCTTGAGCTTTAAGCTTCCCTCAAGGCTAACTGCATAGTCGATACCACGTCCAATAAAGAAAGTATCGCGCATTGTTGCCTGCTTTGCGGCAAACCACTGAATACGCTCCTTGTCATCAAGAATCTTGGTAACCTTACCCGGAAGTGTCTCAAGCTCCGCAAGCATATCTGCGCACTGCTCCTCTGTTATCTCACCACGCACCTTGGCAAACTGGATTGCAAGGCAGTAGGAGGCGATAAGCTGTGTGCTGTATGCCTTTGTTGTGGCAACCGCAATCTCCGGACCGGCAAGGGTGTAGAACACACTGTCCGCCTCACGCGCAATGGAGCTGCCGATTACGTTTACAACAGCAAGTGTCTTGACACCCTTCTCCTTTGCAAGACGAAGCGCCGCAAGACTGTCCGCTGTCTCACCCGACTGGCTGATGATGATAACCAAATCATCGCTCTTAAGAATCGGCTTGCGATATCTGAACTCGGAAGCCACATCAACCCTCACCGGAATCTTGGCAAGATCCTCTATTACATACTGTGCAACAACGCCGACATGGTACGCCGAACCACATGCCACTATATAAATCTGTGAAATTTTCTTAATATCCTCATCCGCAAGACCCACTGAAGATAAATCAAGCACACCATCCTTATAAACAGAATGAAGTGTATCTGCTATCGCGCGCGGCTGCTCATGGATTTCCTTTATCATAAAGTGCTCATAGCCAGCCTTTTCTGCTGCCTCAGCATCCCATTTAATCTCAACGGAATCCTTCTCTATCTCATCGCCGTCAAGATTGTAGAAGGTAATCTCTCCCTTTTTAAGACGTGCCATCTCCAGATTTCCGATATAATATACGTTTCTCGTATATTTTAATATTGCCGGAACATCTGAAGCAACGTAAGCCTCACCGCCGCTCACACCAAGAACCATCGGGCTGTCTTTTCTTGCGGCATATATTTCTCCAGGATAATCCTTGAACATAAATGCAAACGCATAAGAACCGCGAATACGCACCATTGCATGATTAATCGCATCGACAGGAGTGTGCTCATACTTCTTGTAATAGTAATCAACAAGCTTTACAGCCACCTCAGTGTCTGTCGATGAATAGAAGGAGTAACCATTCTTGATAAGCTTTTCCTTGAGTTCCTGATAATTCTCAATAATACCGTTATGTACACCTACAACATTTCCATCATCTGCTATATGAGGATGCGCATTAACCTCTGATGGCTCTCCATGGGTTGCCCATCTTGTATGTCCTATACCACAAGTACCATGTACAGCATTTCCGTCATCTGTTTTCTCAAAAAGAGCCTTAAGTCTGCCCTTTGCCTTAACTATCTGGTATTCTCCCTCTCCATCGCGAACAGCCAGACCTGCCGAATCATAGCCACGATACTCAAGCTTAGAAAGACCGTCAAGTATAATCGGCGCAGCCTGATGCTCACCTGTAAAACCTAATATTCCACACATAAATTTTCACCTCACAAAAATTCAATCATATATTTACATGTTTATAACCAATAAGTTAAATCCCCTTATAAATTATAATCTGGGCTTAACTATATCATATTTTATCTGTTTGAACAAGATGACAATAACTTATATTTGATTTTCATATAATAAAACTACTCTTTTATTTTGAAATAAAAATCGACCTAATAAGCACATTTTATTTCAAGTAAATAACTCTTTTATCTTCTCTTTTTCAAAAATATAAATGACCCCATCAATAATGCGCCCACGATAACCCATGCTTTTATCTGGACTTGTCTTCCTGTGCTCGGTGATATATGACCAATGTCATTACTTGAGCTTTCATACTCTGAATCGCTTTCTACTTCGCTTTCACTTGTTGTTTCCGGAAGACTGCCATCTAATTGCGATTTACTGTTTGGCTCTGATTCGCTGCTTATTTCTGTCCCACTGCTCGTCTGCTCCTCGCTGCTTGTCTGTTCTTCGCTGCTCGTCTCTTCCTCGCTGCTTGTCTGTTCTTCGCTGCTCGTCTCTTCCTCGCTGCTTGTCTGTTCCTCGCTGCTTGTCTGTTCCTCGCTGTTTGTCTCTTCCTCGCTGCTTGTCTCTTCCTCGCTGCTTGTCTCTTCCTCGCTGCTTGTCTGCTCCTCACTGCTTGTCTGCTCTTCGCTGCTTGTCTGCTCCTCACTGCTCGTCTGTTCTTCGCTGCTCGTCTGCTCCTCGCTGCTCGGTTGCTGCGGCTTAGTTACAGAGAAATTTGCAATCGCCGTTCCACCGGAAGACACTATAGCAAGTTTGTGGTTTCCCTCAGACAGATTGCTGATAACCTCAGGCATGAGTGATACGATTATACTTCCTTCTTTTACAGTGTAGTCCTTGTCCTTGACAATCTCCTTGTTGTCAAGTTCAACACGCACGAAATCGGCAAATGCCGCGTTCGACCTGAATACGGCAGCCTTACCTGCGGCAGCATCTATAGTGGCATCATTTCCATCTATGATTACAGGTGCCAGCTTAGGTATTATAGTATCATCCATTTTTATGGTGTCAACCGCATTCTCATCAAGGAAACACCTTCCGCATACCTTGCAATAATAATACTCTATATTTCCTTCCTTTGCCGCGGTAGCCGCCTTTGCCTCAACATGCTGTAATTCATGCGCTATCATGTCCATGTCTGAGCCCACGCTGAGCAGTTTATTGCAATCTGAACAATATGTATCTCCGGTGTACCCCGCCTCAGTACAGCTCGGCGCCTTCGCACCTTTAACTACGGTATGTTCATGCCTGCTGTCATCAAGCTCACCATACTCCTGATGACAGACTGAACATCTTGCGCGGCTGACGCAGGTCGCCTGCCCACCACTGTGAATATGCTCCGCAAAATTTCCTTCTATTGTAAAAGTAAGTGTATTTCCATCGATAGCCGTCACCATGATTCCAATATCATTGGTAATCCACTTTTCTTCATCTACACCAACCGCCGCATCAACCATTGTAGAGTATTGATTGCCAAGCACCTGATAATTCCACTTAGGCGATGAACAGTTCATGTTGTTCGGAAATTTTGTCCCGGTATCAATAAGATAGCACACAAGACCGGATTTCATTGCCAGACGGTCGACCCTGTTGCCGTTTGTTTTATACAATTCCTTATACTGTGAGTCATATTTGTTTCCGTTTGAATCAAAATTTCTGTATTCCAGATAGAGCGTCTTACCCTTTTCCGGGATATCAAGCGTATATCCGACAGCGCCATGTCCTGCCGTTCCAAGCGCCCTGAGACTATATTCGCCTGAAGCTATGATTGTCTGAATGTCTCCGTCGTCAACCCAGCCCAGAACCTCCTTTTCCTTTACCGAAGGGAACTGCGGAACAGGCGACATGTGTTTAGCCATCACCGACATATAATAAACCGGGGAGCTCTGTGAGGAATTGTATAAATCCTTCAACCCCATTATATGCCCCATCTCATGGATAGCCGCCGCCTGTGACACCGTGACATTTCCCTGCGAATCCTTGAAAAGATAACCCAATGTATCTCCACTTCCATCCGGCTTTGTATACGAATTGGTCAACTGAACATATTTTCCGCTCTTTACGCTTCCCTTATCCGTTTTAATCGTTACATAGTCCGCAAAATCCTGATAATTCCACAGCGGCGATGCCCAGTCGATAGCTATATTCTGAGTTGTATTCTTGTAAATTATCGTTATGGAATCTATATATCCATCCCCATTTTTGTCAAGCTCATCAAAGCCATATTTGACCGTTCCATCGTAGTTGGTCAATCCATTTCCCGCTGCAATCGCATTGTTCACCGCCTCAGCCCACTCAAGCTTGAGGTCATACATACGGACTCCCGCCTCACCTTTATCCTGATAACCAATTGGATTAGTTTCGCTGTACCCAGCATAATAGCCCCTCGCATGCGACAGCTTAATCGACCCGCCGTTATCTAACAGATACACGCTCCTGATACGACATTTGTTATCCGAAACATTCCTATAATAGTCGCTGACATTGTACGTTGCCGTGTTGTAAGAATTGTCCGTTATCTTTCTCACGGACGTATTCTCATAGACATCATCCAGGAACTCGTCCTCATCAGCAAATCTCATAAAAATAATCAGATTCGTGAAATTACTGTCATCCGTATCTGCTGATGTCTTTTCATAAAAGCTTCCCGCCACACCTAAAATCACACCAAGTGTCAGCACAAAACTCATTACTATTTTTATTATCTTGTTATGTATTTTATTCATAAAACTCCTTGTATATTTGTCTTTTATTTTCTGTATAATTAAAATTCGCGTAGTAAAACATGCTATATATACTTAGACTAAAAATATACAAAATCGTGCCTTCATCTTCACACAGCACTTATAAATTGTATATTTTTAGAAAGTAATCGTATACGCATACTCCCTGCTGTCCCCAGTCCCAAGTCTCTGCATTCCGACCTTATTTTCTATATTTCCGTCACAGCCTGCGACATCGGCAACACCATACCATGGCTCAAGACATATAAATTCATCAACCTTCTTAGACCATATTCCAAAATAAGGAAATCCCTCACACTCCATGGTCACATAAGCCTTTCCGTCCACTCCAAGAAGCTCAATGCGATTGACCTGATTATCCAGAACAATAAGCGCATCCTTATCAAACATATCCTCCGTTATCTTCGCACACCCCTCCGGCATGTCAAGCACATACTCCTGCGACATATCAATGCAGCCCGCCGCATCCAGAAGGTGATAGCTCAATGTCCTGAAAACGGCTCCGCTATTACTTATATTATTTCCATTCACAGCCGGCGTGCCACCGTATATTCTCAACGAACAGTCAACCGGCTTCACATCCTTAGGAAACGTAAACGCAGGATGACCGCCAATGCCGTACAGCATATCCGCTCCGCTCTCAACGGCCTCATTGACAACCTTCCACTCCACCTTCACCGAACGCGAATCCGCATTTTCAAGGCTATGCTTCACATACAGTGCAAATTTAAACGGATACACCGCAAGGCTCTCCTCATCCCATTTAAGCACATGCGTCACAGACCTTCCATCCTCACTGACAAGCTCAAACTGTCTGTCGCGCGCAAAACCATGCGATGTCATATTATACTCTCTTCCCTTGTAGCTGTACTTTCCGCCAGCCACTTTTCCCACGAACGGAAAAAGAATCGGGGCATGTCTTCCCCATACTGCCGAATCGCCTCTCCATATACGCTCGACATTACAGCTCTTATCCCATACGCTGATAAGCTCGGCTCCGGCGTCGCTTATTGTTACCTTCAAATTATTGTTTTCTAATACTCTTGTCATTGATATTCTCCATTTCTTCAATAATTTTTATTAATTACTTCCATATACCAATTATGCCATCCATATAGGATGGCATAATAAATAAACAAAAATTTATCTTCTCTACTGCGCACTTCTTCCTTCTGAAATTCCATACCTAATATAATGCTGATAGTACATTTTCAAGTCACCTCCGTATGCTGCATTCAAATCGCGATACCTGTTCATATATGTATAAACATTAAAATCAGCGCTTGCCTGTCTTCCCTCATCCATACCATATCTTACAAAGTGTTCAAACAGAGCTACACTATCGGAACCGAAGGCATTAGCCAAATCACCATAATGGTCATGATAATATCCTGAATCAAATACAGCCGAATAGTCTATACCATCATATATATATCCACTACCTCCTGCCGCACTTCTTCCTTCAGCCTTACCATATAGAATATAGTGAATATAATAAGTTCTGATATCAGAGCCAAATGTTTCAGAAAGATCCCTGTATCTGTCCTTATATGCTTCAACATTAAACTCTTTATTTGCCTGTCTGCCCTCATATATACCATATGTCATAAAATGATTGAACAAAGCATTATTGTCTTTCCCAAATGCATTGGCCACATCTTGATGAATGCTATAATAATAATCTGCGTCAAATACAACCGAATAATCAATTCCATCAATTACATAATCATAATTCGGTTTAACATCCGGTGCATAATCTGGAACGGTATCAGGTGTATTAATATTAACACCGCTTCTTCCCTCTGCTTTGCCGTATTTTATGTAATGAGCATAGTATGCAGACAAATCTTCTCCAAACGCGGCATCCAAATCACGATAATTATTTCTATAATTAAAAGGGTTAAAAGACTCGCATGCCTGTCTTCCCTCATAAATACCATAGCTAATGAAATGATTAAACAATGCCTGTGCATCTTTTCCAAACGCATTAGCTAAATCAGCATTATGAAGATAATAGTAATTTGCATTAAATACTGGTGCGTAGTCAAGCTCTCCTATAATATATGATGGTAATTCCGATATATCCGGGGTTGCAGGAACGTCTGGGGTTTCCGGCACTTCCGGGATATCTGGTTCATCCGGGGTCTCCGGCACTTCCGGGATATCTGGTTCGTCCGGGGTTTCCGGCACTTCCGGGATGCTCGGTGTATCCTCGTCATCAGTTGTAAATGCTTTTACGCGTAAGTTAGAAGGGTATGCATAAAACTTGTCTCCATATTTATAAAATGTTTTTCCATCATTAAAGCTGACCCTGCGCTCCCAAATCATATTAGAAAGATTCTCACCATTTGCAATGCTTGTAGCCTGCTCACAGTCAAGAGCTGGCTTATCAACACTCACAACAATGGCAAATCTACTTCCAGGAACAATTTTTACCTCATCATTTAACTCAATAGTATAAATACCCGCATAGGCAGTTGTTCCCTGTGTTGTAGCATTCTCCTGTTTTGTTCCACTTAACGGATTTTTTTCATCTGTCAAATCAGTATAAACTTCTATAGTGTAATTGACATTGGTTGACATTGATGTCGACAATGATATGGCCTTTAATGTCTCTGACTTAACTTCGTAGTCATTCTTAGCGGTAAAAACATTAGCCATTGTTGTATAGCCGATGGAATATGTCTCAAGCCCACCATCAAGCTGGTAGTTGTTGTCATACCCATCATTCGTCTTAAAATCAAACACCCACGCTGTATCTTGCAATGATGCTGTCTCATATGACATCCAGAAGTAATCAATATACTCTCCCCAACTATTACGAATAAGCCATGCCCCATCATTGTCCGGTTGGTTCCATGCAAAATTATTCCTCGAATATGTATCATCCCATCCAACTATCATCACAGCATGTCCACCGCCTGAAGCTGCTGTATCATAATAATTATACCCTGTACCATCAGAAGCTTCAGAAAGGTTAAAATCATCATGATAGTACATAACACCAACAGCTCCATGCTCCATAATCTGCTGCTTTACATCATCGGCGTTATGTCTCAGTGAAATCCTGTACACATTACGCAAATGTGCAACATTGTAATTGTATGCATATTTACTATCCAGTCCATTAGAAAGAACAATGGACGCATTCGAATATGGAACCTCCGCTTCTGGAATCGCACCTATCCATTGTGACAATCTCCTTGATGCCATTTCATAATTTCCACCATAGTCCAAATACGATATTGAAGTATTATCATTATAGTAATATGCTGAATCTCCCTCCGTACCGCCTAATGGGTCCGTAACTGAATTAAACAAAAAATATATAAGCTGCAGTTCGCTCAAATCAATACTACTATCAGCATTTCCATCATTAATTAAATCAAATTCAGCAAGCCCCAACGATGCAAACGCCCAACATGAACCATAAGGATTCTGGTTCCGCGTAACCGGATAAGAATTTTTAAAAACAGACATGTCATCAGGAAATCTATATGGAATCTCGCAATATAGTGAAAAATTACTTTCATAGGCTGGCGCATTATTATCCCATTCATTAGCAACATATCCATATGTATCTGTACTATTACCTTCATCATCAATTTCAGATGCTAACTCATATTCATTGCTGTTGAAAGAAGCATAAAAATCATTCTTAATATACGCTGCTGTAAGTGGATTCAACATTATTCCTGTCATTACTGCCAAAGGCAAAAACTTTCTCATTAAGTGTCCTCCGAATTAAAGTTATATATATTATATCGGTTGCTGCAGTAACTTTGTTAAGCTAATTTATATTATTCCGATGATGGCTATGATAAGAGATTGCAACATAATCTACAATTTTTTCAAATAAGCTCTCTTGTTCCTCCGTTCACTTCGATGACGGAAGCTCCTAAACAAATAACAACCGCAGCCATCGTATTCCCGGCTATTGTGGTAACTTCAAGTCGGACGCCTTGAAAATATCTTATTGTCACTACTGCTCCATAATCAATACTTTCTTCCCCTCAAACGCAAACCCATAGTGTCTTATGCGCTCCATGGCAATTCCCCCCGCAGTCAACTCCACATCGTAGTTCTTATCCTCTATCTGCTTAAGCGCTGCCTGTGCTGTATCAGCAAGCGTCTTCTCCTCATCCGCCTCATGCACCTTAAACTCAAGTACTATGGCACTCAGATTACCATCATTCAAATCACGCGGTATAAGCATCACATCATACCGTCCATAGCCACTCTCACGGTTAGACTTAATCTCGTAGGTATCACGAAGCTCTGAAATCAGTCCCAGCACAAAGCCATGGTAAAACTTCTCCGGCTGGCTTGTTTCCGATGGATGTGTTCCTGTATCAAAAAAGCTGAAGGTAGCGGCTGCAACATGATTCATGAAGATGTTCATTTCCTTCAGTTTGCCCTTTAATAATGCCCTCACAAACTCATTATAATTGGCATTGGTTCTGCCAAACCATCCTCTGAACATATTGTAAAACATACTTTTAGTTTCAACATTAGTAATTGAGACATGATACCACGGCTCTAATATCTCTCCCCGGTATTCGACCTCATTTACCTTGAGATAACCACCTGCTACCAGCAGACTCCACACCGCATTCTCATCCGAATCAAGTTGATTGAATACTATCTGCTCATCAAAGTTCACAACAATAGAGCCCCCATTCAACAGCTCTTCCATCTTCAGTTTCATATCAGATGACGCCGTCTGCAGCAACTTACTCACAAGACCATTGGAACTTGTTGATGCCCAGTATGGCTTTAGCTGTTTTTTATCAAGATAATTTATTATAGACCACGGATTATAAATATCCTTATACGAGCCAAATGTAAATCCGTCATACCATTGCTTCACTTTTTCTTTCCTGTCCGACAGTCCAAACTTATCAAGCGATGCAAACACCTCTTCCTCGGTAAAGCCGAAGCTTGTGCTGTACTCATCTGAGGTTGTCGTGACAACATTAAGATTGTTAAGATCAGAGAACATCGACTCTTTCGAAACCCTTGTGATACCTGTCATAACCGCTCTTTCAAGATATGGATTCGTCTTAAAGGTGCTGTTGAACAGACTGCGTAGAAATGAAGTAAATTCATCCCAGTATCCGTGTATATATGCCTCCTGCATAGGTGTATCGTACTCATCAAGAAGAATTATCGTATTCTTTCCATAGTAGCTTGACAAATGTGAAGCAAGCACCTTTAAAGAATCCTGCGCTGTAACGTCACTCATTTCGCTTTTGACAGAATAATACTGCTGCTTCTGCAGTGCCGTCATCCTATCGTCCAGATATAATTTCTCATATTGCGCATAAATATCCACAATAATATTCTTAATTTTGGCGACCGCGTCCACATAATTATTCTGCTTTACATCTGCAAAACTAAGAAAAATCACAGGATACATCCCCTGTAGCTTCCTGTAGGCTTCATCTTCCCATATAGACAATCCATCGAACAGATCACCTCTATCTGCATATTGGTTGGAAAAAAAGCAGTTAAGCATGTTCATGTTCAATGTCTTTCCAAAACGTCGTGGACGGGTTATCAGCGTGACTATATCTTTAGAATTCCACCATTCTTTTATAAATGTCGTTTTATCAACATAAAAGCAATCATTCTCCCTGATATTGTCAAATCTCTGATTGCCTATACTTATGTCATTTCCGGTAATTATTGTATTCCCCATAATCTGCTCCTCTCTGTAACACATATGTTTATTTTACCTGCATAATCACGTATTACTAGCATAAATGTATCACAAATCATTACATTATACAAGTCAATTGTCCTATTCGGTACATGATAGTCCCTGCAACAAGACTTCCTTCATCGTATTCCGAGTCAATACGACCATACTGAACCGATGGAAAGCATGCACTCGATGACCATGCAGCGTAAATTGATTCATTGGTATTTACAAAGCCGGAAAAGGATTCTTTTTTACTGATACCCTAACACTTTGTGCTTACATAGTTTTAATACAATAGCCTAATACATCGCTTCAAAAATTCAGAACTATAATTACACAAATGATGGATAATAAATAGTTATCCGTCATTTTTTAATAGGAGGAATCCATATGCAATTAGTATTATTGGCTGCCGGAGTTGGCTCACGTCTTGGTTTAAACATAACAAATAAATGTTTTGTAACAATAGGTAATAAATATTTAC
>JBNMLM010000083.1:0-11523 GCA_050874845.1 Eubacteriales bacterium | reverse complement strand
CCGGTGTCCCAAAGAACTTGGGACGCCGGTGTCAGACCCCTGTCCCAGCCTTGCTTCACCCAATTCGGCTGGTTAAGGTTTCATCATGCGATATGAGAACCACCGCCTTGTCTGTTCTGACCAGAAAATCCCCAAGCCAGTCAAGTCCCTCTTTATCAAGGTGGTTTCCCGGCTCATCAAGAATCAGAAGCTCTGCCTTCTTAATCAAGGCTCTGGCAAGACTAATCTTCTGCTGCTGTCCGGGCGATAAGTTCGCTCCTGCTTCCTCAACCTCCTTTGACAAATCCAGACTGCTGCCGGATAGCTCGGACAGCACAGATGAGCCCAGCTCTTCATTATCGGAAGCCATACAAAGATTATCAGCTATTGTTCCGCTGAACAAATACGCATCCTGAGTAAGATAAGCAATATTTTTGCGCAGCGATATGATGTCTGTGTGTTTCTTCGTTCCATCGCTCGTGACGGTTATCTGGTTTTTGGAAATACTATCAGGGTATAAGCCCGCAACCAATGCGGCAAGCGTACTCTTGCCACTGCCGTTAGCCCCGCTGATTACCAGCTTTTCGCCTTGACGGATTCTGAAATCCTTATGCTCTATAACCTGTTTTTCTTCCGTATAGCCGAAATTTATATCGTTGATTTCAAGGCTCCAATTGTCTCCAAGCTCTTGTGGCTCCTCTTTTTCTTCAATATCCTCAAACAAAAAACGGACGCGCTCATACATCTTTCCATACCCTTTTTCATAGGATATAAAGCGCTGTAGATAATTATAGCAGAGGGTGATTGACGGCAGCACAAGAAGCCCAGTAAGCAGACTGCCCGGCGCTAATTTATCGAAGGAAACCAGTACACAGCCGACGATTATAATTATTATTTTTGAGCCATGTCTTGTGAAGAAATCAAGCGAATCCGTTCTGGCATCAAAGCCTATTGCCTGTTTAGCTGTGGTATTCCTGTATTCATCAAACATACCCTGCATTTTCTTTATGTAGAAATCGCCCAGCTTATTGTTTCTGATAAAGGAATTTGCAGAATAAAAAATATATTCCAGATTCTTTTTCTGTTCCTTGTATTCGCTCTCCTTTTTCTTAAGTGAAGCCCTCCACGTCCCTTTAAGAAACGACCTGATGAGCGGGAAGGACGCCGCAAAAAGAACGGTCACGCCAAAAATAATACTGTTCATTTCCTTGAATAACATAAAGGCTTCTACCGCATACACAACAATAACAATCGGCTGTGAGACCATGAAAAGCACAGTGTATCTGTACATCAGCATATCTCCGGAAATCTTCTCCTCTATCTCACCCTCATCTATGCTGTACGCTGTTTTCAGGCTCTTTGAAAGGAACGAAGCCAGACCTCTTCTGTCATCCGTCAAGGACTGCCGAAACAGAATAAGCGCTGACAGCATCCCGATAAAAGGAGGCAGTGCAATATTAAGCACCAGTGCCCCAATAAAAAACGGCAGTTGTAAAAAAATACCTTCTTTATCATACCCTAACAGCATTTGCGTCATATTTCCGCTTAATGCCGCCACGATTGTCGGCAGCGCAATAAGCAGCAAATCACTCAAAGCCTGAAAGATAATGCTCCAATTTATTGTTTTAGCAGTCTGCCAAAACAGTTTTCTCTTCGACATGGCATATATCTCCTATCATCAATCTGTCAAAACCAAGATTTAATATTCTATCATCGTGGGAAACAACAAGAAGCGTCTTATCACATTCCTGCAGCCACTTAACCAGCACCTCAACTGCCTCCACATCCAATGCATTGGTAGGCTCATCCAAAATACATGTCCTATCCTTGGAAGCCATAACCACAGCAAGCAGGAATTTTTTCTTCTGTCCGCCGGAAAGGTCATCAAAGGACTGATTCAGATAGTCTATCTTAAAGGCTTTGGAAATGCTGTCAAACAGCGCGCCGTCAACTGGCTTTTTCCTGCTTATCTCCTGCAATAGCACAGCACATGTCTCTCCTAACTTCTCCTCCTGCTGTAAGAGCGCCGTCACATTTGCCGTGCCCCGGACACTTCCCGCAACAGGCTTTAACAAGCCTGAAAGCAAGAGCAGCAATGTGGACTTGCCACTGCCGTTTTCTCCCATCAGAACAATCTTCCTGCCATCAGGTAGGGCAATGTCACTATAGTTAAATACACGCCCGCCATCATAGGTAAAGCTCAGCTTTCTTGTCTGAATACCACCGGCCTCCGCTTCGCCGATAACATCATTCTGATTGCTTTCAACCATTTCATAAAATCGGTTCACCTTTTCAAGCGCTATTTTATATTTGACCTTTTCATTAAAGTATTCCCTGATGGCGTCCATTGAGCCAAAAAGATATGTAGCTACAGTAATTACCAAAACACCGGCGCCCACCGACAGCTTCCCATTAAAAATCAATACGCCAACCATGAAATATGTTCCATAGGTCAGAAGATTATCCAGCACATTAAATACAAGCTTCTGGACTAAAACCAGCTTTTCACCCGTAGTGCCAACCTTTGAATAATCCTCATGGATTCCTTTTAACCGCTTCAGATACCAGTTCTGAGCCTGAAAAAGCTTAATCTGCACAAAGCCCTTATATCCCTCCAAAAAGAATGAATTGAGCTTTTCCTCGATTTCCTCCACTTCCTCCTGATTTTTGTCCAGAAGGCGGCTTGACACCCAGACCGGAACTAATTGAACCCACGTCAGCGCAAATAAAACAATACCAAGTATGAGATTTTCTCCGGCAATCATGCCAGCACTAGCCAGCATGACAGCGACATTGCTGACCAAAGTCGGAATAACCGTAAATCTGAAATCACAAATCGTGTCCGTATCAGCCCCAAGTCTCTGCCTAAGCTCACCGTAGGATATCTTATATAGATTTACCTTCATCATGCTCCGGTACATATTCATCTGAAAAGTCTGCTTCTCACAGAGCAGCTTCCTTGAAATATTAACCTTCAAGCCATGCTTGAGCACCGTTATAAAAAGCAGCCCCAGCAAAAGACTTACGGCAAATACAACCGTCTGCCGGGTATCCCCTTCCAGCGAAAAGCTAACCAGACGTGAGACAATATACGCCAGCCCAAACTCACAGGCATACTCCAATATCTCATAAAATATACTGATAAATACTATTTTATTTTTCATCACAATACTCCTCTATTTAGGACAGGTGTCAGACCCCGATGTCCCAGACGTGGGACACCGGGGTCTGACACCTGTCCCAAGTATAATATGGTAATCCAACGCCTTCTATTTCAACAATTTCCTAATTTTTTTACTACAAGTAATATTACGCTATTTTTTTAATTATGTATAGGTGCCAAATCTGTCACAAAAAAGCAGTTGTCTCTTAAAAGAAACAACTGCTCATTACATTTTCTATTCTCTTTTACTTAGATAAAATACTCTGTCCCCAATATATTAGCTATGGGGCAAATACACTATAAAAAGGTTGAGAGTTTTTCGGCAAATGCTCTCATATCCACATCTTTCATATAATAGGCCTTGAATAACAATAAGGTTACTATCAATGCACTATCCGCTTTCTTTATTTCGTTCTCCATAATATAATCGATTATATTTACCGCGTATTCTTTATATCCCATATTATTATATTTCCGGGCGAGAACCAGTAATAACAGGCTGGTTATATTTTTCGGCATCAACTGCCTATTATTGTCTTTTTTAATTGCATATAGCACCTGAGAGCACATCTCATTTGTCGAATTAACCAATAAAATATTATGAATACAGAGCCATTCCTGTGAAGTCAAATAAATAGCTTCATAATTGATATTTTCAATATTGACTGTAAGCTTCAAAGCCTTTTCAAGTTCTCTTTCACATTCTAAATCATTTATTTTTTTCAACTTCCAACTAACCATTGCTGTATTCCGCATATAAAACTGCTTATTCACGGCAATTGACATATCTATCCTTTTTGAGATTTGTTCTAATTTTTCCAAAGCTTCGTTATATTTTCCTGCATTACTTAACCGTCTTATTTTTTCTTCCAATTCAAAAACTGAAACATCCCCCGGAACAATATAGGTTCTTTGAAATTCAAGTGGTAATCCAAGTTTATTAAAAACCAATGAACATGTATACATCTCCAATGACATTTTCCCTGCTTCAGTCCGTGATATAGTTCTATAATCGCATATACCATCAGCCATCATCTTTTGCGACATGTTCAACATCCTGCGCCTTTGTTTTATTATATCTCCGGCAAACACAACATTGCCTGTTTTATGAAGATACACCCATATAGGTGAGTCCGTGACGCTTTCAATTTGCTTGACCAATTCTAATTTCTCTTCATAATCCTTTATTTTGAATATGCAATCCTCATCAGACATATCATTTAGTTTTATTGATAAATCAAGTAATTTTTCTAATACATCTGTTAACATAAATAAGCTTTTATATGTTTTTTGGATTAATAAAACTTTTTCAAGCATCAAAATATATTTTTGAATAGTTGGCATATCATCTTTTTCTTCACTAAAACAGCTTATATATTCCAAAACAATCTTCGGATAAATGACAGCAATCCACTCTGGCTCATATTCCATGTGCTCAATCAGCTTAATAATAAAAGCAACCGTCGCGCCGTAATCTGATTTTCCTAATGCCTTTGCCCACTCAAGAATAAGATTCATTTCCCTTGCTGATAATATGGAATTAATTGATAATGTCGAATACTCACAGGTCTGCTGTAGAGCCTTACAAAAACAACCGGCTTTATCTTCAGAAATTCTTCCCAGAATTTCATAATAAAATTGCAAACATAATTTATCCGCGACAGCATACTCTTGATAGTAAATCTTTAATAATTCCTTTGCCTCATCTATTCTTTTGTTAACAACTACATCCAGAATTTCCCTTCTGGCACATACCTCTCTATATTCATTCAGATTCAGGATATTCTCATACTTGCAACTATCCTGCCCCAATCGTTCTATCAATAAGGTTCTAAGGTTATACGAGGCTTTTCTTTTTCCGGCTTCTATTTTTCTGATTAGACTTCCATCACAACAACCTTGTGCCAGCGCTTCAGTAGACACATTTCTTCGCTTTCTTAGATTTTTCAAATACGCGCCAAATATGTAATCGTTACCTTCCATGCATGCACATACCCCCTAAGCTTGGGACAGGTGTCAGACCCCGATGTCCCAGAGGTGGGACACCGGGGTCTGACACCTGTCCAAAATATCAGTTCGTTGCCCCCAGCACCAGTGTACAATCCTGATGTTTATCGCCTATGGCCTTATACTCATTGCACTGATATGCTATATGATAACCATTACCGGAGGTATCCATTGTCACCGCAAAGTATCCCGCCAGAAGCTTAACCTTTGTTCCGTCAAGATATTCGATTTCTGTTCTCTTCCAGTTATCCGGAATATTAAGGTCTTTATATATCGTAGAATTAGCCTCACCCGTTGAAATGAAATCCGCCTGTGCCTCCGTATAGTAAGACCTCAGATTAGCCCAGTCCTTTGCAACTCTTGCCTTATGAATGTGCGAAATAAACATTGGAGCCGTCACGCCGACAAGCACCACCATAATCGCAATCACAACCAGCAGCTCAACTAAAGAAAAACCACTGTCTGTTCCATGAGGATTTTTCTTTTTTATCTTTGCAGTAAATGAATTAGTTAGCTTTATCATATCATCAACCTCCATTCACACATAATCATATAATCTTTATAAAACCAGGGTGCCAAAACATGCTCCACAACCCTAGCCGTGTATAACGTATAATGTTTATGCATATCACGACTTTGGGAGAAGCTTAGATGTTCTTAGAACATCTTGCTTCATACAACGGAGCTGATATGCATAAATATAATACGTTATACACTCGTAGATTAAATTGGCATGTTTTTATACCCGAATCCATATAGACAACTGTGGAATTGATTATCCCAGCACGAAGTACGTCACCAGCCACTGCCCGTTAACCTTCTTGAAAAGCCACTGGCAGATAAACTCCTCATCCTCCGTTGTCTTTGAATCCGCCTTGCGGATATTTATTGTACTTCTGCATGAAAAATAGCTGTCATTATAGTACATAAATTCGTCATAGCTCTCATCTAATATCTCCACCGTCTCGGGAACCCATGCCCATGCAAGAGTCGACTGGGCATTGTAGAGAAGCCTCTTTGCCTCAGAGCCATCCTCCATCATAACTGCAACCGAATCCACTGTTGCCTTGCGGTATATGTGGTACACATACGTCTCACAGAAGCTCTGCACCATATCCTGCACACCTGCGATAAACTCAGGTGAAGCTGTTGTTTCATAGTCCTTCAAGCCATTTTCAGCGTCAACGTAATCCGCTGTGACGTCATTTCCCTGCGCGTCAATAACACTGACCTGCGGCTCCTGCACCAGCTCACCGGCATAGTACACCTTATAATTAAAGCTCACTCCGGTAAGTTCATACGCCATATCGCTAACAGCATTGTCTATCACACCGCCTGTAATATACTCTCTCTCATCCAGCTTAATGCCATTGATGTATACGTCCATGTCATCCATGACCCTAACATACACTTCATGGTAATCATAGATATTTTCCGATATTGCAATGTCCTTAATCTCCCACTTGTTAAAGCCGAAGGAATCCTTCTCGCCTGCAGCCTTTAAAGAAACGATTGCGAGCAGTTCTCCTTCATCCGTATCAGCCGCCTCACTGTCACAAGCCATGACATTATATACAGGGCGCGCATCGTTGTACAGCTCATCATTCTTAATATATTTGACAGTCTTATTCTGCAAATAACCCTTATAGAAATCCTTGTACTGCTCTATAGTCTCAAACCTGCTTGAGATATCAAGTTGTTGCGAATCAATTACATCACCTATTTTATCCGCGGTGAACAGCTCCATATTTTCCTGCATTGCAAGCTCCGGTGCTCCTGCCGCCTTCGCCGCATCATAATCCTTCTGGTAATTTGAAAGATTTTTCCACAGCACAACACACAGTACGACTGTCAATACCACCCACAGTGCAGCGTATGTCCCAAGGAAATATCTAAACGATGACCTTTTTCCACGTCCATTTTTCTTTTTTTGCGCCATGCCCACATTCTGTCTGCTGCTTTTACCGGACACTGCATTGCTCCTGCGCTTTCTTACAGGTGCTTTATCTTCGGTTCTTACTATCTTATCATTTTTATCGTTTCTATCCATTCCTGCACCCTTCCCTTACCTGATTACAATAGCTGTCGGTATTCCGCGCGCGCCGTATATCGATGAAATCTTGTTGTATATCTCACCGCCGTAGTAAAATACAGTTGATCCGCCTCCGTCAAGGTTAGCCGCATTCACCGCATCGAAATCGAGAAATACGTTGATAAGGTCATTTAATGTCGCCCCGAGACTGTGCGTCTGTCTTCCGTCTATTATGAGCAGAAGCACTGCTCCGTCCGCTCTCTGCCCTATTGCCGTTCTAGGGTTCACGCCGCCGCCGGTTCCTGTCACATTCGCAGGAACCCCATTAACAATCAGAAGCGGTCCCCATGACACTGCATCCCTGACTCCTGAATCTAATGCCTGCTGTCCTGTCATATTTCCTATGATAAAAATATCATTTTCATCAAAACCGATTATCTCATAGGATGTGTTTAAATCGCCGTACTTTAGCTCACCCTCTGAGATAACTATTCCGAGCGGGGTTCCGCCGTTTCCGACACCTCCTATGTCCTCAAAACCGCCTGCGTTGGAGGCTGCCGTAGCGCCGTATCTCTCACATATCTCCGGGACACTCAAGCCCGCCGAACCGTCATACTCATCAGCGGAGGTTCCGACGAACACGCGCGATGGGTCATTTATCACTATCATGGTTCCCGCATAGGTAGCACCCTTGACCGGATGGAACTCCATGCCATCAGCGTATACAACACCATCCTCCTTGTCCTCATCACTGATTGTGAAATCCTTCTTATCCCCTGTTGCATCCCTGTCAATCTTAATCAGCGATGTGTCCACCGCCTCATCGAGGTACTTTACCTTGTTTCCCTCCTCTATCGCCGCTATTTCTGCCTTTGAGCAGTATATGTTGGCTAAAAAACCTGCCATGCTTGTCTCACGCACGGACAGCACAAAAAGATTCTTTGCCTGTTCCGATGGTCCCTTTGTAACTACCCACATAACACAATACAAACAGAGAACCAGCATAAGAAGCGTGACTCCTATAAAACTTAATACTCTGAGAATAATCTTTTTCATATCTGTTTTTCCTTCTCCTTCTCCTCACTGTCAAGCTGCTTTTCCTTTGCCTTTTCAAGCCTGAGCTGCTTAAAAAATGCCTGCATCATATCGCGACATTCTTCCATGAGAACGCCCTTTGTTATATCGACGCGATGGTTGAAGCCCTCCATCTGAAGAATGTTTATGACCGACCCCGCGCAGCCCGCCTTGGCGTTCATTGTTCCTATCACAACCCGCGGAATACGCGCCTGAACGATTGCCCCTGAGCACATCTGGCATGGTTCTAGCGTGACGTACATGGTGCAGTCCTCGAGCCGCCAGTCGCCGATAACCTTGCTTGCCTTTTTTATTGCGGCAATCTCAGCGTGCGCAAGCGTACTCTTATCAGTATTCCTCCTGTTATAGCCGCGGGCTATTATTTTTCCATCGTAGACAATAACACAGCCTATCGGCACCTCTTTAAGCTTAGCTGCCTTTTTCGCCTGACGTATCGCCTCTTTCATATATCTTATATCATCTAAACTATTATTTTCCAATTCTTGCATAGATTGCATGGTCATGCCACCTTCCCTTTAACATTGCATAATCACGCGCAATTCCTTCACACTCAAAACCGCACTTTTCAAGTACCCTTATCGAGGCTATATTATCAGGCTGCACATACGCCACAATCCTGTGAAGCTCCTCGTCCATGATTGCCTCATCCGTCAATCTTTTAACCGCCTGAGTCGCATAGCCTCTTCCCGTGTATTCAGGCAAAAGCTTATAGCCTATCGTAGCGGACATGAAGCTCCCCCTGACAATGTTTCTGATTGCCGCAGTGCCTATTATACGCCAAGGATTCCCCTTTTCATATATATAGTATCTTGCACTTCTTCCCGCGATATAGCTTTTCTCTTCGTATTCCAATAATCTTTTATGATAATCTCTTGTGTAAAATCCATCTATCCGGTCCGGCTCCATTGCGCCAAAATAGGAATCTCCCTCAATATAGAATTCCAGAACATCCCTGCTGTATTTCTCATCTAATATTTTTAAAACCAAATCCTCTGTCTCATACTGAAAAAGCATAGTGAGCCTCCCATGCATATTATAAACAATACGCTCCCTTTGCGCAACTTCTGTTTTGCCACGAGCCCTAACATAACATGTGCTCCCACAAAAAAAGGATGAGCCTCATAATCTGCCCATCCATGATATCTAAAACATATTCCAATATGTACCTTAATCTCAAGTAAATTAAATCCGTCTTATCCGTGTCAATTAAAAATCATGCTTTTGTGGGGCTGCTGCCTGATTACAGCACACCCCGCCACACCTTGTACCAGTCATTAAAAAAATGACAATATCCATGCCATCGGTATTATTCATTATATTGTCATATACCTTAACAAGATATTACTAACTAAACAATGCTGTAACTATGCGTTCTTAATAAGCTCTCTGATCTTATCTGCCTCTTCCTTGGAAATCTTTCTGTCCTCAAGATATGAAGCGAGATATGCTGATGGCTTGCCGTCAAACCAGAAGTCTGTATCGTCCTGGATAACCTTGCGTCTGTAGTCCTCCTCTGTGCGAAGTGCCTTCGCAAAAGACATCTTTCCAATACGGTATGTCTCTACAAACTTCTTATCCTTAAGCTTGGAAAGGAATGTTACAACTGTGGTTCTGGCATAATTCTTGCCATACTCCTCATTAAGCTTAACTATCAAAGTCTGTACAGGGATATCACCTTCATAAGCCCAAATCTGTCTCATTATTAAAGTTTCGCATACGCTTAACTCTGTAAATACTGTTCTTTTACTCATGTGTATCCTCCAAACTTATTCTTATTTTACCGATACGAGTATTATACTAACAACATTCAATCTTTGCAACATATATTTTCGGCACTTTTACTGATTTTTCATTATATATTACATATAATTTGCTATTATAAATACAAATTTCTGCAATATAAATGTGCTATGATAAATCAATTTTTTAACTGTACTGATATTCCTTATACCAATAGCCAAAATGATTCATACACACATCGCTTCTCATACTGAACTTAAATTTCTCAAATCCGAACATATTCGCAGTGATTTTTTCTCTTCTGTTATAAATGCCCGGAACCCCCACAATCAGTATGTTTCCGTCCTTTTTTCCAAGCAGCAGATGATGAAAATTGAAATATCCGTGGTTTACAAAGCTGTTGTTTATAAGGCTGCTGTCCTTAGTGTCTATCTTTGGAAGCTCATCAAGACCTATGTCAACACAGTCATAAATATCATCCTCCGAAAAGGCAAGCACCGGCTCCTTTCCGTCAAAAAGCATATCTAATTTTAAATGTTTTTCGGGGTGTACAGCCTCCTCCGACACATGCAGTTCTTGTTCATTCTTAACCGTTTCTTTACCGATAGTTTCTTCATTTGTCATTGTGTTATCCACTTCCGGAGCATTTTCTGACCGAGTTATACCCTCTCCATCCGATATGTACACCATTTTTATCGGTTTTTCCCACACAGGAGGTTCAACGGTGGCAGCAACTCCTCTGCTTTCCGGTTCCTTTCCGACACTTACATTGGCCGCATTGTCCTCATCAGCCTGCTTTCCGGTTACGGCTTTGACAGCAGCTTCTCCTATCTTCTGCTCCCTTGCCTCACGCTCATTTACTGTACGCTCTTTCTCTGCGCGCTCCGCTTCCCTTGCAAGCAGCACCGCCTTATATGCCTCCATGTCCATGACCTTCTTAGTGTCAAACGGCATATCATCCCACTGGCTGGCAAACATCCTCTCACCCGGTTCACCACCAATGTAAAGCCCACATATATCGTCAAACGGTAGCTCTATATCCGTCAGCGGCTCTGCGACAAAGAACTGCCCCATTCCGCTCTTTATAACCATATCACCCATACATATTCCAACTATATTGCCCTCACGCCTCACAAAAAAATACACCTTGTAATTCTCCTCCTGCGAGTACGCCCCCTTAAGGTTAATCCACAGCTTTACAGTCTCCCCTCTGCACTCTGTCTTAGCGAATCCTACATTCTTATTCTTAATTCCGTTGTCATACGCATACATGTAGGAAATAAATCGTCTGTATTCTGACAAAAAAATCACTCTCCTCCCATTTTGCTGAGGCGTTAAATAACATACATTCTCAACACCCTCGCATTTTATAATATGCGCAGCAAAATAAAAATATGAATGATTTTTTTATATTATGATTCGGGTGTAAAAACTGTTATATATAACCGGCTGTGTATAACTTATTATATTTATGCATATCACGACTTTTTGGAGAAGCTTAGATGTT
>JBNMLM010000082.1:0-11530 GCA_050874845.1 Eubacteriales bacterium | reverse complement strand
GTAGTATGTAACCTGTGGACCGTTCTTCTGTGTTGCGTTAGCATCACCATTCCAGTCTGCCGGATTCTCGCTATCGTTTGAAAGACCATTACGTGTAGCTGTGAGAATAACATCTACATCATCTGAGTAGAGTGCATAAGTACCGCCCGGTAACCAGCCTACATCAATTGTTCCTGCGGACATAGCCTCACCTGTTGCATCATAGCTTGTACCAACTGAGATATCTACTTCCCCGATATCATATCCCATCTTAGCCATCTCTTCCTTAACAAGCTGTGGAAGCTCTGCTGTACCGGTGATGATAACATCTGCGTCCTTAGAAGGAACGAACTCAAGTGTGAGCTTATCGAAGCTCTGCTTAACCTCGTTAGAAGCACCCTCTGTTGTGGTGGTATCTGCTACAGAATTATCTGTTGCTGAAGTGTCTGCTGCGCTTGAATCTGGTGTTGCATTACTGTCTGTTGTCTTGCTACCGCATCCGGTAAGCATTGTCATTGCTGCCATCATAACAGCAGCACCCTTTACAAAACCCTTTTTCATAATAAGGCTCTCCTTTGTGCATAGTTATTTCGGGTGTCCCGAATTCGCACGGATATAATGTAGCATTGACACATAATTTTTTCAATACTTTTTCTAAGGATTTTTTAATATTATACATTATTTTATTTACATTTTTACCTATTTTTTACAATTCACTTCACCCAAACACCACATCGAGCGTCATCATCACAGTAAATCCTGCTGCAAACATCAATGTGCCTATATCACTCTGCTTTCCTTTTCCCTGTGCCATCTCAGGTATAAGTTCCTCGACAACCACGTACATCATCGCCCCTGCAGCGAAGCTTAAAAGATACGGAAGAACCGGAACAACAATGCCTGCTGCCATTATGGTTAAGACAGCACCTATAGGCTCCACCGCACCCGACAGCACTCCGTACAGAAATGATTTTCCCCTGCCTACGCCGCGGCTTCTAAGCGGCATTGATATAATCGCTCCTTCAGGAAAATTCTGTATGGCTATTCCGACCGCAAGAGCCATCGCCGACATCAGCGTTATGCCGGAATTACCGCTTATATAGCCTGCATATACGGCTCCCACAGCCATTCCCTCCGGAATATTGTGGAGTGTAACCGCAAGGACAAGCATGGTTGTCTTTTTTAGATTCGCCTTCGGTCCCTCAGCCTGCTCCGTATCTGAATGGAGATGCGGAATAATATTATCCAACAGAAACAGGAACAGAATACCTGCCCAGAAACCAACAACTGCCGGAACAAATGACCACCTTCCCATACCCGATGCCTGACTAAGCGCAGGAAGTAAAAGGCTCCACACCGATGCCGCCACCATTACTCCGGCGGCGAATCCGGTGAGAGCCCTCTGTAGTCTGACATTCATCTCTTTTTTGACGAAAAGCACACATGCGGCACCAAGAGAGGTGCCCGCAAATGGTATGAGAAGCCCTGACAGCACTTCCATCATGCCCCCACAGCCCCCTTAAAGTTATTGTCATTTGTATTTCTAAATTTTTTTAACTCTCTTCTCATTATAACCTTGACTGCCCTGCATACAGCGATTATAACAACTGCTAAAATTATACCGTTCATAATGTCCTCCTTTTCCGGCACCCGGATATGCCTGCTATATTATTATATGGTAAGCTTCCATTGTATGTGACATCATACATGCTTTTAATTTAATGTGTTGAAGTTAGTTCTATCTAACTTCTATATTTAGTATACACTAACCCGGCTGAAAAATCAATACCCTATATTTTGGGACAGGGGTCTGACCCTATGTCCCAGCTCTGGGACACGGGGTCAGACCCCTGTCCCAACGCCAAAATAAGCCGGTGGGTTAAAACCACCGGCTTATTTTGCTAGTTCTTCTTATTCTTCTGCTTCTCGCGCTTCTCTCTTAAGCGGCGCTCAACTCCGAAATCGACTTTTCCCTTCTCGTTCCTTGCGTTGCCATCGCGTCCGATGCGCTCCTTCTTGCGGCGCTCGTCCTTGGCGGATTTCTCACCCTTCTCACGGCGGTCATCCCTTCTGGATTTCTCGCCCATTTCGCTGTAGCTGTCTTTTTCCGGCTTTCCGCCCTTACGCTTGCGATCTTCCCTGTTGTCCTCACCTCTGCGTCGCTCATCACGTCCGCCTCTGCGCTCTTCCCTATCGCCTCTGCGTCCACGTCCGCCTTTACGTCCATTCTCATCCTCAAAGTGGCGCGCACGTCTCGGCTTATATACCTCAACCGGGATATCCTCAAGCTCTTCGCCCATGTACAGCTTGAGGAATGCGGCTGCAAGCTCAATGGCAGTAACATCATCATCATTCATCTTGTCGGTGATAATCTTGGTCATCTTGGTGAGGTCTTTTTCATTCCGCACGTCCATAACCTTAGAGAGAATCTTCTGTGCCTTCACAGCAGTGATGTCCGCTGCTGAAGGAATTGTGCGTGCCTTAATCTTGGTATGGCACACATTCTCGATCTCCCTTATCTTGTATATCTCCCTTCCGACAACAAGTGTGAATGAACGTCCCGTTCTTCCTGCTCTTCCGGTACGTCCTATTCTGTGGACATAGTACTCAATATCCTGTGGTACATCATAGTTAAATACCGCCTCAACGTCATCGACATCTATTCCTCTTGCCGCAACATCCGTTGCAATAAGAATCTCGACTGTACCGTTTCTGAAACCGTTCATAACCTTGTCACGCTGGAACTGTGACATATCACCGTGAAGCCCCTCTGCGAAATATCCTCTTCCCTTAAGCTCCTCTGTGAGGTCATCAACCATCTTCTTGGTATTACAGAAGATAAGAGAACGCTTCGGGTTATAGTAATCTAAAAGTCTTGCTGTCACTTCAGCCTTGTTCTGGCGCTGAACCTCATAGTAATACTGCTTTACAAGCGGTATTGTTACTTCCTTGGCAGCAACCTTCACATGCACCGCATCCTTCTGATAGGTATGTGTGATGTCAAGAATAGGCTTAGGCATTGTCGCTGAAAACAATGCTGTCTGGTGATTCTCAGGAATCTCTTTAAGAATAGTCTCAATATCCTCACGGAAGCCCATGTTAAGCATCTCGTCCGCCTCATCAAGCACGATAGCCTTGATGTTCTCAAGACGCAGGGTATGTCTTCTCATGTGATCCATGACACGTCCCGGAGTTCCGACAATAATTGAAACATTACCCTTGAGTGAGCGTATCTGCTTGGATATATCCTGTCCGCCATATATAGGAAGAATCTTGATTCCGTGCATGAACTTTGCGAACTTTCGAAGTTCCTCTGCTGCCTGAATTGCAAGCTCTCTCGTAGGACAGAGTATGATACACTGCACACCCTCAACATCCGGGTCAATTCTCTGTATCATCGGTATTCCGAATGCCGCAGTCTTGCCTGTTCCCGTCTGTGCCTGACCAAGCACATCACGTCCGTCAAGAAGTGCCGGAATCGCCTGCTGCTGTATCGGTGTCATCACCTCAAAGCCCATCTCCTGCACAGCGCGTATGATTCTCCCATCGATAGGTGCATCCTCATATCTTACTGCATCGCTTGTGCTCTCTGCACTCTTAATATCCTCTGCGGCATTTGTCATGTTTTCTGTTTTGCTTTTTTCCATTAAAATAATTACTCTCTGCTTTCTATTAAATATTAGTACTTTCTTCTGTCAATTCCTGTTCTCTTATAAAAATCAGCCTTATCCTGATACATCAGCTTCTCTGCTTCCGTCAAAAGTGCATCCGGATTCTTCGGTGCCTTGTCAACCCACACCTCTCCGACAGCCATATTGACATCATGCTCCTTCATGTCATCCTTCAGAAGTCTAACACGCTCACCAAGCTCTTCTCTGGTCACACCATTAGCAGCCGCTAAAAATTCATCTCCACCTATTCTGAAAAGCCCATAATCGCTGAACACTCTTCTGAGACTTTCACAAGCATTCCTAAGCAGCCTGTCACCCATCTCATGTCCCTGAGTATCATTGACCTTCTTAAGTCCTGTCACATCACAATAAACAATGCCCATACTTCTATTCTCATCAACCGTACTCATATATTTATTGAGTGCATATCTGTTTCCAAGCCCTGTAAGCTGGTCATTGTAACTCATAATCTTAAGCTCTTTAACCAGATCACGTCTCCTGATACAGGATATGATGAAATGTCCAAGTATGTGCAAAATATTAGAAGCGTACCTAAGCGCATTCTCCGGTGGATTGTCGACTCCGTAAAAACCGATTATCCGCTTATTGTCATAAAGAGGCACAACAACAAGTGAATGTATATTCTGCCTCTTGAGAATATTGTATTGCAGCGGATCGCTCTCCTTGATATCCTCCAACGCCTCAATCACTATATGCTTATTCTCTGCAAAATTTCTGTACCAGTTGGCACATACCTCTTCAGGAACATTCTGCAATGTATCCTTCTGTGGCTCTACTCCCGCAGCTGTCCACTCATAGGTATTATCATCACCTCCGAGTGAATTTTTCTCAAAAATATATGTCCTCTCTCCGTTTAATGCTTTACCTATATACTCAAGCACAACCTGTAATGACATATCCGGTGTCGGAGCCTGAAGTGCAATTCTCAGCGCCTCATTCGACATAGCTTCAATGTTCTCGTAGCGGCTTGCCTCCTCGCACTCATGGTCATGCCCTGCTGCCTCAGCATCAATGGCAATCTCTATCCTGTATCTTCTGCCACCATCTGTGACAAGAGTATCTTTTATTGCAAAGTCCCTGTCCAGCAGAAGATTGTAATGTCTCCACTCAATAAACTCACCTTCGCGAAGCTGCTTATTGTTGCAGACAGCACAAGGTGTTGAGCAATGCTGCAGCACCTCATAACATTTCTTTCCCGATATCTCATCCAACGAATGAATGCCGTACATTCTGAGCGCTTTTTTGTTCATATATACCAGTTCATCTGTATCTATGTCCGAAGCATACACACATTCGTTCATATTTTCAAAAAATTCCCAAATCTTCATGGCATACACTATCCTTATTTTTCCTAACAGTATATTGACAAATACATGTCTATTATACCTACTTGTATACCAAAATTCAAGAAAACTTTTGACTATTCATTTACAATATTATAGTAAGATTTAGACGTAATTCTGTACACAATGACGTAAAATACAGCAAAAATCAGTACACATATCACATTTACCAGTGCAAAAAAAACCTTATCGTCGAATCCGAAACACATCAAAAGCTTATTCACAATAGGAAACGCGAATGCAAGATGGACACAGGCAACTACAATAGGAAGGAAGAAAACCGTAAGCATCTGCGAATTGATACTGGACTTAATATCTTTTGAGGTCATGCCAAGCTTCTTCATGATCTCAAATCGACCGCAGTCCTCATATCCTTCAGTAACCTGCTTATAATATATGATAAGTACTGTTGCAAGCACAAATATTATTCCAAGGAAAATTGCAAGGAATAAAAGTGTTCCGAACATTGTATAGAAATTATCTCTCTCAGATTCCCTTCCCTCTATATTTACACTTCTAATGCCGGAAAAATATGCATCGTTTTCCTTAAATCTCTGATTGAAAATGCTGTTAAGTTCATTTACAGCGGCAATTTTTCCTGCCGCACTGCCTGTCATGTCAAAATTATAGAAACACGATATTATCACACCGCTGCTGCCCGGCGTATTGATTATAGGAAGCACTATCTCCCTTGGATTGTTCACAATAATATACAATCCAGGAATCACATTCAGCGCTTCTGTTCCGTTAGCTATGAATTTTCCGACAACATTCTTTACCTTATAATGAGGTCCATCATCACCTACAGCCAATTCCTCAAGGGAGCCATTCTTAGAGCTTCCCATCCCCTTCGTAAAGCACACAAGCGCCTCATCATCCGCAAGCTCCACATTCTCATCCATCAGGCGGTTGTAATCATCCAATGAGATTGCAAACATCTGATATAAGTTTGGTGACTGCCCATCATTATAGTAATATGTGTGCTCACTATCTGTGTAAGTGATTTTTCCGTTCTCATAAGTACCTGTAAATATAGCCGCCGAATAATCGGTGAGGTTCTCAAGCTTCTCCCCAGCGGCGTCGATACAGCCCTTTACGGATTCCTTCATCTCATCCACATAATTTTCCATATCCGAATAGCTGTCAAAAACCGTTGTGAGGTTGATATCTCTTGGATACCTGTTCCGGACTACACTCTCCTCACCGGCGTAGAGACATACCGTTGCCGAGAGCATGACAAGCACCATCGTGCACAGCACGCATATTGAGGCAAGACCGGCACCGTTTCTCTTCATTCTGTAGAGCATTGATGACACGGACACAAAATGATTCGTCTTATAATAATAGTGCTTGTTCTTCTGAAGCAGACGGCACATTGTCACCGACCCTGCGATAAACAGCAGATATGTGGCTACTATTACCATCATTACTGCCACAAAGAACATCGTGAGCGCGCTGAGCGGGTCCTCAATCGTCACCGCGATATAGTATGCTCCGCCGAGAATCACAACTCCGCAAATGGCAATGAACCAGTTAGCCTTAGGCGGCTTCTCACCCTTATTGTCACTCCTCAGCATATCAATCGGGTTGGACATTCTAATCTGTCTCACCATATTCAGGAACAGAAGCACATATATCGCGCCAAAAACCTTCAGTGTCATCAATAAAGCTTCCACATTTATTTTTATATTGTAATTATTCTCCCCCTTGATGGCATGAATCATGGCAAGCTCACCAAGCTTTGCAAATACTATGCCAAACACAAGTCCTACACTGAGCGATATGAATGCAATCTGAACGCTCTCCCAGAACAATATCCGCGCCAGATTACCTTTTCCCATACCTAACACATTGTACAGACCGAATTCCTTTTTCCTCCTCTTCATCAGAAACGAGTTGGTATAGAAAAGGAATATGACCGCAAAAATTATTATCACATAAATTCCCATTCCAAGCATATCCGCCACAAACGCCCCTCCCCTGAGCGTTTTTAACAGCGGATCGCCCGCTAAGAATGCAATTATATAGAACATCATCACCATTCCTGTACATGTAAGTATGTACGGAAGATACATTCTCCTGTTTTTCCTTATACTGTCCCACGCAAGATGTGGGTAAAAACCTATTCCCATTTTTATCTCCATTCTTTGCAAAAGGTCATTGCCTTATCACGTTTTAACACAAAAGCCTCAGTCACTTAAATCTTTCTTTCCTGTCGCAAGCACAGTGAGCGTATCCGCTATCTTGCGGTAAAATTCATCCTTGGTATCATCACCGCGGTAAATCTGGTGGAATACCTCTCCGTCCTTTATGAACAATACTCTCCCTGCATGGCTTGCCGCCTTAGCCGAATGTGTAACCATGAGAATGGTCTGCCCCTTCTCATTTATCTCCCCGAAAAGTCTTAACAGCTCATCCGTCGACTTGGAATCGAGCGCCCCGGTCGGCTCATCGGCAAGTATAATGCTTGGATTGATTATCAGTGCTCTTGCCACCGCAGCCCTCTGCTTCTGGCCTCCCGACACCTCATACGGATATTTTTTCAGCAACGGTTCAATTCCAAGCTGCACCGCAAGCGGTATCAACCTCCGCTTCATCTCCGCGTGCTTCTCCCCTGCAAGCACAAGCGGCAGATATATATTGTCCTCCAGCGTAAATGTGTCAAGCAGGTTGAAATCCTGAAACACAAAGCCAAGCTTATCGCGTCTTAGCTGTGAAATCTCCTTCTCACTCAGCTCCGACAAGTCCTGACCGTCAAGCCTTATCCTTCCCCCTGTCGGCTTATCAAGCGCCGCCAGAATGTTTAACAGTGTTGTCTTACCTGAACCCGACTCACCCATGACAGCCACATATTCGCCCTTCTCCACGGCAAAAGACACATTTTTGAGTGCCTCCACCTTATTCCCACCAAATCTTGTGGTGTACGTCTTTTTAATATTTGCAACCTCTAATAAACTCATTTTTTCCTCCAATCTGACAATCTCTTGCAATTACATATTTTCATTTATCTTTTCCCTCCTCACAACATTACTATAACAAAAAAGGAAATGTACCTCCATCTTATTGGCTTACATTTCCCTGTGCAAAACTTACATTTATGTAAGAATTGGCTTATTATATATCTTTTAAGCTTTTTCTTTATTTATAAAAATTGCCATTCAGAATTTAATCCAAATGGCTTACTGCTACCGGCAAATTATTTCTTTGTTAGCCTATCATATAAAACAATTTCTTCACCTTTACTAAGATTGCATTTCTTTTTATATAGCATTGTCCACGAAGCCTGATTTTTTGTATAATCCTTTTTCTCTTCGGGAAAAAATGACCTGCAAAAATACTTATCATCTACACTATGTGATAAAAACAGATACAAATTCCTTTCTTCCATATTATTTCGCATCATATAATCTGCATCTATCATAGAATACATATTGGCTTTTCTATTATACTTGAATATTGTATCGTTACTATCCAGTAGCTGTTCCAATAATGGAAGGTAATTAACTCTTTCTTCTATTTTCCTATAAAAGTCTGATGACTCAATCTGTTCTGTGGTAATACTTCCTGCCACTATCTCATCGAATACTTTTCATCTATCACGATTTAATTCAGGTCGGTCAATCAAATACTGCAATCCCATCAAATGAAAACAATCTTTCTTATCAAAAGTAATTTTAAGAGTTACAGCTACTCCTTTTCGTCCCAATACAATCTCGTATTCAGTATTTAAAAGTGGAAGGAATGCACTTACACAGTCTTTTATATTTCGCATAAAGTCCGTTCCTCCTAAAAAGAAAGGCTCTGCCAACAATAGCAAAGCCTCCGGCATTTTCTTTCGAAGCACATAGCTTCTAGCCAGATTGTGGTAAATGTCAAACCCGTATAAAGCTCGTAAGGAACTGCTCTCTGGCACAACACCTTACTTCATCGCTTGGCAGACACTCAAGTTGCCTGTCTTTAATATTATATTAACTACCTTGAAGAAATATGTCAATCAATTATTCCTGCATTTATAAAAAATTAATAGATTACAACTTCACTCCTCTACTCCCGAACACGCCTGGTAGAAAGCTAAAGCCACACAAGCCCCACAACCACCATTATCCAGCTAAGCACCATCAAAAATTAAGTGCAATTCCCATCTGTCACGGACATTTGTTCATTGCTTATCACTATTCAACCTCCAGCTTGTTCCTCCCAAGTCCGATGGTTATGGTAGTGCCCTGCCCCGGAACCGACTTCGCCTCTATGCTGTGTCCAAGGTTATCACATATCCTCCTGCACAGATACAGCCCTATCCCACTTGCTTTTCTGTCCGTCCTTCCATTAAACCCGGTATAGCCTCTGTCAAATATGCGCGGCAAATCTTCAGGTGCAATCCCTATTCCGGTATCGCTTATCATAAGGCTGTCACCGTCACATTCTATGCGGATACTTCCTGTGGCGGTATACTTAACCGCATTTGACAGAACCTGCTCCACCACAAAGCCCAGCCATTTCTCATCAGTAAGCACGATGGTGTCCGCCGGATCATACTCAAGCGCAAGCTTCTTCATTATGAACTGCGGGGCAAGCCTTCGCACTGCCGGGCGAATAATATCATCAACCCTGTATTCCTTAATAACATAGTCCGTAAAATCTGAATCAAGCCTTAAAAAGCACAGCACCATCTGGACATACTGCTCGACCCTCAATAGCTCCGCGCGCAGTCTACGCGCATCCTCAGAATCCTCCTTCTGTAATATCAAATGCATGGACGCGATAGGGGTCTTAATCTGGTGCACCCACATGGTATAATAGTCAACCATATCCGCATACTTGGTGCTCATCGTGTCCTCAAGTCTCATTCCACCGCTTTTAAGGCGCACAATCATCTCAAAAAGTTCATTCTGTATGGAATCAATGGAGTTCATCTGTTTTCTTATATCATTCATATCCAGTATTTTTATAAACTCAATGTCATCACCGACTGCCCTTTGAAGGATTTCCTGCATATTTTTCCATTTTCCATATTCTGAACATGCCATGATAGCAAATGCCGCAGCCATTATCACCATACAGACAAGCGCCGGGTATAACACTGCCGCAACAGTTATTCCATACATCCAGAAGGTAAATGCAAATATGGCACTGCACACCAGAGCCATCAGAAATGACTTCTTCTTACTTATTATGTAGTTTAATATAAAATGAATTTTTCTGTTCATGTGTCATTCCCTATTTTTTCAATTATATATTTTTTCAGAAAGCTCCCATTCCACGAATCTGTACAGCTTCATATATTACAGTATTTCTGAACACACCGCTACGCAGCCTCATGTATAACTGTATTTCCTAACGCTCAGTACACAGCTTAGTCTGCCTGCACGATATACCCCACACCAAACTTCGTCCCGATGAAATCCTTAAGCCCTGCATTGTCAAGCTTCTTTCTCAACCTGTTCACATTCACTGTGAGCGTATTTTCATCCACAAAGCTGTCACTCTCCCACAGTCTCTCCATAAGGCTGTCGCGGCTCACCACCTTGCCCCTGTTCTCCATAAGTGTGAGAAGTATCTTATATTCATTCTTGCTCAAATCTATATTTTTCCCCTGATATGTAAGCGTATTGTCCGACATGTTGAGTATCGCCCCTTTGTGCTCAATAATGCTCACTGAGGCGGCAAAATCATAGCTTCTTCTCAACATCGCCGACAGCTTTGCAATCAGCACATTCCGGTCAAACGGCTTCGCGATAAAGTCATCCGCGCCCATGTTCATCGCCATAAGTATATTCATATTGTCCGAGGCGGACGATAGAAATATAATCGGAATCTTGGACACATTTCTTATCCTGCTGCACCAGTAATATCCGTCAAAATACGGCAGCGAAATGTCAAGCAGCACCAGATGTGGCTGTACCTGCGCAAATTCTGCCATCACATTCTCAAAATTCTTTGTGATATGCACATCAAGCCCCCAGCCTGCGGCGTAATCTGCAATCTCCTTAGCAATTCCTGAATCATCCTCAACCAACATTATTTTATACATTTACCTGCTCCCCATATACATATTAGTTTAAAAACAATACATTAAATCAATACATTAAATATATTATGATTTCATAGGCATTTCAATCTTTTTCTTAATAGCTTATTATTTAGCTTCTTAATTCTTAACCGTTTATCATTCATCTTCTTAATAGCTTATTATTTAGCTTTTTATTCTTAATCGCTTACTATATATCTCCTCAATAAAATTCTAATAATGCCTCATTTATCTCATCAATATTACAGCCTTTTCTCTTTAAATCCGAAACATAATATCTCCGATTTCATCCCTGTGTTCATCATTATTTAAAACAAAAAAACCGTAGCACACCGGCTACGGTTAAAATTCATGTTCCTTCAAAACCACACATTAAACTATCAGATATTTTAACCTGAACCATTTCTGGTCAAGCCCTCGACCTATTAGTATTGGTCAGCTGCAAGCGTTGCCGCTCTTCCACCTCCAACCTATCTACCTTGTCGTCT
>JBNMLM010000081.1:0-11806 GCA_050874845.1 Eubacteriales bacterium | reverse complement strand
GTATTATACTAAATGTCCTTGTGAGAGCAACATCTTACAAAGTACAATGCGCGAGTGGCTCAGCGGTGGAGCACCTCCTTGCCAAGGAGGGGGTCGCGGGTTCGATTCCCGTCTCGCGCTTATTTTTTTACTCTACAGGTATCTTAAAAGATATACACCGACCGACATTCTTTTTTCTTTAATTATCGTTTGATTTCCGATAAATTATGCATGTACATTATTTTAGAGGTGCTTTTGTTTTTTTGCTTTGTATCAGCAAGGCAAAGCAAAATTTTGCGAAACCAAGTGCAACTAAAAAAATACTTATTTCTAATAGCATATCCTTCAACCTTCTCTCAAGAATTAGTATTCAGTTATATATTCATTTTAATTATATGTTAAATTTCCCTATTTTATTATTATATGCAAAAAGAGTGCTAAGTGTTAAATCTATGGAACGCTTTTGGAACGGTCGTGTTCCATAAGTGGAACATGGTATATGTATAATGCCTTATTAGATGCTCGCAGATGGGAGCATATATAAGGAGGAATAAAAAATGTATTTTGATGCTATTGCAAAAACTGTTGCAGAACGTACCGGATGTGATGTTGCCATGGTTAAGCCAGAGAGCAGATTCGTTGACCTTGGAATTGATTCGCTTGACACAGTGGAGCTTTTGATGAGCCTTGAGGATGAGCTTGGCATTGAGATAGAGCTTGACGAGAAGGTTGAGACGGTCGATGACCTTGATAGATTCATCCAGAGCAAGCAGGGTTAAGCGCTATGATTAGGACACAGATTACTGAGATGCTGGGTATAAGATACCCGGTATTTCAGGGAGGTATGGCATGGATTGCGGATGGAGAACTTGCAGCAGCAGTGTCTGAGGGGGGAGGTCTTGGAATAATCGCAGCCGGTAATGCACCGGCAGATTATGTGAGAGAGCAGGTGCGGATTGCAAGACACCTTACTGATAAGCCTATTGGGGTTAATATTATGCTGTTAAGCCCATGTGCAGATGAGGTTGCGCGGGTTGTTATAGAGGAAAAGGTTGATGTGGTTACCACCGGAGCGGGAAATCCATCAAAATATATAAAAGAATGGTTGGATGCGGGAATTAAGGTGATTCCTGTTGTTGCTTCGGTTGCAATGGCGAAGCTTATGACAAGGCTTGGAGCCTCAGCCCTTATAGCTGAGGGAGGCGAGAGCGGTGGACATGTGGGTGAGCTTACAACTATGGTGCTGGTACCGCAGGTGTGTGATGCTACAACACTTCCGGTCATAGCAGCAGGAGGAATTGCAGATGGGCGCGGTGTTGCGGCAGCATTTATGCTGGGAGCACAGGGCGTTCAGATGGGCACACGTTTTTTGAGCGCTACAGAATGTAACATTCATCCGGTTTATAAGGAAAAGATTTTGAAGGCTACAGACCTTTGCACAATGGTTACAGGTAAGAGACTCGGCCATCCGGTGAGGAGTCTTAGAACACAGTTTGCAAGAGATTATTTAAAGGCAGAGTATAGCCAAATGCCGGATGATGAGCTTGAAGCATTAGCTGTCGGAGCATTAAGGATTGCAGTCAAGGATGGTGATGATAAGAAGGGCTGCTTCTTATCGGGGCAGGTTGCAGCTATGGTTAAGAAAGAACAGCCTGCGGCACAGATTGTCAAGGAAGTAATTGATGGAGCTGAGCCGATTTTAAGGGGCGCAGCTAAATATATTGAGGAGTCTTAAAATATAAGGAAAAGGATCTGAAAAATGCTTAAAGGGAAAACTGCGGTTATAACAGGAGCTTCAAGAGGAATCGGAGCGGCGGTTGCGGTAAAGCTTGCGGCTCGTGGAGCGGATATTGCCGTTATATATGCGGGCAATGTTGAGGCTGCCAATCAGGTTTGTAGGGAATGTATTGAACAATACGGCGTAAAAGCCGTCGCTTATAAGTGCAATGTAGCTGATTTTTCACAGGTGAGAGAGACTGTTACACAGATAAAAAAGGATTTTGGTACTGTACATATTCTTATTAATAATGCGGGCATAACAAAGGATGGACTTCTGGCGATGATGAGTGAGGAGGCATTTGACAGTGTTATCGATACTAATCTTAAAGGTGCGTTCAATATGATAAGGCATTGTACAGGTATGTTCATAAAAAACAGACAAGGTTGTATTGTCAACGTGTCAAGTGTTTCAGGGATTATGGGAAATGCCGGACAATGCAACTATTCGGCATCTAAGGCAGGTATTATCGGTCTTACCAAGTCCGTTGCAAAGGAGCTGGCACCACGCGGAATACGGTGTAACGCTGTTGCACCCGGATTCATTGAGACGGATATGACAGGGAATCAGAAGGATAATCCAATGCTTGGAATGATACCGCTTGGGAGAATGGGGACAACAGCTGAGGCAGCTGAGGCAGTGGCGTATCTTGTTGAAGCTGAGTATGTGACCGGTGAAGTGCTGCGTGTAGATGGAGGAATCGCCATGTAGCTATATTGTGACTCCGGGATATGAAGATATTTTACAGTTTACAGTGCATGAAGGTGTACATGTAAAAGACAACTGGGAGGAAAGAAAAGGATATGTCTGAATGGAGACGAGTGGTTGTAACCGGATTAGGGGCGATAACTCCTGTCGGGAATAATGTTAATGAGACATGGAACAGCCTTAAGAACGGAAAAAATGGGATTGCGCCTATAACTTTTTTTGATACGGAAGGCTTTAAGGCAAAGCTTGCGGCAGAGGTGAAGGGGTTTGAGCCTAAGGAGTATCTTGAAGTAAATGAGATTCTCAGAACGGACAGGTATGCACAGCTTGCAGTTGCGGCGGCGGCACAGGCGGTAGAGGACAGCGGTATAGAAGGAAATGTTGAACCTGAAAAATTCGGTGTTATGTTCGGTACAGGAATCGGAGGGATAGGAACCTTCGAGGTAGAACATACAAAGCTTTTAGAGAAGGGTCCAAGAAGGGTTTCTTCTCTTTTTATACCGATGATGATAGGAAATATGGCGGCAGGAATGATTGCTATTAAGCATGACTGCAGGGGAAGTGCAATGCCGGCGGTCACAGCGTGTGCTTCAGGCTCTAATGCAATTGGTGAAGCTGTCAGAATGATACGTCATGGCTATGCGGAGGCTGTCATATCGGGAGGAGCAGAAGCCTCAATAACCAAATCAGCGGTAGCTGGTTTTGTAAATATGCAGGCGCTTTCAACATCGGATAATCCGGATGAAGCTTCTCTCCCGTTTGATAGAAGAAGAGGCGGTTTTGTCATTGGAGAGGGAGCGGTTGCACTTGTACTTGAGGAATATGAGCATGCAAAAGCAAGGGGAGCAAAGATATACGGTGAGGTGTGTGGATATGGTTCAACGTGTGACGCCTACCATATAACTGCACCACATCCGCAGGCACGCGGTGGAACGCAGGCTATGAAAGCTGCCATGCGTGAGGCAGGATATTCATGTGAAGATAAGGTCTATATAAATGCACATGGTACAGGAACTCATATGAATGATCTTATTGAGACAATGGCAATAAAGAATGCGCTTGGAGAGGAAAATGCCGGAAAAGCTTACATAAGTTCAACTAAATCAATGACAGGACATATGTTAGGGGCAGCGGGTGCGATAGAAGCGCTCGCATGTATTATGGCACTTAATGAAGGAATTATTCCTCCTACAATAAATCTACTTGAACAGGATGAAGAATGTGATTTGAATTATGTTCCGAATAGGGCGGTTAAGGATGATATAACTCTTGCATTATCTAATTCACTTGGGTTTGGCGGGCATAATGCATGTCTTGCATTCAGAAAGGTATGATTATGAATGAGGCTGATATCAGAAAATATGCGACACTTATGAAGGAACTTGAGCTTACGGGACTTGAGCTGACAGAAGGAGACAAGATTGTACGATTAGAGAGAAATATTCCTGCGAATGTAATTTATAGCAATGCGGCAGGTGTGAAGCAGGATATTTCTGTTGGAAATGAAAAAAACTGTGAAGGTAATACGATACCATACATAAGTGTAAAATCCCCCATGGTTGGGGTGTTCTATGCCGCCTCGGCGGAAAATGCGGAACCATACGTGACAGTCGGGGCTCATGTAAAAAAGGGACAGACGTTATGCATTGTTGAGGCTATGAAGCTTATGAATGAGATTGCCGCTGAGACAGACGGAGTTATCTCACAGGTATGTGTATCGGACGGGCAGATGGTTGAGTATGGAACAGAGCTGTTTAGGATAGAGTGCTGATATAACGCATATAGGAGGCAGAGTAGAATGGATAAAAAGGAGATTATGAATATACTTCCGCACAGAAATAGTATGCTCTTATTGGATGAAGTACAGGAAAGTGACGGTGTTGCGATAGGACATTATAAAGTTCGCGGAGATGAATTTTTTCTTGATGGGCATTTCCCGGAAAATCCGGTTGTGCCGGGCGTGATTTTGTGTGAAATACTTGCTCAGTCTGCGTGTGTGCTTATGAAAGATGTTATGACAGACGGAAAACTTCCGGTATATACAGGGCTCAACAATGTGAAATTTCGTTCACCGGTTCGTCCGGGCGACATGATAGAGACAAGCTGCAGCATAGTAAGGTCAAAGCCTCCGTTCTATTTTGCTCAAGGCACTGTAAGAGTAGGGGAAAGAGACTGCGTATCGGCGGATTTTTCGTTTGCGATAACAGAAGTGGAGTAGATTATGTTTTCAAAAATTCTAGTGGCAAATCGCGGTGAGATTGCGGTAAGAATAATACGTGCCTGCAAGGAAATGGGTGTATCGACTGTAGCAGTGTACTCAGAGGCAGATAAAAATGCTCTTCACGTTGCACTGGCTGACCAGAGCGTATGTATCGGCGGAGCGCAGGCAGCACAGAGCTATCTCAATGAAAAGCAGATAATCAGTGCAGCAATTCTTACAGGAGCGCAGGCAATACACCCGGGTTATGGATTTCTGTCCGAAAATGCTCACTTTGCGGAATTGTGCAGAAAAAACGGACTGGTTTTTATAGGGCCGGAGCCTGAGAGTATGGAGAGACTGAGCGATAAGGCTGTTTTGAAGGAGCTTATTGAAAAAACAGGACTCACAGTTATACCGGGCAGCAAAGCACTAAAGTCGCTCGATGAAGCCAAGAATGTTGCCGGAAAAATAGGTTATCCCGTTATGCTTAAGGCGTGTGCAGGGGGAGGAGGAAGAGGAATACGACTCATAAATACGGAGGATGAGTTGGATGAGGCATATATTCAGGCGAGCAGCGAGGCTCTGAATGCGTTCGGGGATGGAAGCATGTATCTTGAAAAATATATATTTCCGGCAAGGCATGTGGAGTTTCAGGTACTTGCGGATGAATATGGAAATGCTGTGTGTCTGGGTGAAAGAGACTGTTCCTTGCAGAGAAGAAATCAGAAGCTTGTGGAGGAGACACCATCGCCTGCTGTTTCCACAAAGCAGAGAGAGGCTATGATTGGTTTAATTCTTGAGGCTGTAAAGAAGATAGGATATGTAGGCGCAGGGACGCTGGAGTTCCTTCTTGATATTGATGGAAATTTCTGGTTTATGGAGATGAATGTAAGACTTCAGGTGGAGCATTGTGTGACGGAGATTCTTACAGGGATTGATATTGTTAAGTGGCAGATAAGGATAGCTGCCGGAATTGGGCTTAGCTTTACGCAGACTGATATCAGAATAAAGGGTTCGGCAATAGAATGTCGGATAAATGCACAAAACTGTGGAAAGCTTGAATTTATGCATGTTCCGGGTGGACCTTCTGTGAGGTTTGATACTTTCCTTGTTGAAGGAATGAGTGTTGTTCCATTTTATGATTCACTGCTAGGTAAACTTATCGTATATGCTAAGACAAGGGAAGAGACACTCAGAAAAATGAGGGCTTCTTTATGTGAACTTGTCATTGATGGCATTAAAACGAATGTTGAGGAGCAGCTGAGTATAGTTGAGGATGACAGATTTATTTCAGGTAACTATGACCTGACCTTTATGGGAAACCGTTAATAGGCTATATATTGGTGTTTCGGTGTAAATGTTTCAGGATAAAATATCAGGATAGAGGATTGGCATGGCACGTATGATTTTTTTAAAACCCAAAAATAAATTGGAAGAAGGCGGAAGATGTTCAGCACCTGTAATGCAGGATGAGGGTGAACCTGAGCAGAAATGTCCGAACTGTCACAGAGAAATCCCTGTGAGCAGGCTTCTGGCAGACAATATGGTATGCGGCTGCGGATATCATTTTCGTATGCGTGCAAGGCAGAGAATCAAGCTCATAACGGATGATGGCAGCTTCAACGAGATGTACAAGAATGTAAGAGCCGGCAATCCGCTGGATTTTCCGGGATATGATGAGAAGATAGATTCCGTAAGGACAGCAAGTTCTGAGCTGGAAGCGGTAATATGTGGGACAGCGAAAATCGGAGGCTGTGACTGCTGCATTTTTGTGATGGATTCCTATTTTATGATGGGAAGCATGGGAAGCGCTGTGGGTGAAAAGCTTACAAGATTATTTGAGTATGCTGCGTGGAAGCATCTTGCGGTGGTAGGTTTCACGGTATCGGGCGGCGCAAGAATGCAGGAGGGGCTTCTGTCACTTATGCAGATGGCAAGAGTGAGTGCGGCTGTGAAGCGTCATAGCGATGCAGGACTTTTGTATATAACGGTGCTTACAGACCCGACAACGGGCGGTGTCACGGCAAGCTTTGCGATGGATGGAGATATTATACTGGCGGAACCAGGTGCAATAGTAGGTTTTGCCGGGGCGAGAGTTATAGAGCAGACTACCAAAAAAGCCCTGCCGGTTGGTTTTCAGAGGGCGGAATTTGTGTTGGAGCATGGTTTTGTTGACGCTATAGCTGCCAGAAATAAGCAGAAAAAGCTTCTTACGGAGCTGCTTAAGATGCATGAGGGAGTGTAAATATATGAATGAGATGCCTTATGAGCGTGTGAAAATTGCCAGAGACAATGGCAGACCTACAGGGATGGATTACATAAAGAATATATTCAGGAACTTTATAGAACTTCATGGGGACCGCTGTTATGCGGATGACAAAGCGATAGTCGGGGGAATCGCCAGACTTAACGGCATGCCTGTGACGGTGATTGCAATTGAAAAGGGGCATACTGCGAAGGAAAGAAGCTACAGGAACTTTGGCGCTCCGCACCCCGAGGGATACAGAAAGGCACTTCGCCTTATGAAACAGGCTGAAAAATTCGGAAGACCAATAGTATGCTTTATTGATACTTCAGGTGCATATTGCGGAGTCGAGGCTGAGGAGCGTGGTCAAGGGCAGGCAATAGCGAAGAACCTTTTAGAAATGTCAACACTGTGTGTGCCTGTCATTTCAATACTTGTAGGGGAGGGCGGAAGCGGTGGAGCGCTTGCCCTTGCAGTGGCAGACAGGGTATGGATGCTTGAAAATGCGGTATATTCGGTTATTTCACCTGAGGGCTGTGCCAGCATTCTGTGGAAGGATGCAAAAAAGGCAGGTCAAGCGGCAGACAGTCTTAAGCTTATGGCTGAGGATGCAAAGAGTCTGGGAATAATAGAGAGAATTTTGTCTGAAAAGGAAATTGGTAAAAAAGAATTTTATGATCGGATAGGAAAAATGATTATAGAAGAACTTGATGAATTGTCAAGGGATACGGAATTGGTAGGCAAACGATATGACAGGTTCCGCAGTATTGGTATGGAAGTTATCATATAAAAATATATTTGGATATAGATATCATTGAAAGCAGCATGTGATGAGAGGAAAAAATATGAGCGGTATATATCAGAAATTTTGCACTGAGATTATGAATCCGGATGGCGGATTAAAGAAATTGACATTAAATTATCCCGGGAATTTTAATTTTGGATATGATGTGGTGGATGAATATGCGGCTGTTTCGCCTGATAAGCGTGCTATGGTCTGGTGCAATGTGGAGAATGAGGAGCACATATTTACTTTTCTTGACGTGAAAAGATATAGCAATAAAATGGCAAATGTGTTCAGGAAATACGGAATAGGAAGAGGGGACAAGGTTATGCTTGTACTGAAGCGCCATTATGAGTACTGGTTTGCTGCTGTTGCGCTTCACAAGCTGGGTGCGGTTATGATTCCTGCGACACATATGCTTACGGTTGATGATTTTGTTTACAGAATCAATGTATCCGATGTGAAGGCGATAGTATGTACTGCCCAGAATGATGTACCTTCAACCATAAAACAGGCTCTTGAGAAATCTCAAAAGAATATCAGGCTGTGGTGCGTTCAAAAGGATGTTGAGGGCTTTTTTAATCTGACATCACAGATGGAGACGGCAAGCGATGTTTTTGACAGAGTTGAAACGAATGCAGCCGACCCTATGATGTTGTATTTTACCTCGGGGACGACAGGCTATCCTAAGGGTGTGATACATGATTTTACATATCCTTTGGCACACATAGTTACGGCGAAGTACTGGCAGCAGGCACAGGATGAAGGACTTCATTTTACAGTTGCGGAGACCGGATGGGCTAAGGCTTCATGGGGAAAAATATATGGACAGTGGCTTATCGGAAGCGCAGTTATGATATATGATTTTGATAACTTTGATCCGAAACAGCTTGTCACGGTGATCAATCGATATGGTGTGACATCATTTTGTGCGCCGCCGACAGTGTACAGATATCTTGTGCGCAAAGGAATTGAGAGCATGCCGTCGCTAAAGCATGCTTCAACCGCGGGAGAAATGCTTGCACCGGAGGTTTTTAAGAAATTCACACAGGAGACGGGAATACCGCTCTGTGAAGGTTATGGACAGACGGAGACAACACTTCTTATGGCTAACTTTAAGGGAAGACTGCCTAAGGAGGGGGCGATGGGGACGGTTTCACCATTTTACAACATAGAGCTGCGCGATAAAGATGGTAAAAAGGTTCCCGATGGACAGATTGGCGAGGTTGTGGTTATACCGCCTGCAAACGGCAGACAGGTCGGAGTATTTACAGGCTATCTTGATAATGAAGAACAGTATAAGTATGTGTGGAGGGGCGGAGTATACCATACAGGTGATGCGGCATATAGGGACAGTGATGGACTTTACTGGTTTCATGGTCGGTTTGATGACATAATAAAGACAGGTGGCTTCAGAGTTGGTCCTTATGAAATTGAGAATGTTCTGATGGAACATCCGGCAGTTGTAGAGTGCAGTGTCATAGGCGTTCCGGACAAGCTGCGCGGCCAGGCTATAAAAGCTGTGATAGTGCCGGGACACGGCTACAAACCCACAAGGGAGCTTGAACGGGCTATCAAGGAATTTTGCAACAGGAGACTCGCAGAATATAAGTGGGTGCGTCTTGTTGAGTTCGTCTCGAAGATGCCGAAGACGATAAGCGGAAAAATAAAAAAGACGGAGCTCAGAAAAGGGTAGCCATGATGATTTTGGGAGTATATAATGGGGGATATACATAAGATAATATGAAGCTTTTACGCTGATTTTTGTATTTTCATGTGTTGGAAGTTATATCATTATATAATATAGTTGGAGTATTTGTGTGGGAGCGTTTGAAATTTTAGATAATATTAGTGGATATCACGAGTATGACATAGCCGATGCCAAAAACCTAAGATTTGTAAGTGACAGCTTATGCCGCATGACAGGATATTCAAAAAATGAACTGATTGATAGCGAAGGCGGATATGCAGGAATTTTATGCGAAGATGACAGGGAGACATACCTGTCTTTTTTGCGTAGAATGGCAAGTGGAGAGGGAGATTATTCGGAAAAATATCGTATCAAAAAGAAGGATGGAAATATCATTTGTGTGAAGGATTCCGTGAATGTAAAGCGAGAAAGGGATGGAAAGCTTGTAGGGTATTCCGTGCTTATTGACATCACAGATGCTTATGATGACATGCAGCATACAGTATTGAATACGGATTTTACATGTGCAGATAGGAGCATTGCGTCAAATAATAATCTTAGCTTCTTAAATGATACAGTTCCCTGCGGCTTTATAAAGTATACCTGTGAGAAACAACCGAGAATTACATATATTAATAAAAACATGCTGGATTTTTTACGTTTTTCCGAGAATAAGGATGGTGAAGCGGATTATTACGAAATGTATAAGAATAATCTGTTTCTTCTGATTCCTGTTGAGGAGAGACATAGATTTTCAGTATATCTTAATAAGGTGTACAGAGCCGGTGTTCCTGTGGCGGGAGAGATGACATTGCTTAGATTTGACGGCAGCAGGGTGCAGGTGTTCGGCTGGGTTACGAAGGTGATAAATGAAGATGGAACCGAGGAGTTCCAGAGTGTGTGTATGGATGTTACCAAGAGACAGCTTGCAAGAAAAGACAGGGAGACCAGAAGATATATTAAAGCATTGTCTGAGGTGTATGATAAGATTTTTGAATATAATTTTGCGGCAGAGACAGTAAAGTGCCTATATAGCAATAATTCGCCGATGTTTACATGGCTTGAAAATATCCCCATGCAGCTTGCAGATGCAACTAGAAAGTGGATAACAGATACGGTTGATGCCGCGGATGTGGAAAGGGTGCAGAAATTTTTTGCGGAATTTGCTGATAACAGGAGAAAGCTACAGGACACAGAGCAACCGTTAATTATCAATTATCATGCAAGATCATCGGATGGACATGTAAGGGCATATAGTGGAATTTTTCTTAAAATAGATGAAAATATAAGCTTTTATTGTTGCCGCAGGCTTGTTGACCAGACAGAAGCAGAACGGTTGAGAAACGAAAATGAAAGTCTGAAGGAAAATATGACACAGCTTATAAAGCAGTTCACGGATGGAGTTGCTGCGTTTAAGGTTACTGCGGATGGCTATGTTTTACCGCTGTATTCGAGTGAGAATGTGTGCGGATTTTTTGGATATTCTTCTGATGAGTGGAACGAACTTATGAAGAAGGGTACACCGATAGAGGATTTTGTCGAACGCAGTGCCACAGAATATGAAGCTTTCGAAAAGCTTTTAAAGGATGGCGAGGAAGAATTCACCTATGAAGATATAACTTCAAAGACTGCCAAAAGGGTGCGGGCTGTATGCACACAGAAAACATCGGATAATGTCTCGTCTCGATATATTATGCTGTATATAGTGCCTGAAAATGAAGCAGATTCAGTGGGAGATACTGATGTGATGGGGAATGCTGTGACAGAAAAAATGTCATGTGGTGGTCATAAAATTACGATAAGAACATTCGGATACTTTGATGTATTTGTTGATGGCAGACCGATTGCATTCAGAAATAAGAAATCCAAGGAACTTTTTGCACTGTTAGTCGACAGGCGCGGTGGATTTGTGACATCGGAGGAGGCGATAAGTTTTCTTTGGGAAGATGAGCCGGCAAGTCCTGTTATATATTCACGATACCGCAAGGTCGCACTTCGACTAAAAAATCTTCTTGAGGAATATGAAATTGCGGATGTCGTTGAGGCAGTGGACGGAAAAAGACGTATTATCTGTGAGAGAGTCAACTGCGATCTATACGATTATCTTACTGGAAACGAAAAGTATTCACAGCTCTTTAAAGGAAGTTATCTTACCAATTACAGTTGGGGTGAGACAACGCTTGGGGAGTTGTATAACTGATGAGGTGGTATATATCAGTTCGAGGTTTTTAATTATAAAACGGCTTCACAGAAAAATATAAAAAAAATTAAAAAAGTTATTGACATTTCCGGGGACATGTAGTAATATACTACTTGTCCTTGTGAGTGAGACAAACAACTTACAAAGTACAATGCGCGAGTGGCTCAGCGGTGGAGCATCTCCTTGCCAAGGAGGGGGTCGCGGGTTCGATTCCCGTCTCGCG
>JBNMLM010000080.1:0-12038 GCA_050874845.1 Eubacteriales bacterium | reverse complement strand
CCTTAAAAGAGAGAGTCTTACACATGGAATTAATGTAAAGATTGATGAAGAGAACTTGATTACTTTGGATTTTCATGTTATTGTATCGTACGGAGTTTCTATTTCTGCTGTAGCAGATAACCTTGTGAACAGTGTCAAGTATAAGGTTGAAGAATTTGCAGGCATGAAGATTAAGCAGATCAATATATTTGTTGATGGCGTAAGAGTAATTGACTAACCGTTATTTAAGGAGGATTTTAAAGTGGCTATTAATACCATAGATGCTGCTATGCTCAAGAAATGTTTCTTGGCAGGAGCTGCCAATCTGGAAGCAAAAAAAGAGATAATAAACGAATTAAACGTATTCCCGGTACCGGATGGAGATACTGGAACTAATATGACAATGACAATTCTTTCCGCAGCTAAGGAAGTGAGCAATATTGCTTCACCTAATTTTGAGAATTTGTCAAAGGCTATTTCAGGAGGTTCGTTAAGAGGTGCGAGAGGTAACTCGGGAGTTATTCTTTCACAGCTTTTCAGAGGGTTTACTAAGGAAATTAAGTCTGTAACGGTTATAGATGCTCCTGTACTTGCAAGAGCCTTCCAGAAGGCAACGGAGACTGCATACAAGGCAGTTATGAAGCCTAAGGAGGGAACTATCCTCACTGTTGCGAAGGGTCTTTCGGATAAGATGAATGAACTTGCATGTGAGAACGGCGATCTGGAAGAGATATTAGGACAGGTTCTTGAGCGCGGACGCTACGTCCTTTCACAGACACCTGAGATGCTTCCTGTATTAAAGGAGGCAGGTGTTGTAGACTCAGGCGGACAGGGTCTTATCGAGGTGCTTTCAGGAATATATGACTGCCTTCTTGGCAAGGAGATTGACCTTACCGCGGCTCTTGGCACAACAACCACCGCTAAGGTTGAAGCAGACACAACTCAGGCAGATATCAAGTATGGTTACTGCACTGAATTTATAATCAATGTTGAGAAGAAGTTCGATAACGGTGATGAACTCAACTTCAAGGCATATCTTGAGTCAATCGGTGATTCAATAGTCGTAGTTGCTGATGATGAGATTGTTAAGGTACATGTACATACCAACGATCCGGGTCTTGCAATTCAGAAAGCACTCACTTATGGTTCACTCAGCAAGATGAAGATAGATAATATGCGTGAGGAGCATAAGGAGAAGCTCATAAAGGAAGCTGAGAAGGCTGAGGCTGAGAAGAAGGCAGCTGAAGAAGCGGCTAAGAAGCCTGCTGAGCCTAAGAAGAAGTACGGCTTTATATCCGTTTCTGCCGGAGCAGGACTCAGCGAGATATTCGAAGGACTTGGTGTCGATGTGGTTATTGAAGGTGGACAGACAATGAACCCTAGCACAGAGGATATGCTCAATGCGATTGATAAGGTCAACGCAGAGAATGTATTTATCCTTCCTAACAATTCGAATATTATACTTGCAGCCAATCAGGCACAGTCTATCGTCACAGATAAGAATGTGTATGTAGTTCCTTCTAAGACAATACCACAGGGAATTACAGCACTTATCAATTTTGACGAGTCCGCAGATGCAGAAGCTAATTTTGACAATATGTCTTCGGAGATGAAGAATGTAAAGACCGGACAGGTAACTTATGCCGTTCGTGATACATCGATGGATGGAAAAGAGATTAAGCAGAACGATATAATGGGAATCGGCGATAAGACAATCCTTTCTGTAGGCAAGGATATTGAGGAAACAACCATTGATATGCTGTCCCAGCTTATTGATGATGACTCTGAGCTTATAAGTGTATACTATGGCGAGGATGTTTCAAGTGAGCAGGTTGATTCTCTTACAGCTAAGCTTGAGGAGACTTATCCTGATCTTGATCTGGAGGTTCACAGTGGTGGACAGCCGATCTATTACTATATTGTTTCAGTAGAATAGAATATTTATTGAGTATCTTGTCCCCTCATGGGTCCAACCTATGAGGGGATGTCTTGTATATGGGAGTATAATTTACGGCATTATGCCGGAGGATGAGGATTATTATGAAGCTTAGCAGTCTTAAAGGAATCGGACAGAAAACAGAACAGCTTTTTACAAAAGCAGGGATAACGGATACTTCACAGCTGCCATACTACTATCCGCGAAGCTATGATATATACAGGGAACCTGTCCTTATCAGAGAAATTGATGAGGACGGCATCTATACCTTATATCTAAGCATCGCATCTGATGTAGAAGTGAAGCCGATGAAGAAGCTTAATATAACTACCGTATTTGCTGTTGACGAACAGAATGAGCGTATCAAGCTGACGTGGTTTAATATGCCCTTTATGAAAGGCGCGTTAAGAAGAGGCTACCGCTATATGGTACGCGGCAGGGTGGTGCGCAGGGGAAGCTTAGCCTCAATGGAACAGCCTAAATTATACACTGCGGCAGAATATGAGCAGAAGCTTCACTATATCCAGCCAATCTATCCTCTGGTAAAGGGACTTACCAACAACATGGTCATAAAAGCTGTCACACAGTATTTCGCCATGCAGAACAATCCCGAAGAAATAGAATATCTCCCTAAGGAGCTTATAGAACGCTATGAATTAAAGCCGCTGTATGAGGCGATAAAATACATACACTTTCCGCGCGGAATCAATGAAATGCAGGAATCAAGAAAAAGACTTGCCTTTGATGAATTCTTCGGATTCATGATGAAGCTTGAAAACCTGAAATCCCAGAGAACGTATCTTGAGAACGAATGTGTGATACATGAGGGAAGCTATGCGGCAAGGCTAATATCCGAACTGCCTTACCGGTTGACGGAGCCACAGAGAAAGGCGTATGACGAAATGGTTGCCGATATGTCGGGGAAGCATGTCATGAACAGGCTTATTCAGGGTGATGTAGGCTCAGGAAAGACGATTATAGCTGTATTAGCGCTCCTCAACGCTGTGGAAGCCGGCTTTCAGGGTGCACTCATGGCTCCTACCGAGGTTCTGGCAAAGCAGCACTATGATACAGTATGTGAATTATTAAAAAAACATGACTTTCCGGTTACACCGGTTCTGCTTGTTGGCTCGATGAGCGCTTCACAGAAGAAGAAAGCACATGAACAGATAAAAGACGGAACAGCTGATATTATTATAGGCACTAACGCATTGATTCAGGAAAAGGTGGAATACAGCAATCTTGGATTTGTTGTGACGGATGAACAGCATCGTTTTGGTGTGAACCAAAGAGGCGGGCTTGCCAGAAAAGGCGGACATCCGCATGTATGTGTCATGAGTGCTACACCGATTCCGCGTACGCTTGCAATCATTCTATATGGAGACCTTGATATATCCATAATAAATGCCATGCCTGTGGGTAGACTTCCGATAAAAAATGCAGTTGTCGGTGAAGAGTACCGTCCGAATGCGTATAGATTTATAATGAATCAGGCAGCGCTCGGTCATCAGGCTTATGTGATATGCCCGATGGTTGAAGATAATGAAATAAGTGAAAGCGAGAATGTCACGGACTACACAGTAGAATTGAGAAAGAATCTTCCGGGACTCACAGTGGAGGGACTTCACGGCCAGATGGCTCCCGACACCAAAAATGACATTATGGGAAGGTTCGCTAAGGGCGAAATACAAGTGTTGGTTTCCACAACTGTCATTGAAGTAGGAATAAATGTTCCGAATGCCACCGTTATGCTCATTGAGAATGCAGAAAAATTCGGCCTTGCACAGCTTCACCAGCTTCGCGGAAGAGTAGGAAGAGGAAATGCACAATCATACTGTATATTTGTGAGCACCTCAAAAAAGGAGGAGGCAAAGCAGCGCCTTGATATCATAGGCAAATCCAATGACGGCTTTTACATTGCTGAACAGGATTTAAAGCTTCGAGGTCCCGGAGATTTCTTCGGAATCAGACAGAGCGGTGATATGTCATTTAAACTTGCAGATATATACACCGACGCAGATATGCTTAAGAAAGCGAAGGACTGTGCAGATTATATAATTGAAAACAATTTGCAGAATACATTAAAAAAAGCTTTTTCCCAGAATGATGTAATGTTATAATGAACATTGCATGGAAAGCATGAAGCACAGTCACAGAAAAAGTTTTTTCCAATATGTACTGTGGAACATACCAAAATAAACAATAAGGATAATTATGAAACTATATATTATAAGACATGGTGAAACCGACTGGAATAAGGAAAAAAGACTTCAGGGGCAGAGTGACACGCAGCTCAATGAGTACGGAATTGAGCTGGCACGGATAACAGGTGAAGCATTAAAGGATGTACATTTCGATTATATCTTCTCAAGTCCGCTTAAAAGGGCATATAAGACTGCTGAGCTTATCAGAATGGACAGACCTGTGAAAATCGTGACCGATGACAGGTTAAAAGAGATATGTTTCGGAGTGAACGAGGGAGTCAGTTCAGAGCTCATCACAGAGGATTTTCATTATTTCTTCGATGCGCCCGAAAAATATATACCCGCACAGGGTGGTGAGACATACGCACAGCTATGTGCCCGCTCACAAGATTTTATAGACAGCGTCATAGTTCCGCTTTCATTAAAGGAACCTGATGCAACAGTGCTTATTACGGCACATGGAGCACTGAATAAATCCATAATGATTTATCTCAATCACCTCGAAATAAAAAATATGTGGGATGGCGTTTTTCAGAAGAATTGCTGTGTAAATATATTCGAGATAAACGGATTTGACTTTAAGATGCTTCAGGAAGCCAAGATATATTACTAGATATATTCCTTGGATATACGCTGCATAATATTGATATTGTAATATTGAATAATGGAGGAATTGATATGAGAGTGATTGCAGGCACAAGAAGAAGCATGCCTCTTAAGACAATAGAAGGATTGGCAACACGTCCTACACAGGACAGGACTAAGGAGACACTTTTCAACGTAATTCAAAATGATGTTCCGGGAAGTATGTTCCTTGATTTGTTTTCGGGGAGTGGGGCAATAGCCATAGAAGCACTCAGTCGAGGAGCAAAAAAGGCATACCTTGTTGAAAATAGTAAAGCAGCAGCCGCTTGTATACGCGATAACCTCAATTTTACCAGACTCTCCGATGATGCTGTACTGATGGAGACTGATGCAGTTACTGCCTTAAAGAGACTGGAGAGCAAAGCGGTTTTTGACATAATATTTATGGATCCGCCATATAATCATGAATATGAGAAGGAGGTTCTGACATATCTTGCCGACTCCTCACTGATTGATGACTATTCAACCATTATTGTTGAAGCGTCGAATGAGACAAGCTTTGATTACCTTGACAGATTGGGATTTGAAGCTTATAAAGTAAAAAAATATAAAAATAATATGCATGTTTTTATTAGGAAAATTAAGTAATTTGAATTTTAATGACATGTGATTATACAAAACTATAAAGGAGTACAGGCATAAGCCTGATTAATTACTATGAGAATTGCAGTATATCCGGGAAGCTTTGACCCGGTTACACTTGGACATATGGACATAATAAGCCGTTCCTCAAAGCTTTTTGATAAATTGATTGTCGGGGTCTTAGTAAACAGTTCAAAAGTTCCATTGTTTTCTGCAGAAGAACGTGTTAATATGATAAGAGGTGTGATTTCGGAGTATCCTAATGTGGAGGTGCGTTCTTTTGACGGTCTGTTGGTTGAATTTGCAAGATTATGTAAAGCAACCGCTGTAGTACGAGGTCTTAGAGCTGTAACTGATTTTGAATATGAATTGCAGATGTCACAGACTAACCATATTATTGCACCTGATATAGATACAATATTCCTGACAACGAATCTCAACTATGCATATCTAAGCTCAAGTGTAGTTAAGGAAGTGGCAAGATACGGCGGAGATATCTCCAAGTTCGTTGCACCCGAAGTTCGCAGACAGGTTTTAGAAAAATATAACAGATAGTATCAATTGGAGGATTACCATGAACAAGATTGAAGAGATGATTGAAGCAATTGAAGAATATATTGAAAACTGTAAGCCTGTTCCTCTTTCAAGCAATAAGATTATCGTTGAAAAAGATGCCATTGAGGAATTGATTCGCGAGCTCAGACTCAAGACACCTGATGAGATTAAAAAATACCAGAAGATTATCAGCAATAAGGATGCCATTCTCGCCGATGCCAAGGATCAGGCAGATTCCATGCTAAACGCTGCCAAGATGCATACACAGGAGCTTGTCAATGAGCATGAGATAATGCAGCGCGCTTACAGTGAGGCAGAGGAAATAAAGGATCAGGCTTATAGTCAGGCACAGGCAATACTCGACCATGCAACAGAGGAAGCCAATCAGATGAGATACAGTGCGGTTCAGTACACGGATGATATGCTTGCCAATCTTCAGAGAATTATTGAGCACTCCATCGAGAGCAATCGTGCTAAATATGATAGCCTGTTAAGCGCCCTTGACAAGGATCTCAATGTTGTCCTTTCCAATAGGAATGAACTTGCGGGAATAGGTACAGATGAAGAGCCGGAGCAGCCGGAAGACGATGCCGCAGCGGGATTACAGGATTCCGGTGATTATGAGGCATAGCACTGCCAAGGCTGTTATAAAGGCAATACATAGCTTGCACGTTATGTACCTCCCGATGGAAAAACGCTTTCCATTCCAGAGGGACATTGTCTGAAACACGCTCGACATGCCGCCGAATGCGGTGGCAGTTAACATCAGTAATATCTTATAATTGTATATGATATTAAGCTCAGATATTTTATCAAGGCCGGCTGTAATCTCCATCAGGGACATCAGTCCGGCTTTTGCTATGTCCGGAAGGATTTTTATGTCTCCTATCATGGCGCCCACCGTTGAGAACAGCATGACATATATGCACAGCTTAAGGCTTGCGGTGAGCGCATTCTCAACGGAACGCGAAAAGGCTTCGGATGTCGAAAGCTCAATTAGCCGGCGCTCTGTTTCTTCTCTTTCCTGAATTGATGTCCGGCCTTTGTGTCCCATTCTGCCTTCTACATCCGCCGGACTGCAGATTTTCCTTCTTCCACGCTCATTTTTTATCCACCACAAATATCTTAAAAGGAACATCCCAACAAACGCTGAACCCATGAGCAGACAAATCACTGTTCCGGAGAGCGCTTTATCTCCAAGACAGCTCATACAGATATAGCTTATCATAAACATCGGGCTCACATTGTTGCACACCGGGGCTAAAAACATGGCGGTGTCATCATCAATCACACCTGTCTCATTAAGACAGCCGCATACATAGGCGCCCATCGGATAACCGCACAGAAACCCTATGAGAATACAGTACCCGGAAGCCGCAGGCAGATGCAGCAGCTTAGTGAGCGGTGCGAGCAGAACACCAATCGGTTTCGCACACCCGGTATATACTATAAAGTTTGAAAGCACCATAAATGGCATGAGAGTCGGAAAGAGCGTTCTGTACCACAGTGCAAGACCATAAGCAGCCCCGTTGAGTGCAGCAGTGGGCGATAACAGCAGAATAAGCATACATGACATTACACAGACTATGCGTGTAAACATTATGCTGTTGCTTTTTTTACCGGGTAGATTTGTCATTGTATCAGCCTGTTTAAGAATATACTCAGATAATATTATTCAGTTTATAATTTTTTTATCACTGCAACAGGTGTTTGCATTTTTATTTTATTGCTTTTTTCAGAAAAATGTGGCACAATAAAATGTGGCTTAGTTTGGCCATAGACGGAGGAATAAACATTATGAACAATGCATTAAAAGGATTACAGCCTGAAAAGGTTTTTATGTTTTTTGAAGAGCTTACACAGATACCTCACGGTTCACACAACACGAAGCAGATAAGCGATTTCTGTGTTGATTTTGCCAACAAAAGAGGTCTGAAAGTGTATCAGGATGAATATAATAATGTGGTTATTTACAGACCGGCAAGCAAGGGCTATGAGAATGCTCCCGGTGTGATTATACAGGGTCATTTAGACATGGTATGTGAGAAGGAGAGCGGATGTACCCATGATTTTACCAAGGATGCTCTCGATGTCTATGTTGAGGATGGATATGTTACCGCAAGGGGAACCACCCTCGGCGGTGATGACGGAATTGCCATTGCCTATGCACTCGCCGTTCTCGACGATGACAGTATACAGGCACCTGCTATAGAGGCTGTTTTCACGGTTGATGAGGAGGTTGGGCTTGACGGTGCCAAGATGCTTGACGGCTCCGTACTCTCATCCAAGTACCTTATAAATATAGACAATGAGGAGGAGGGCGCCTTCATCGTTGGCTGTGCCGGCGGAATGCGTTCCGGCTTAAAGCTCCCTGTAAGCTATACACAGATGGACGGAAAGAGCGTCAAGGTAACCATAACAGGTCTTATGGGCGGACATTCCGGCATGGAAATCAATAAGGGCAGAGCCAATGCGCACATTATTCTCGGAAGACTTCTCTTTAATCTTGATGAGGAGCTTTTCTACGGAATAAGCGCTCTCACAGGCGGAAGAATGGACAATGCCATAGCAAGGGAATGTTCTGTCACTCTATGCATTAATCCCGATGATGAGGCACGCTTAAAGGAACTGTGCGGCATACTTGAGGCACAGCTTAGGAATGAGTATTCCGGAACCGATGAGGGCATACGAATTATTGTTGAGGATTTAGGCGGAGATAACGCCGGTGTCATTGAAGAAAAGAATAAGCAGGCATTTATTTTCCTTCTTATGAACCTTCCTAACGGCGTGCAGAAGTTCAGCGGCCACATTGAGGGGCTTGTTGAGACTTCACTCAATCTTGGCATTCTTTCAATGGACGAAGAGTGCATTAACATAAGCTTCTCCGTGAGAAGCTCCGTAGGCTCCGCAAAGCAGGCTCTTGCCGATAAGCTTCGCTATATGATTGAATTCTTCGGCGGCGAGTATGTTGAGACAGGATGCTATCCTGAGTGGGCATATCGTCCGGAATCTAAGTTCCGCGACAAGGCAGTGAAGCTCTATGAGGATATGTTCAATGAGAAGGCAAACGTATGTGTCATCCATGCAGGTCTTGAGTGTGGTCTTTTCTCCGAGAAGCTGCCTGAGCTTGATATGATATCGATAGGGCCTGATATGAAGGATATCCATACACCTGCCGAGCGCCTCAGTGTAAAATCGGTTGAAAAGGTCTGGAGATACCTTGTGGCATTGCTTGAATCAATGCATTAGGATTTTATTTTAAACAGGATGTAGTATTTGTAATTTTTGGAGGTTATTAGATGGAAATACAGTTATGGAGAGAGCTTTTGGCTCCATACGAACTGGCTGTGGATGAGTTGCTGGTCAAATTCAACCACATAATTAACGAATACAGACAGGAAGCGGTCTACTCACCGATTGAGCAGGTCACCGGCAGAGTGAAGAAGATTTCCAGTATTATCGAGAAAGCCCAGAAAAAGGGCTTTCCGATTGACCATATCATGGAAATGATAGAGGACGTGGCAGGTATAAGAATAATCTGCCAGTTCGTTGAGGATATCTATGATGTGGTCAATATAATTAAGAACAGAAGTGATATGACCGTCATCCGTGAGAAGGATTACATAAAGAACCGCAAGGAGAGCGGATACAGAAGCTATCACATTATAATAAGCTACAGCGTGGAGACCAGCAAGGGCAAGAAGGATATTCCTGTTGAGATTCAGATACGAACTCTTGCAATGAACTTCTGGTCCACGATAGAACATTCGTTACAGTATAAATACCGTGAAAGCATTCCTGAGCACATCCGCGTGCGCCTAAGCTCAGCGGCGGAGGCGATTCTCAAGCTTGATGAGGAGATGTCATCAATCCATGAGGAGATTATGGATGCCCAGAATTCTTTTACATACAAGGCTAATATAGTCAACGATATACTTATCAATATCCAGAATCTTTATAAGGTTGCAAATAAGAGGGATGTTGTGAAGATTCAGGACGAATTTTTCCGCATTTATCAGGAGAACGATCTCGAACACCTTCTGGCATTTTGCAGACATCTTGATAAGATTGCGGAAGGCTATAGGGCACAGAGTGTTGATTGATACGCCGGATTTTAATGCCGGCTTTAACATATAAAGCAGATACGGAAAGGATTTATATGGAATTACCACAGAAATATTTAGATTCGATGAAGGAGCTCTTAGGCGATGAATTTCAGGCTTACTTAGACAGCTTCAGCCAGAAGAGGCTCTATGGACTGCGCGTCAACAACCTTAAGATTTCAACGGAGGATTTTCTTAAGATAAGTCCATTCAAGCTCAAGAAAATTCCATGGATAGATAACGGATTTTACTATGAGGAGGACGATAAGCCGGCGAAGCACCCTTATTATTTTGCAGGCTTGTATTATCTTCAGGAGCCAAGTGCCATGACACCTGCCAATATACTTCCGATAGAGCACGGAGATAAGGTTTTAGATGTATGTGCCGCTCCCGGAGGAAAGAGTACTGAGCTTGGTGCCAAGCTTGGCGGTACAGGGCTTTTAGTCTCCAACGATATCTCCGCCTCACGAGCCAAGGCACTGTTAAAGAACATAGAAGTGAGCGGAATAGGTAATGTTGTGATTACCTGTGAGGAACCGGGAAAGCTCATATCGTCATTCGAAGGCTTTTTTGACAAGATTCTGATTGATGCCCCATGCTCGGGCGAGGGAATGTTCCGCAAGGACAACAAGCTCATCAAGAGCTGGCAGATGAACGGCCCTGAATATTTTGCGGCTATCCAGAAGAGTATTTTAAGTCAGGCGGCACAGATGATAAAGCCGGGCGGATATATGCTGTACTCAACATGTACATTCTCCAAGCTTGAGGATGAGGACAATATACAGCTTTTCCTTGAGAATCATCCTGATTTTTCACTTGTCGATATATTCGATTCGGGGATACCTTCCATACATCCTTATGAGGGCTTCTCAAAGGGAATCGGTCTGCCGCAGTGCGTGCGCATATTCCCTCATAAGATGCAGGGTGAGGGGCACTTTGTCGCATTGCTTAAAAAGGATGGGGAAGCCATTCAGGACAGTCCTGTTCACGGAAGGCCTAACAAGCTTCCTGATGAACTCACAGCTTTTCTTAATGAGCTTAACTTTGAAATCCCGTCCTCAGACATAATCATCCAGAAGGACAATGTCTATTATCTCCCTCCTCTTGCAGGAAAGCTCAAGGGACTTCGCGCAATGAGAACGGGAACCCTGCTTGGTGAGCTTAAGAAGAACCGCTTTGAGCCAAGTCAGGCATTTGCGATGACGTTAAAGGACGGACAGTACAGCAGTCAGGTTAATCTAAAGCTCTCAGATGACGCCGTTATACGTTACCTTAAGGGAGAGACCATAGAGGTCGATGAAAGCTGTGTGACCGGCAACAGCTCTATGAAGCTTATAATGGTTGACGGCTATCCTCTTGGCTGGGGTAAGTACAATAACGGACAGGTCAAAAATAAATATCTCCCGGGCTGGAGATGGATGTAGCTTAGAGACATCCCAAATAAAATTACGCAAACGAGGATTATACATGAAACGACTGGACAAATTTCTTGTCGAAATGAGCGTTGCCAGCCGCAGCGTTATCAAGGAAATGGCAAAAAAAGGCCGTATTACCGTGAACGGTGAGGTTGTGAAAGCCTCCGATATCAAGATTGATGAGAATAGCGATGTCATCGCGGTTGACGGTCAGGTTATCGCCTTTTCCGATATGGAATACTTCATGCTCAACAAACCCGCAGGTGTAATCACCGCCACCATGGACAAAAAGGCAAAAACAGTGCTTGATTTAATTGATGAGAGAACGCGCAATGACCTTTTTCCTGTCGGAAGGCTTGACAAGGACACGGAAGGGCTGCTTCTCATAACAAACGACGGCGACCTTGCGCACAGACTGCTAGCGCCTAAAAAGCATGTGGACAAGGTGTATTATGCGGATATTCGCGGGGTTGTCACGGATGAGCATGTCAGGCAGTTTGCGGCGGGGCTGACACTTCTTGACGGGACACCTGTCATGCCGGGTGAGCTTGTAATTCTTGACACTGACAGTGAAAAGGGTACGTCAAAAATACAGCTCACAATACACGAGGGCAAATTT
>JBNMLM010000079.1:0-12041 GCA_050874845.1 Eubacteriales bacterium | reverse complement strand
TATACCTTCATTTCAAGTAAATAAAATAATAGATTACCTATACATTTTCCAAGTGCAAACGCAATAATAATCACAGGAAGTCCCATTGTTATCTTAGCACGCCTGAAAAAGACCGGAACCGTCTTTATTGTCTCAGCAAGCGCGATAATCAGACTACCGACAAATATTCCGTAACACAGACCTGATACAGCCGTAAATATAGCTCCTGCTCCTGCCATGCCGAAATGTATCCCCATTGACCACCATGCATTTCCAAGAATCGCTCCCGTTGCCAGCGTATTTTCATACGTCTTTATATAACCTGCAGTCTTTGTCCTCTGTGCGTAGGTTGTTACAACTCCTATCGCAGTTATGAAGGCAAAAAATCCGGCGGCAACCATGGTTCCGGCACTCAAGCCTATGACAGCAAGAAAGATTTTCTTAATCCACATCAATTTCATTCTTCTCCCTCTCACTCTGTTTTATCATCGCCGTATCGATGTCATCCTCATAGAGCCTCATCTCGACCTCAAGAGGGGTCGGATCCTTTCCGAATTTCCAGCTTCCAAAATGACCGTAAAATACGATAATACCCAGCGCAAGACCTATTGAATAGGTGATTTCAAGAATCCTTCCACCTGCATTCTCATCGCCGTATATCAGCTCATATATTCTTGAAAACATGTCCGCCATCCCGACATCATTGTTGTACGCCATCACCGCGAAACCGCCTCCAAGCAATGTAATCAGGCAGATAAAGAACACCTTTGCATATTCGGCAGCCTTACCCTTACCCTTTAAATCTTTATGCTCTATGACAATATCCTGCTCGCCGTCACTCTCCACGCAGATACCCGGAAATTCCTTTGATATACATTCAATCACCTTGAGTACACTCACCACATATCTTCTCTTTTTATCTTCCTGCATCTTCAATATCTTTATAGCCTTCACTCTGTTTACTACATTCCTGTTCTCACAGTACACGCTTGCAATATCACTTATAAAAACATCTGTACTGTCAATGCATGCGCTTTTGTTAAGCTTAATATATATCGTCTGCTCCATACTCATCCTCATTTCCAATAATGCTGTTACATAATGCTATTATTCCTGTGAGGACTTTATTTATACATTGATATTTTATTTGACTGTTACGTTATATACCCACGAAGCTTTTTGAGTATTTTCTTCTCAAGCCTGCTGACCTGAACCTGACTGATTCCAAGCTTGTCCGCCACCTGTGTCTGTGTCATTTCCTTGAAGTACCTGAGCATAATAAGCTTCCCTTCCATCTCATCAAGTTCCGCCAACAGCTGCTCTAACAGAATTGAATTGAGAAGCCGTTCCTGTGCTCCGGCAAATTCATCCTTTCCGGTACTCTCGCTGCTGCCGGATAGCTTGTCCACAAGATATACTTCATTGCCGTCATTCTGATATATCGTCCTGTAAATCGACTCAACATCCGTATTCGCCTCAAGCGCCATAACAACATCCTCAACCGACAGCTCCGTGGCAGCCGCAAGCTCCTCTATCGTCACCTCCCTTCCGTTCTGTGATATCAGCTCATCGGACGCCTTCTTTATCCTGTATCCATTCTCCTTGAGCGAACGGCTGACCTTGAGCATTCCGTCATCCCTCAAAAATCTTTTTATCTCTCCGGCTATCATCGGAACCGCATAGGTCGAAAACCTGACATCAAAGCTGTCATCGAATTTATCTATCGCCTTTATAAGTCCTATCGTTCCTATCTGATTAATATCCTCAAGCTCATACCCTCTTCCGGCAAAACGTCTTGATACGCTGTACACCAGCCCGATATTTTCAAGCACAAGCTTGTCCCTTGCAGCCTTATCACCATTATGTGCTCTTAAGATAAGTTCTTTGGTATCATCCATATATACCACACCCTTATCTTTTTATTTATTTTTACTTATTTCTTTCTTCATAATAACCTTCGTCCCCTTACCCGGTTCCGATTCTACATGCAGATAGTCCATGAATATCTCCATGAATGTAAATCCCATTCCCGAACGCTCCTCCAAAGCCCCGGTTGTATACAGCGGTTCCATCGCCTTATTCACATCCTCTATACCACAGCCATCGTCACTTATACATATAGTCAATATGTTCTCATCAATATCGGCATTGATATGTATTATTCCCCCTTGCTTCTTATATCCATGAATAATGGCATTGGTCACGGCCTCAGACACCGCAGTCTTGATGTCATTTATTTCCTCTAATGTAGGGTCGAGCCTTGCACAGAATGCCGCAATACACACTCTGGCAAAGCCTTCATTTTCGGATATCGCATCCATCTCCATATAGAACCTGTTGCTTGTACTCATCACACATTTCCTCCCGCCTCACATAATGCTGCCTCCACACTGTCCTTCTCGACAGTTATTGTATACAGTCCGGCTATTTTAAAAATTCGTTCAAGTCCTCTCCCTAGATTTGCCACATATATTTTTCCCTTACACGGTGCCAGCTTTTTATAACGCCCCATTATAAAGCCAATACCTGAGCTGTCCATAAAGCTCTTGTTTTCAAAATCCATAATGACATACTTTATTCCTCTCTTGTCAATAATCTCATCCACCGGACTGCGAAGCTGCTCCGTGAGATGGTGATCCAATTCCTTATCCAGATGTATAATCAGACAATTTCCCTTAACAACATACGGGTCATCCATGTGCTCTCCCTCCTTAACATAAAATAAAAAAACACGCACGAAAATAACTCCTCTTCGTGCGTGTTTTATGAAATCTGTTGTATTTTTACTGTCCCTGTGTTTCTTCTACTGTTGTCGGCTGTTCCTGATTATCCGCCGGAGCCTGTGTATCCGGCTGTGCCGCGCCATCATCCGCTGTGTTTAGTCCGTCCTCCTGATTATCTGTGGAAGTCTCCGGCTCCTGTGGAAGCTGCGTTCTAAGCTGTGCAAGCCTTGCCGTGACATCAGCCACATAGCCCGACTGTGGGAACCTTGTAAGGAAATCCTCATAATAGGCAATCGCCACAGCCACAGTATCGTTCTCCTGTCTGCACAGTCCAAGATAATATGCCGCTTCATCGTTGGTTTCATCATATATCAATGCAGCCTCAAAATAATTGGCTGCTGAAATATAATCCTTTTCAAGGAATGCCTTTGTGCCCTGTGCGTAGTAGCGGTCTCCGCCTCCACTGCTCGCCTCCAACATGGTATTGTACACATCCTTAGCCGTCTGTGTAGGCAGCAATGCCACATCTATCTGCTGTAACAATATGAGTGCCTGCGCAAAATCATACTTGACGTATGAATCTGCTGCCTCTATAAGTAGAGAATACATATTGGATTCTCCATTTTCGCCGGTGTATCCGGAAAGCTGCTTTGAAAGATTATCCCTTTCCGTTGTAAGCGACTTAATCTGTGATTTCAGGTTAGCCATATCAACAGAATTGGCTGCAAGCTGTTCACTGTAATCTAAAACCAGCTGATTGTTATCATAATTAAGACTCGATATCTTAGATGGTACTATAAGGAACCATACAAGTGCCGCCCCCAATACAACTCCAAGAAGTATGCTCAATACGGTAAAAATACCGTTGCTTGGCTCCTTGTAGGAGTTCGGAGGTATAATAACATCATGCCCTGTCACAGATGCCTGCACAGGCTTCTTCTTTTTCTTAAATACAGTCTCCTTAGCCTCACTCTCATCTGTAAGGCTTCCGTCAAGCTCCGACATATATCTTAGAGCAAGCGTATTGTTTCTGTCGGTCTTTAACACTCTCTGGAAACACTTGCGCGCCCTGTCCGCCTGTCCGTCCTTCCACAGAAGAAGGCCAAGCAGCAAGCCTGCCTTTACAAGCTTAGGGTTCATTGTGACAACCTTCTTAAGCTGGATAACAGCCATATCGGTTGCGCCCTCCTTGGCATACCTGAGTGATATATTGAACCTTTTTATCGCCTGGTTCATCATCTCAAGCTTGTTAGGGTCATCCTGAACCTTCTTTATATAGACCTCGGCAACATTCCTGTCCGGCTTGATATTCTTGCTTATGACCCATTCGGACAGAGCCATAACGACCTCGCCCATCTCAAAATATACAAGACCTAACAGATTTCTCGCCTTTATATTGTTCTTATTTATGCAAAGACTTGTCCTAAGGCTCTCTACCGCACCTGTCAAATCGCGTACTTTAGCCTTCTCAAGCCCTTGATTGTAATATGTGTTGGAAGTCATGACAACAATTCTGTAAACAGATACGTCCGCACCGCATTTTAAGCAGTAATCGCTGTTGTTGTCAAGCTGGCTGTTGCATACATAACACTTCATCTTGTTCCTCCGGCACTACTTACTCTCGACGGTCTTGCTAATAATCTTATCAATAATATCTGTCACATCAACCGTATTGTTACCATATATAGCATCCTCCGCCTCGTCAACCTCCTGACTTGGCTGAAATTTCTTAATCTCTTCATCAAAATCTATCATTGTCAAATCCTCCCTGCTATCCTTTTAATCTCTCCAACCAGATACAGCGAACCTGCTACAAATACCCTGTCCTCTTTTTTCTTAAGGGACATAACCTTTGAAAATGCAGCCCCCGCCGTCTCCTCCAAGAATACAGGCTTATCCGTGTACTTACGAAAAGTCTCCAAAAACACCTCAGCCGGCATTGCACGGTTAGTGTACTCAACCGTACATACTACATACTCGTCAAATGCCTCCGAATCGCATATCTCCTTAATCATGGTATCATACGCCTTATCGGCAACCGCAGAGAACATAAGTATCTGTTTTCTGTCCTTCATCGCCTTCGCTGTCTCCAGAAAAGCCCTTATTCCATCCTCATTGTGTGCGCCGTCAACATACACCTCAGGACTCAGCTCCTCCATGCGTCCTTCCCAGAAGGCTGTTGTGATTCCGGTATGTATCTGTTCGTCCGTAAGCCTGATACCCTCATTTTCCTTAGAAAGCCATGCAAGTGCCGTCGCAGCAAGTGATGAGTTCCACACCTGATAGAGTGCTGCACTTGATACTGAAAAATTCTCATTTTTATAATATCTGTTATTCAGACAAAAATCAATAAATTTACATTTTTTTTCAATGGATGACACATTGTCTGAGGTAATTACTTCAAACGGAGCTTTTCTCTGCCCCGCAGCTGCTTCAATAACTCCTCTTACTCTGCTGTCCTCACCGTAAAATACCAATGGTACTCCGGGCTTGATTATCCCAGCCTTTTCCGATGCAATCTCCTCAATGGTGTTTCCAAGGACATGCATGTGATCCATGCTCACACTTGTGATAACCGTCATAAGAGGCTTCTTTACTACATTGGTAGAATCCAATCTTCCGCCCATTCCCGTCTCAAGAACTATGTACTGTACCTTCTGCTCCTTGAACACAAGCATAGCCATTCCGAACAAAAACTCAAAATAAGCCGGATGCTTTCCACCCGACTGCTCCATCCTGTGTGCCGCCTCAAGAACTCTTTCGTATGCGCTCTCAAAAATATCATCTGAAACCGGCACATCGTCTATCTGTATTCTCTCATTAATCTTTACAAGATGCGGAGAGATAAAAAGACCGGTCTTATACCCTGCCTTTACAAGTGTGTTGGATATATATGAACACACAGAACCCTTTCCGTTGGTTCCTGCGACATGAATAATCTTCATGTCCTCCGTATCTATCCCTAATTCCTTCAATAAAATCTCTGTATTTTTAAGCTCCGTCTTTCCTGCAAACTTGGGGATGGAGTTAATATATTCTTCTGCCTTTGTCATACAAGCTTTCCTTCATTTCCATTCTATAATGGTAACCGTCCAGAATCCTGCTCTGAACAATTAACAATAATGTAATATCAACACCTTGTTATCTTATCCCTTTTATAGTGGAAGTGCAACAAAATTTTATCGCAAAATACGACAAAAGACCACCTTATTGCCACATCTATCCTGCCTTATGCGTTAAAGCACAACAATGCTCTAGCAGAAGCAGCCTCCGCACATCATATTGAGACAGCACATTTTTGTGAGGCAGCTGCTGCACTCATTTGCCTGATACACCTGACCTCCGTACACGCGTCCCATATCGGCATACCAATCCGTTCCGTTCTCCATAGCTGAAGCGAACTGTGCGTACTCCGTGTTACCCGGTTCAAGCTGGTGTGCCATCTTAGCATCCTCCTTGGCATTGACCATATTTCCAAGTCCTCTGTTCGCCATGGCGTGAAGGTAATACCAACGCGCGTTGTGCTCCTCTATATCATTCAGGACATTCATTGCCTCCTTATAATAGCCGTGGCTGAGATAATCCATCGCCGCGTTAAGGTGCTGTGTCTGTGCATCCTGCCCGGTTGTGCGCCCACTCTGATAGCCGCCAAAGCCTCCGAAGCCACCGAAACCTCCAAAGCCGCCAAATGGATTCTGTCCGTAGGCTCCGCCCTGATTGTAGCTTCTGTCATCATAGCCGTAAGCGGAGGTATGATTTTCCTTTGCCTTCACAATCTGGTCATACGCAGCCTGAACTTCCTTGAACTTCTCCTCAGCCGCCGCCTTGTTAGGGTTGTTGATATTGGCATCAGGGTGATACTTTCTGCTGAGCTTTCTATATGCTTTTTTTATTTCTTCATCAGTGGCATTGGGCGATACACCCAACACACTATATGGATCTCTCATTTTTCTCTCCATTCCGTGATTTTGTTTTTTCGTTGTACTTACCCCATATACCCGAATACAAAATATTTCTGAGAATATCCGTATTTTCCAATATAGGAAGCTTCTCAAAACCTGCCGCCGCTCCTGCTCCCATCATCATGAGCATATCATAAGCCTTAGCCTGAATCTGTTCGCTGCTCCAGCCTAACCTGATAAGCTGTCTGAGCGGATTGTAATCGTCATCCTTCTCATCCTTATCAAGGTCATCATAGGCATCCATAAGGTATATAAATTTTCCAAGGTAAAAACCAAGCTGTCTTAGGTATTCCGACCACTCATCCTGCTTAAAGCACAACAGCTCCGCCATCATCCTTCCTGTACAGCCCGCAACCTTGTCAAAATCCTTCTCATTGGCGTTTTCACACGCCTTGTTCTCAACAATATATGTCTTTATCGCCTTCGCCTGCCTTGGATTCTCCATGACAGCTCTGCGGCACTTTTTCTTTAACAGTCCTGCCATGATAAGTGCCTTATAGTCCCTGTCATCCTCCCAGTCATCCAGAAGCTTATAGTAGGTAAGCAGCATATTCATATCTGCACCGTAGTCCGAAAAGCGATTGTATATTATATCGTGCTTTGCCGCCGGGTGCACCAGACAGTGTTCCTTCATGTGAACACTCTTCTCCTCATAGAGGCTGGTCAGCAACAGCGTCACGAACGTCATATCATAGGTTAGCGTGAACTGCCCAAGCCTCCCATAGCGCTTCTTTAACGCATGGCACAAGCCGCAGTAAAATGCATGATATTTATCGTAGTCCTTAACCTTCAGTTCTGCCTTATTAATAGTAACATAACCAAACATCAGCTCACCTTTATAAATTCATTTTTGCACTTAGGGCATGTTATACATATCTTGCCCTTCCCCTTAGGAACTCTTATATTCTGTCCACATTTCTTACATCTGTATATGTGGTGTGTCTTTCTCTCCTTGAAGCGGAACTTCCATGTGTTGAACCATCCCCTGATATGCTTCGTACAGTCGACATACATCAGGTTTTCCTTGTATCTTTTCTGCGTGTTCTTAGAAAGCATGCGGAAATAGGAATATATAAGGCAGGCAAGTGCCAGCACATACATAAAATTTCCCGCAAAAATCGACAAAAGCAGGAAAGCTATGGAACAGCCGAACAAAAACCGGTTAAACTGGTCTACTCCATATCTTCCCTGCATAAAGCGGTACATTTTTGAGCGAAAGTTATTCATAAAGTTTCCCATACGGTGTGTGTGTCTCCTTGTAAATGTTATATCACCGATATCCGGGTGTAAAAACATGCCTAGTCTATTAGTGTATAACGTATTATGTATGTACGTTTCGGCTCCGTTGTCCGAAGCAAGATGTTCTAAGCTTCTCCCAAAGTCGTCGAAATGTACATACATAATACGTTATACACAGCCAAGTCTGTAATGCATGTTTTTACACCCTGATTTTATTTGATAGTGATTTAAGTCAAGATATAAGATAGCACATTCTGCGGGAAAAGTCTGTTAAATAAGTATAAACTTATATTAATGTTAAATTAACTGTATCGTCATGTCCGTGGTGAGGTTCGGGTTAGGTGCCCTGAATTTCACGGACGGCTTCGTAGAAGCGCTCCATCTCCTCGTCTGTTCCGATGGTTATTCTTAAGTGGGCTTTTACTCTGTCACCTGTGAAGTAGCGGACATAGATGTTTCGCTTTTTAAGCTCCTCAAAGAGCTCCTTCGCCGTTATCTTTGACGGCTTGGCAAAGATGAAGTTGGTCTTTGAGTCCGGGAAGGTAAATCCAAGCTCTCTCAGTCTTACCTTGGCATTCTCCCTTGTATTTACAATCTTAGCGACTGTCTCGTTAAAATAGTCCTTGTCGGCAAGCACGGCGGTGCCAAGCTCTATAGCCGCCATATTCATTGTGTATGAATTGTAGGAATATTTCACGTCATTGAGAGCCTTTATAAGCTCCTCACCTCCGATTGCATAGCCGATTCTAAGTCCCGCCATTGAGCGCGATTTAGAGTAGGTTCTGACCACCAGAAGGTTATCGTATTCGTCAAGGAGCGTGAGTGCACTCTTCCCTCCGAAATCAATATATGCCTCATCGATAATTACTATAACATCGCGGTTGGCATCAAGAATTTTTCTCACATTGTCAAGCTCCATGTATACACCCGTCGGTGCATTGGGATTAGGGAAAATGATTCCGCCGTTAGCCCTCATGTAGTCCTCCGGCTTAATGTTAAAGTCCTCATCAAGCATAGGGCGCTCATAGGGAATCTTAAACAAATCCGCCCACACATCATAGAAGGAATAGCTCACATCCGGGAAAAGCACCGGCTTATCCGAATTAAAGAACGTGAGGAATGACATCGCAATAACATCATCCGAACCTACTCCGACAAAAACCTGCTTATCGCTGACCCCATACTCAGCCGCCAATGCCTTCACAAGCTTCGTTGCCGCCGGGTCCGGGTAAAGGCGGTAATTCTCCATGTCCATCTGCTCTGCCGCGCGTCTTGCAAGCGGTGACGGCGGATATGGGTTCTCATTTGTGTTGAGCTTTATAAGCTGTCCCTCAACCTTCGGCTGCTCACCCGGAACATACGGCACAACCCTGCGAATATTATCTCTCCATTTCTTATCACTCATCTTTACGTCCTCCTATGATTATCCCTCTATTCCAAGCTCCTTCGCCACAAGCGCGAACTTCGGCAGTGCATTCATTATCGTATCGTAAGAAACACAATATGCGATTCTCACATACCCCGCACACGCAAATGAACTTCCCGGAACAATGAGAATATTGTGGCTCTTAGCCGTCTCCACAAGCTTCTTCTCGTCCTTGCCCGGTGCCTTGACCCACAGATAGAACGCACCCTGAGGCTTAATGCACTCAAAGCCAAGCTTCGTAAGACCATCATAGAGAGCCTTGCGGTTCTTATCGTAGGCTTCCACATTGACCTCAGCGTCAAGACATCTCGCCACCGCACGCTGCATAAGAGTAGGCGCATTTACGAATCCAAGTATTCTTGTGGCAACGCTCGCCGCCGACTGGAGCAGCTTAGCATCCACCACCTCATCAGGAATCACAAGATATCCTATTCTCTCGCCCGGAAGCGACAGAGATTTGCTGAATGAATATCCTACAATCGTGTTGTCATAGTACTTCGTGAGAAAAGGAACGGTGACACCATCATATACAAGCTCGCGATACGGCTCATCAGCTATAAGATAAAGCTCTGTGCCGTACTCCTTCTGCTTTTTGTCCATAATTGCAGCAATTTTCTTGATTGTAGCTTCAGAATACACAACTCCCGACGGATTGTTAGGGTTGTTGACGATAACAGCCTTCGTCTTAGGGGTTATAGCCGCCTCAAAAGCCTCCATATCAGGCATGAATGTAGCCTCATCCGGCGCAACCTCAACAAGCTTTCCATCATAGTTTGCCACGTAGGAACGGTACTCGCCGAAGTATGGTGCAAAAGCGATGACCTCATCGCCGACATTTAAAAGTGACTTGAATATGACATTCAGACCGCCTGCTGCTCCCACGGTCATAATAATATTCTCAAATGTGAAATGTGTCCCGAATCTCTTATTAAGATTCTCCGCAACGGCGCCTCTCACATCAGCATAGCCCGGATTGCTCGTATAGCCATGCAGGAATGTGCTTTCCTCCTCGTCGACAACCGCCTTTATCGCCTCATTGACCTCCTTAGGCGCTGGCACATTCGGATTTCCAAGACTGAAATCATACACATTCTCGGCACCGTACTGCGCCGCAAGCTTCTTTCCCTCCTCAAACATGGCTCTTATCACTGAGCTGCCCTTTACAAGACCTACCATTCTCTCCGAAATCATACCGGTTCCTCCTTTTATTATTTTATCAACATCCTGTCGCTATATTGTACAGGTTATAATACACTCCCTGCTTTTCCATAAGCTCCTTATGTGTTCCGCTCTCCGCAATTCCGTCCTCCGTAAGTACAAGTATCCTTTCCGCGTTTCTGATTGTTGAGAGCCTGTGTGCAATAACAAATGTTGTTCTGTTCGCGGCAAGTGTCTCAAGGGACTCCTGAACAACCTTCTCGCTCTCATTGTCAAGCGCGCTGGTCGCCTCGTCAAATATAAGAATCGGCGGATTCTTTAAGAATACACGCGCAATCGAAAGTCGCTGCTTCTGCCCGCCGGACAGCTTTATTCCGCGCTGTCCTATATCGGTATCGTAGCCTTCCGGAAGGCTCATAATAAATTCATGCGCGTTCGCCTTTTTAGCCGCTTCATAGACCTCCTCATCGGTCGCTCCCGGTCTTCCGTATCTGATATTTTCGATTATTGAACCTGCAAAGAGGTATACATCCTGCTGCACAATTCCTATATTATTTCTCAGGCACTTAAGCTTTAAATCTCTTACATCGACGCCGTCGACGCTTATACTTCCCGAAGTGACATCATAGAATCTCGGAATGAGACTGCAAAGGGTAGTCTTTCCTGCTCCGGATGAGCCGACAAGTGCAACATACTCACCTGCCTTCACATCAAGGCTTACATTTTTTAACACATAATCATTCTTGTCATTGTACCTGAAGGAGACATCCGTAAAAGCGACATCACCCTTGAAATCATTCTTTTCAACTGCATTATCCTTGTCCTTTATCGCAGGCTCAATTGACATAATCTCAAGAAAACGCTCATATCCTGAGACACCGTTCTGGAAAGTCTCCGTGAAGTTGATGAGCTTCTTAACAGGTTCGGTAAAGTTGTTCACATACAAAAGGAAGGTTATGAGCACAGTCACATCGACAATCCCCTTAGTTATGAACACGGCTCCAGCCACAATAACAATAATATTTATCAGTGTCATAAATGCGCCAAGCCCTGAGTGGAAGCCTCCCATATACAGATAACTGCTCTTTTTAGTCTCAACGAAGCGGCTGTTTCCGTCACGGAACTTTTCCATCTCCGCATCCTCATTTGCAAAGGATTTTACAACCCTTATTCCGGAAAGATTATCCTCTATGGTAGCATTTATGTCCGCAATCTTCGCCCTGTTCCGCTTAAACGCTGCCTTCATCTTCTTGTTAAAATAATATGCATAGGCAAACATAAACGGTATAATCGCAAACGCAACCAACGTGAGCCTTATATTGATTGACGCAAGAATCGCAAACGAACCGATAAACTTAATTATGGATATAACAATATCCTCCGGTCCATGGTGGAAAAGCTCCGCTATCTCAAAAAGGTCATTGGTCACACGGCTCATCAGCTGTCCGACCTTCTGGTCATCAAAGAAATTGAACGATAGCCTCTGATACTGTGCAAATATCTCGTTTCGCATATCATACTCCATCTTAGCTCCCATGATATGCCCCTGATATG
>JBNMLM010000078.1:0-12173 GCA_050874845.1 Eubacteriales bacterium | reverse complement strand
ATCTTATACAAGTTTTTGGATATGATATTGTTTCTGATACATCAATGCATCCCCCAACAAGCACATGACATTTTATAGCCATAAAAGGAGATTAATAATATATGAAAAAAAAGCTAGAATCTTTGCCGCTTTCAGTATTGAAAGATCTTGCAAAGGAAAAACAGGTTAAACATTACAGCACTATGAAAAAAGCAGAATTAGTTGATATCTTAGTTAAGCTTTCCGAGATTGAGGCTACAGACGATGATACTATAGAATCCGAGGCAGAGACACCTAAGGTTTCTGAGGAAAAGCCGGTCTATAATAGCAGAAGAGATGTTTCGGAGAGAAGAGACGGCAGCACAGAGCGAACTGTACGCGTACAGCAGACAAGGACAGACGACCCGTATAGACAGGATTATGACCCTGAAATGATAGATAAAAGCAGCGATGCGCATGGAATACTTGAGGTTATGCAGGATGGATATGGATTTATAAGATGTGAGAACTTTCTTCCTGGAGATAACGATGTGTATGTAGCTCCAATGCAGATAAAAAGATTCGGATTAAAGACGGGCGATATTATACATGGCTGCAAGAGGATAAAGAATCAGGGTGAGAAGTTCAGCGCACTTTTATTTATAAAATCAGTTAATGGTTTTTCGGTTGCCGAGATTGCAAAGAGACGACCTTTTGAGAAGCTTACACCTATATTTCCTAATAAGAGAATACATCTTGAACTTCCTGACAGCAGTGTTGCAATGAGAATTGTAGACCTTATAAGTCCTATCGGAAAAGGGCAAAGAGGAATGATTGTTGCGCAGCCTAAGGCAGGTAAGACAACTCTCCTAAAGCAGATTGCCAATTCTATACTGAAAAATCACAGTGATATGCACCTTATGATTCTTCTCATTGATGAAAGACCGGAGGAAGTTACTGATATAAAGGAGTCGCTAGAAGGCGATAATGTTGAGGTTATCTACTCAACATTTGATGAGCTTCCTGAAAGACACAAGAGAGTGTCAGAGATGACAATAGAGAGAGCAAAGAGGCTTGTAGAGCAGAAACAGGATGTAGTCATACTCCTTGACAGCATCACAAGACTTGCGAGAGCTTACAACATAGTATGTACGCCTAGCGGAAGAACACTGTCCGGTGGTCTTGACCCGGCAGCACTCCACATGCCTAAGAGATTTTTCGGTGCAGCGAGAAATATAAGGGAGGGTGGAAGCCTTACAATACTTGCCACAGCGCTTATTGACACAGGAAGCAAGATGGATGATGTTGTGTATGAGGAATTTAAAGGTACCGGCAATATGGAGCTTGTACTTGACAGGAAGCTTTCCGAAAAGAGAATATTCCCTGCCATTGATATAGTGAAGTCGGGAACGAGAAGAGAAGACCTTCTTCTTACGCCGGAAGAACTTGATGCAATGAACTATGTGCGCAAGGCACTCAATGGTGCGCGCGCCGAGGATGCAACAGAGTCGGTTATAGACCTCTTTACAAGAACAAGAAACAATCAGGAGTTTGTATCACAGGTAAAAAAGGTGAGATTATTTTAAAAAAATCTTGCATTCCCATGTTAAATGTGATATGCTAATAAAGCTGTTTTATTGGAGAGAAATCGGATAATCCGAATTTTCGATACAAGAATATAACGAAGAGGTGAACAAAATGAGAGAAGGAATCCATCCAAATTACTACCAGGCCAAGGTTGTATGCAACTGCGGTAATGAATTTGTAACTGGGTCAACGAAGGAGTCAATCCACGTTGAAATCTGTTCCAAGTGCCATTCATTCTATACAGGCCAGCAGAAGGCAGCTGCAGCTCGTGGACGTATTGATAAGTTCAATAAGAAGTACGGTGTGCAGAACAACTAGTAATTCAGGAAGACAGGGTTGTGGATTGGTAGAGCTTTACCGGTTCACGACCTTTTTTACTATAACAAGGAATTTATTTTGATATATTATTGACATGTATGGGATGAACGGTGGCTTACAGAAGGCATACGGTAATACCATATATGGAGACGTAAAATAGATTGTGGATTTTACGTTTGATGTGGAGGCTGATAATTGTGAAATCATCAGGTATAGGCGGTCAGGCTGTCATCGAAGGCGTAATGATGAAGAATAAGGACAGGTACGCCGTTGCAGTGAGAAAGCCTGATAATGAGATAGAGGTTATTGTAAAGGAATGTAGTAATCCGGTTGAGAAGTACAAGTTTTTGGGATGGCCGGTTATAAGAGGTGTGGTTAATTTTATCGATTCGCTGGTTGTCGGAATGTCAACCTTGAGTTATTCGGCAAGCTTTTATGAGGATGATGAGCCGGATGACGATACGAAGACGAAAGAGAAGAAAAAGCAAAAGACCAAGGAACAGGAGGCAAAAGAAGAGAAGGCGATGATGACCTTCACGGTTATTTTGTCGATAGTTATGGCTGTGGCTATATTTATGATTGCGCCATATTATGTTTCACGTTTATTTGCTCTCTTCGTCAAAAACGATACCGCAGTTATAATTATAGAAGGAATTGTAAGACTCGCATTTTTTATTATATACGTGAAATTGATTTCCCTTATGAACGATATAAAACGTGTGTACATGTATCACGGCGCTGAGCATAAATGCATTAACTGTATAGAACACGGAATGGAGCTTACGGTTGAGAACGTCCTTAAAAGCTCTAAGGAGCACAAAAGGTGCGGAACCAGCTTCCTGCTTATTGTAATGTGCATAAGCATTGTGTTCTTTATGTTTATAAGGGTTGATTCGCCTGTGCTGAGACTGGTGCTGCGTATTCTGCTTGTACCTGTAATAGCAGGTGTTTCTTATGAGGTATTAAGACTTGCGGGTAATTCCGATTCTAAATTTATGGATATTGTGAGCAGACCGGGATTATGGCTGCAGCATTTGACCACGAGTGAGCCGGATGCCTCGATGGTCGAGGTGGCGATAGCCTCAGTTGAGGCGGTATTTGACTGGCGGACGTATGTGGAGAATCTTAAGAAGGAAGAGGCATAGCGGTGGGATATACCAACAGAGAGCTTTTAAAGGAAGGCAGTATGCAGCTTAAGGCGGCAGGAATTACAGAGGTGGATACGGATGCATGGCTGTTATTTTCGGCGTGCACAGGGCTTAACCGCACTGAGTATCTTATGCGTTCGGATGCTATTGTGCCTGATGACAAGGTGGAAGAATATCTTGGAAAGTTAAGACGCAGAGCCGGAAGGGAACCTGTACAATATATAGAAGAGACTGCTCCGTTTATGGGATTTGATTTCTATGTGAATGAGAATGTCCTTATACCGCGCATGGATACGGAGATACTTGTGTCAGAAGCCATCAAGCGTGCGCGGATAATGTTTTCGCAAAGACAGCACGATGTGAGCTTTAGAATACTTGATATGTGCACCGGCTCCGGCTGTATAGCGCAGAGTATGTATCTCCTTTTAGAGAATGAAGGCTGTACGGTCAGGGTTGATGCCGTCGATATTTCCGAAAAGGCGCTTGAGGTTGCCGGAATAAATGCGTCAAGGCTTGGCGCGCAGGTTAAGCTTATCAGAGGTAACCTGTTTGAGAATGTAGATGATAAATACAGCATGATTTTGTCAAACCCTCCGTATATACGGACAGATGTCATTGCAGACCTTGAGCCGGAGGTGCGTGAGCATGAACCGATGCTTGCACTTGACGGCACGGCGGATGGACTGTACTTTTACAGGGAGATTACGGATAAGGCATGGGAGCATCTTGAGAACAATGGCATACTGATGTATGAGATAGGATACGATCAGGCATTAGAGGTGAGTGACATGCTAAGGCAGAAGGGATATACGGACATTGCGGTTATCAAGGATTTTGCGGGATTGGACAGGGTTGTGGCTGCGAAAAGACCTTGAGTGACAGAGTGAATTAGCAGAGTAGATTTATTGAGTGAAGGAAAGGAAAAAATATGTTTCAGAAGTTAGATGATTTATTGATGAGATATGAGGATTTGACAGCAGAGCTTAACAATCCTTCGGTAGTAGAGAACCAGACACGTTTCAGAAAGCTCATGAAGGAGCAGAGTGACCTCACACCGCTTGTGGACGCATATAAGGAATATAAGGCATGCCAGCAGACTGTTGCGGACAGCCTTGAGATGCTTGACACGGAGAGCGATGAGGAACTCCGCGAGATGGCGAAGGAGGAGCTCAATGAGGCGAAGGCTAGAATTGAGGAGCTTGAGCACACTATGAAGATTCTTCTTCTTCCTAAGGACCCTAACGATGACAAGAACGTTATTGTGGAGATACGTGCCGGTGCGGGCGGTGACGAGGCGGCTCTCTTTGCTGCGGAGCTTTTCCGTATGTACACACACTATGTTGAGACTAAGAGATGGAAGGTCGAGGTAATCAATGCCGATGAGACCGGAATCGGCGGAATGAAGGAAGTCGAGTTCATGGTAAAGGGACAGGGCGCATACTCCATTCTCAAGTATGAGAGCGGTGTTCACCGTGTACAGAGAGTGCCTGAGACAGAGTCCGGCGGACGTATCCATACATCCACAGCTTCCGTTGCGGTAATGCCTGAGGCTGAGGAGGTCGATGTCCACATTGATGAGAAGGATATCCGAATCGATGTAATGCGTGCCTCAGGAAACGGTGGTCAGTGTGTCAATACAACCGATTCTGCGGTTCGTCTTACACATTACCCTACAGGTATTGTTGTCTACAGCCAGACAGAGAAGTCACAGATACAGAACAAGGACAAGGCTTTTGCAATACTTAGAGCCAAGCTCTATGAGATGGAATGTCAGAAGGCGCATGACGCTGAGGCAGATGCACGTAGAAGCCAGATTGGTACAGGAGACCGCTCTGAGAAAATCAGAACCTACAACTTCCCACAGGGACGTGTGACCGACCACAGAATCAATCTTACCCTGTACAAGCTTGATAAGATTATGGACGGAGATATTCAGGAGATAATAGATGCATGTATAGCTGCCGACCAGGCTGCAAAGCTTGCAAAGATGAATGAGGAAGTCTAAAAAGCCTTGAAGGATTGCAGTAAATTATTGCAATCCTTTATTTTTTTTGATATTATTCTGTTGAAATATGCGTACAGGGAGCTTTGCGGCTCCCACTTTTTGAGTTAATAGGAGCATGGCAATGAAAAATAAAGTATGGCGTATTGCAGAGAATATTATCAGGGTGGGGATGACATTATTTGCGGGCTTTTTGATATGTCTGCTGTTGCAGTATTATCTTGACAATGATTTTCTTATTCCATCGGTACTTGTGCTATGCGTGTTTCTTATATCAGTGTATACGGATGGCTATGTGTATGGTATTGTGGGTGCTATTTCGAGCGTGTTTATTGTCAATTTTGCATTTACATTTCCATATTTTAGGATAAGTCTTTCAATGCCGGAGAATGTTGTGTCGGTGTTTATCATGCTTGCAATCACGCTTGTGACATGTTACCTTACAAGCAAAATAAGGTATCAGGAGCAGATAAAGTCGGAGAGTGAGAAGGAGAAGATGCGAGCCAATCTGTTAAGAGCGGTATCACATGACCTTCGTACTCCGCTTACCACGATATATGGAGCAAGCTCGGCACTGCTTGAAAACGGAGCGGAATTTTCAGATGAACAAAAGAGTAAGCTTTTAAGCGGTATTAAGGAAGATTCACAGTGGTTGTGCCGCATGGTGGAGAATCTGCTCTCGGTTACAAGGTTAGACGGTGATAATGTCAAGATAGTAAAGACGCCGATACCGCTTGATGAGCTTATCGATTCGGTCCTTGTAAAGTTTCATAAGCACTATCCGGATGCGGATGTTGACCTTCTGATACCGGATGAGCTTATTATGGTTCCGATGGATCCGATTCTCATAGAACAGGTGGTTATGAACATTTTAGAGAATGCCGTTATACATGCTCATGGGATGACGAAGCTTGAGCTTGAGGTATATGTTAAAAATGGTAAGGCGGTATTCGAGATTAAGGATAATGGAAGCGGTATTCCGGAGGAAATTCTTGCCAATATTTTTACGGGCGGATATGTAAGGCAGGCGGAGATTGCCGATGGACGAAAGGGTAATGCCGGAATAGGGCTGTCGGTGTGCGCGACGATTGTCAAGGCGCATGGCGGCTCCATAGTTGCCGAAAATCGTCCTACGGGAGGAGCATGTTTTAGAATTACATTGGATTTGGAGGAAGGGGAAGTAAATGAAAAGTAACAGATATAAGATACTCGTAGTTGAAGATGAGCCGAATATAAACGAATTTGTGTGTACTTTGCTTGAAGCCGGGGGATATCAGGTTGTTTCGGCGCTGTCCGGGGGAAGTGCTGTGCTGCTTTTCAATTCACACAGACCGGATCTTATTATTCTTGACCTTGGACTTCCGGATATGGACGGGCTTAATGTGTTAAAGCATGTGAGAGAATCATCACTTACCCCTATAATTGTCCTTTCTGCAAGGGATGGGGAGATGGACAAGGTTGAGGCTCTGAATATGGGAGCCAATGATTACGTGACTAAGCCGTTTGGTTCGGAGGAGTTTCTTGCCAGAGTGAGGACGGCACTGCGTGTTGCGTCGCACCGCTCAGAAAACGGCATGTTTCCGGGAAGAAAATTCGAGATGGACGGGCTTGTCATAGATTATGATGCGCGGAGTGTAAACGTCGGCGGGGAGCAGATACGTCTTACACAGACGGAGTATAACATTGTAGCATTATTGTCGGAGCATGTTGGAAAGATGCTTACCTATGATTTTATAATACATGAGATATGGGGCTATAATGATACAGGAAGTATTAAAAAGCTTCAGGTGAACATGGCAAATATACGAAAGAAGCTGGGCGATAAGCCGGGCAAGAAGAATTATATAATCAACGAGCTAGGCGTTGGATATAGGATGTAGGAGCTGTTTTGATGTTAAAGAGATTTATAAAATATGTGTCCCAGAATATGCTTGGTATGCTTGGAATGTCATTTTACATACTTGCGGATACTTTTTTCATATCAAAGGCGGTGGGAGCAGACGGAATAACAGCGCTCAATCTGGTGCTTCCGCTGTATAATCTTATTTTTGCTATAGGTGCAATGATTGGAGTTGGTTCGGCGATAAGATATGTTGTCGAGCGCGGAAGAAATGACAAGGCGGCTGGAGGATATTTTTTCCATGCGATAGCATGGGCGTTAATTATAAGCAGTGTATTTATACTTGCGGGAGCATTTATACCGGACAAGATTATAGCGCTGCTCGGCGGTGATGAGACCATAGTCAATACCGGTAAAAATTACACCAGAATATTTATGATGTTTGCGCCGTTCTTTATGTGTAATCATATATGCAACGCTTTTGTAAGAAATGACGGAAACCCTTCAATAGCTATGGCGGCGACCTTGTTCAGCAGCCTTTTTAACGTGGTGTTCGACTATGTGCTTATGTTTCCGCTTGGTCTTTCGATGAGTGGTGCGGCGCTTGCAACGGCTCTTTCGCCGATTATAGGTGTGCTTATATGCTGTATTCATTTTAGATCCGAAAAGTGCAGTATATCATTTAAGCCTGTTGGGCTATCAATTAAAAAACTTATATATTCATGTCAGGTCGGTGTGTCCGCGTTTGTTGGGGAGATATCATCGGGCGTTATAACGGTGGCATTTAATATGATAATATTAAGGCTTGCCGGAAATGTCGGGGTGGCTGCTTATGGAGTGGTTGCCAATATCTCGCTTGTCGCAGTTGCGCTTTTTAACGGAATAGCGCAGGGCTCACAGCCGCTTGTGAGTGAATGTTATGGCAAGGGAAGGATGAAGGATGTGAAATATGTTGTCGGGCTTGCCTTTAAGACGGCGCTTGTGCTTGCCGTGCTTATCATAGCTGCGATATATATATGGTCTGACCCGATTGCTTCTATTTTTAATAGTGAGAAGAACATGGAGCTTGCGGCGTATGCGCGTGAGGGAATAAGACTGTATTTTATAGGATTTTTGTTTGCCGGTATCAATATTGTGGGAACATCGGCACTCAGCGCGGTTGAGGCGGTCAGATGGGCGTTTACCGCTTCGATAATGAGGGGCTTTGTCGCGATACTCATATTCGCGTTTGCATTGTCGGCGATGCTTGGAATGACAGGTGTGTGGCTTGCTTTTCCGGCGGCAGAGCTAGTGACGATGCTTCTGAGTTTAACCGGTATTTCAAAAAGTATCTGGGTTAAGTGCAGATAATGCTCCGGTGAGCTGCCAGAATAAATTACCATAAGAATAAGAAGGAGAAAGAAGGATAATGAAAGAGAATAAGATGGGAACTATGCCTATTGACAAGCTGATTGTGTCAATGTCGCTTCCGATAATGATTTCAATGCTTGTACAGGCGCTTTATAATATAGTGGACAGTATATTTGTAGCAAAGATAAGTGAGGATGCGCTCACAGCGGTGTCCATGGCGTTTCCGATACAGAACCTTATGATTGCCGTGGGTGCTGGTACGGCAGTCGGAGTCAATGCGCTTCTTGCGCGTTCACTTGGAGAGAAGGATTTTGACAGGGTCAACAAGATTGCGGAGAATGCGGTGTTCCTTGTTGTGTTGAGCTATGCGGCATTTCTGCTCATAGGTCTGTTTCTTGTGGAGCCGTTTTACAGAAGCCAGACGGATATAGAGTCGATTATAACCTACGGCAAGGACTATATGGTTGTTGTCTGCTGTTTTTCATTTGGAATTTTTACACAGCTTATGTTCGAGAGAATGTTGCAGGCTACGGGAAAGACAGTATATACCATGTTCACGCAGGGGGTTGGAGCCATAATAAATATTATTCTTGACCCGATTCTTATTTTCGGGCTTCTGGGTATGCCTAAGCTTGGTGTAACAGGTGCAGCGGTTGCGACAGTTATCGGTCAGATAGTGGCTGGAATTATGGCTGCGACAATCAATCATTTTAAAAACCATGAAGTTAATATAAATATGATAGGATTCAGACCGAGCGGCAGCATTATAAAGATGATATATGGGATCGGTGTCCCTTCGATAGTCATGCAGGCTATAGGTTCTATAATGAATTATGGAATGAATGTGATTCTTATTTCATTTTCTTCAACAGCTACGGCGGTTTTTGGTGTATACTTTAAATTACAGAGTTTTGTGTTCATGCCGGCATTCGGTTTTAACAATGGTGTGATTCCGGTTATTGCATACAATTATGGTGCGGGAAGCCGTGACAGGGTTGTAAAGACAATGAAGCACAGCGTTGCGTATATAATGGGATTATTATTGGTTGGTCTTGTGGTTTTCCAGACAATACCTGAACCGCTTTTAAGACTGTTTGAAGCGTCAGACAATATGCTTGCACTTGGTGTTCCGGCACTTAGGATAATAAGTCTCAGCTTTATTCTGGCAGGCTTTTGCATAGCTTGCGGAAGTGCATTTCAGGCGCTTGGAAAGGCGGTATACAGTATGATAGTTTCTGTGGCAAGACAGCTTATAGTGCTGCTTCCGGTGGCATATATGCTTGCACAGCTTGGCAATGTCAACTATGTATGGTGGGCTTTTCCTATTGCGGAGCTTATGTCACTTGCAATGACAATTCTGTTCCTTGTAATATTGAATAAGAAGGTTATATCAAAGATAGGCAGGGCACAGGAGGACGCTCAGGAGCAGGAAGTGTAGTGATGGTAATAAGCTATGGCTTGTTATATAAAAAGTAACTGTTGGTTGACAAATGAAAAGAATGAAGATTAGGAGGACATGTATGGTTCAGAACGCAGCAGAGAAAAAATATTTATTTGCTGAGAAGAAAGAGCAGATAAGAAGAGCAAATGATTTTCTTGTAAAAGGAACGGCAATTTTTTATTTCTGTGTATTGGCGCTGGTATGGATTGCGACATTCAGAGGAATAAGGACAGTGGGATATGCCACGATGATGACAGTTGTTGTACTGCTAATAACAGCGGTGATGATAGGAGTCAACAAGGTCAAACCATATAACAATTCTAATAAGTACGTTGCCCTTGGAGGACTGATTTTTATAGGCTTCCTTATGGGGTATGCTTTTCACAATTACTATGTGCGATTTATGTCGGTGGTTCCTTTTGTGGGATGTATGCTTTTCTTTGATGACAAGTTTGCACGTATTTCAGGTGGATTGGTATGTATAGAAAATATACTGGTGACGGTTGTAAAAAATTACGTTATGCATATGTATACAGGTGAGGATGCGATTGACCAGCTATGTGCCACTCTTGTCATCATAATTCTGATGGCTGAGCTTGTATTCACCACAAAGCTTGCAAAGAAATTCAACCATGATACAAGACACAGCCTTATGCGTGAGCAGGAAAAGCAGAAGAAGGTCATGGATGAGGTTATTGAGGTAGCCGAGGAGGTAAGAAGGGGAACTGAGAATGCCATGGGTATCATTGGTGAACTTAATCGCTCCACACATACAGTAAATGGTGCAGTTAAGGATATATCGGACAGCACTTACCATACTGCTGAGAACATACAGACGCAGACAAACATGACGAGAAGCATACAGGATTCGATAGAGCAGATACTTGGCCATTCCGAGAAGATGGTTGAGGCTGCAACCCATTCGGGTGAGATGAATGATGAGAGCAGAAAGACCATGGAGGCTCTCAAAGTACATTCAAATACCATATACGATACCAGTATGCATGTGTCCGATTCGATGAAGGAGCTCATCGCGCGCACCAACGAGGTAAAGAATATCACAGATACTATTTACGAAATATCCAGTCAGACGAATCTGCTTGCACTCAATGCGTCAATTGAGAGCGCGAGAGCCGGTGAAGCCGGCAGAGGTTTCGCTGTTGTCGCAGAGCAGATAAGACAACTTGCAGAAAAGACGCGTCAGGAGACAAAGAATATAGAGGAAATCGTAAATCAGCTTGCACTTAATGCGGAGGATGCGGCAGAGAAGGTAAATAAATCCGTGGAGGCTGCAAATGAGCAGAACGATATGGTAGAGCATGCTACACAGAGCATTGAATCCATGAGCGTAAATGTAAAGAGCCTTGTGACAAGCATAGATGAGATAGACAAGATGTTGAATGACCTTTCTACGGCAAATAATAATATAGTTGACAATATTATGCAGCTCTCCGCAGCTACGGAGGAGGTAACGGCTGCTTCCTCACAGGCAGCTGAACTCAGCGTAAATAACTTAAAGAATGCGGATAGCACCAAGGCGGAGCTTGATCAGGTGCTTGAGGTGTCACATAAGCTGGATAAGTATTTGTAGTTCAATTACATAACTTAGCAATCAGGTAATTGCGAAACTCAGTGTATGGATGCCGGACGTTGTACAATTTTACCGGTACCCTTCCAGACACGTTCTCACTCCTTGAAATCCGTAGCGGTACATAAGCGGCTAAAATACAGCCGCTAAGTACCGACGGTTTTCAAAGGGTCTGGTAGTGTACCAGTAAAATTGTACAACTGTTTATTGGCGAATTTACGTTTCGCAATTACCTATAAATTATAATTTAATGGAGAGTGATGTGATGAGTAAGAGTGTACTTGCGGTTATAGATATGCAGAACGATTTCATTGACGGTGCGCTTGGAACTAAGGAAGCGCAGGCTATAGTCGGAAATGTGGCGTCATACATAAGGCAGTCAATAAGTGATGGAGCTGAGGTTGTATATACAAGGGATACACATTTTGACAATTATATGGATACGCAGGAGGGAAAGAACCTTCCTGTGCCGCACTGCATTAAGGGAAGCAAGGGCTGGGAGATATGTGATGAGCTTAAGGCTCTTCAGAATGATAGTACGAAGGTATTTGACAAGCTTACGTTCGGTTCTGTGGAGCTTGCAGGATATCTTAAGTCGCTGGAGGGCCTTGAAAGCGTGACGCTTGTCGGGCTGTGCACGGATATCTGTGTCATCTCTAATGCGATGGTGATTAAGGCGAATCTTCCGGAGGTTGAAATCAAGGTAGTTGAGGGCTGCTGTGCCGGAGTGACACCGCAGAGCCACAAGAATGCGCTTGAGGCTATGAAGATGTGCCAGATAAAGGTGGTGTAGACTGCAAAATTAAAAAGGTAATTGCGAAACGTATGAGAATAATATGCTGCGTTTCGCAATTACCTTATTTTTTTATGAATTCGGGTGTCAAAACATGTTAAGTATACCTGGCTGTGTATAACGTATTATATTTATGCATATCACGACT
>JBNMLM010000077.1:0-12316 GCA_050874845.1 Eubacteriales bacterium | reverse complement strand
TTCGTATAAAATTTTATTTAATATAAGAATACTTATGCGCTAGCGGAGTATGCTAATAGAAAATGTGTTTTTGGTAGCGACAGAATAAAAATAACAAAGATAAAGAATTTTAAGAAGGAAGGAATATCTATGTGCACAGCAGCAATCTACAGAACTAAAGATTTCTATTTTGGAAGAACACTAGATTATGAATTTTCATACGGTGATGATGTGACGGTCACCCCACGCAATTATGTGTTTGATTTCAGGCATGAGGGCAAGCTTGAGAGTCACTATGCGATAGTTGGCATGGCTCATGTGGCGGACGGATATCCGCTGTATTATGACGCGATAAATGAGAAGGGGCTTGGAATGGCAGGTCTTAATTTTGTCGGAAATGCTAAGTATCAGGAGCCTGAGGATGGCAGGGAAAATGTTGCACAGTTTGAATTTATTCCGTGGATACTTGCTCAGTGCGACAGTGTGGCGCAGGCGCGGGAGAGATTGGCTAAGATGAATCTTGTCGGGACAACCTTCAATGAGCATTTTCCGGCGGCACAGCTTCACTGGCTGATTGCGGATAAGGATGAGGCAATCACTGTTGAGTGCACGGCTTCGGGGCTTCATGTGTATGACAATCCGGTTGGGGTGCTCACGAACAATCCACCCTTTGAGATGCAGATGTTCATGCTCAACAATTATATGGGACTGTCACCGGAGCAGCCGGCTAACAATTTCTCGGACAAGGTTGAGCTTAAGACCTACAGCAGAGGAATGGGCGCGCTGGGGCTTCCGGGCGACTTGTCATCGGCTTCGAGATTTGCGAGGGTGGCATACACGAAGCTCAATTCCATTTCCGGCGATGGGGAGGAGGAGAGCGTGAGCCAGTTCTTTCACATTCTTGGCAGTGTAGACCAGCAGAGAGGCTGCTGTAAGGTGGCGGAGGGCAAGTATGAGATAACCATATACACCTCATGCTGCAATGCGACCAGAGGAATATACTATTACACAACCTATGACAATCACGGCATAAACGCTGTTGACATGCACAGGGAAAAGCTTGACGGAAGTGAGCTTGTGAAATATCCTCTTGATGAGAAGATGAAGATAAACTATATAAATTAATTTTGAAAATTATGTAAAATGATAATTTTGGTAATAGGCAATTGCAGGTTGAGCGTTATGTACTTTTGCAATTGCCTATTATTTTTCTATATATAAAGATTCGGGTGTCAAATCATTGTAAAGTAAATTTTATACGCAGAGAATAGTATATGGTAATTTAGCACTACACAAGTGAGAGAAAAAGTAGTATAATTAAACCTATAGTTGTGAAAAAACAGAAAAAATACCAAAGGAGAGTGTTGTAGTTTATGAAAAACTTGAGTGTACGTGTTAAGATGATAATTCTTGCGGTGATTACCCTTATTGGTACGCTTGCCATTGTATTTGTGGCAGAGACACATATCTCAGATATGGAGAAAGGTGCGGAGAATGTTCTTCGTGCAAGTATTGAGTCGGATTATGATGAGAATATCAAGAATCAGGTCGATAATGCGATTTCTCTTTTGAACGCGGTGTATGCAGGCTATGAGAGAGGAGAGTACTCTCTTGACAAGGCGAAGGAGATGGGCGCAGATCTTCTTCGTGAACTAAGATACGGTGACGGCGGTTATTTCTGGGCAGATACCTATGAAGGCGTGAATGTGGTGCTTCTTGGAAATACAACTGAGGGTACTAACCGAATGAACGCCAAGGATACCAACGGCAATTCATACATAAAGGATATAATAAGCGCAGGAAAGAATCCGGATGGCGGATATGTAGATTATGTGTTCCCTAAGGCAGGGGAGACGGAATCATCACCTAAGAGAGCATACAGCAAGGCGTTTGAGCCGTTTGAGTGGGTGATCGGAACAGGTAATTATATTGATTATATTGATACGACGGTAGCTAATGAGACACAGGCCATGGAGGCGAACGCCAAGTCTGCGATGACCAAGATTGCGGGCTCCGGCGGATTCCTTGTGGTGGTTGTCCTTGCAGTCTGCGTATATATGGCAGTTGAGCTCAGCAAATCATTTAGGTACACACTTGGATATATCGGAAATATCACAAAGGGTGATTTTACACACGAACTTCCTAAGAAGCTCCGAAACAGAAGGGATGATTTCGGAATACTCAGCGAGAATCTTGAGGATATGAAGAAGCAGGTCAGCGGTCTTATACAGGAAGTGAAGGTTCAGAGCAATATCATCGGCGAGGTTGTGGACACTGTTAAGACGAATGTCATATCACTCACAGGAAATATTGAGGATGTATCAGCTACGACAGAGGAACTTGCGGCAAGCATGGAGGAGACGGCGGCTTCATCGGATACAGTCAAGAGCATGGCTAACGAGATTGAAGAGGCTGCAAAGAACATTGCCACACGTTCACAGGACGGAGCACAGCAGGCGGCGGACATTCACGAGCGCGCTTCCAAGGCTCAGTCGGATACGAGAAAGCAGCGTGAACATGCCTCCGAGGTACACAACAGCATAAGGGAGAGTCTCACAAAGGCGCTTGAGGATGCCAAGGTTGTCAAGCAGATAGAGGTGCTGTCATCATCAATTATGGAGATTACAAGCCAGACAAATCTCCTTGCGCTCAATGCTTCGATTGAGGCGGCGCGTGCAGGCGATGCGGGAAGAGGATTTGCGGTTGTCGCTACAGAGATTGGCGGTCTTGCAGAGCAGTCCAAGGAGGCTGTTGTAAAGATTCAGCAGGTTACTGAGGCGGTCACATCGTCGGTTGAGAGACTTTCGGAGGATGCCGGACAGCTCCTTGAGTTCGTGGGCGGGGATGTTGTCGCAAGCTATGATATGTTCGATAAGGTTGCGGACGCGTACAATCAGGATGCCAAGTATATTGATATGCTTATCGGTGATTTCAGCGCTACATCGGAGGAGCTTTTAGCTTCAATAGACGGCGTGCTTTCATCAATGGATGGAATCGCAACGGCAACCAACGAGGGAGCGAAGGGTACAACGGATATCGCGCAGAAGACGGTTGATGTCAAGGCTGAGGCTGACCAGGTTACAGGAGAGGTCGCAAGATGTGACGAGACGGCGAAGAAGCTCAGCGAGGAGATTGCGGTATTTAAAATTTAACGAAATACGATAAAATCAAAAATTAAAAAAGCATAAAATCAAAGAGTTTAAACAAGAGCTGCATAAAAACCAAAACTCAAAAACAAAAAGCAAAAATAAAAATCAAAAAATTGATTCAATAAAAGAAAAGGATATGCGAAAAGTGCCTGCCCATTTTTCACATATCCTTTTCTTATCTGATTAAACTATCCATTAGCTGTTACAATATATTTATGGTCAAAATCGCTTACGCCGGTAAGGAATTAATTATCCGTTCACCGCTTTTGACATTATAACAGTAAATAGATGGTGCAGGGAATTGCTTCCTTATACCTAAATTGGCTGCCATTTTGATATTATATCGGCAAATATATAGAGAATGTAGGAAACGGTGCTGAGCATTAAAAATTTAATAAACTTAGCTGCATAAAAACAATTATTGACAAAACACATGATTGCTCTATAATCATACCGTAAAACTTGGTTATGGCTCAGAAAGGATTTTTATGGGAAACAATAGTAAAAGGTATGAGATAGATATGTGCAACGGCACTTTGCTTGATAAGCTGATATCGTTTTCACTTCCGCTCATGTTGTCGGGAATATTACAGCTTATGTTCAATGCGGTCGATATAATCGTGGTTGGAAAGTTTACCGGAAGTCAGGCACTTGCCGCTGTGGGCTCAACAACATCCCTAATAAATTTGTTCATAAATCTGTTTATAGGCATATCACTCGGAGCCAATGTAATCGCAGCTCGTTTTTATGCGGCGGGGCGTGATAAGGAGATGTCCGAGACTGTGCACAGCGCGATGGCACTGGCACTCATAAGCGGAGTGGTTATGGTGTTCGTCGGACTTATATTTGCAAGAGGTGCGCTGGAGCTGATGGATACACCTGATGATGTCATAGATCAGTCAACACTTTATATGAGAATATATTTTGTGGGTATGCCGTTTTTTATGATGTATAACTATGGAGCGTCCATATTGAGGGCTGTGGGTGATACGAAAAGACCTCTTTTCTTTCTTGTCATAGCGGGAGTTGTTAATGCCGGGCTTAATATCTTCCTTGTAACGGTATTTCATCTTGGTGTGGCAGGAGTTGCCATCGCGACGGTGGTATCGCAGATAATCTCATGTGTTCTTGTGCTTATCTGTCTATACAGGACGGACAGCAGTTATCAGCTCAGATTTTCCAAGCTTAAGTTGAGATGGGTGTATATTAAGCAGATTTGTCAGGTAGGAATACCTGCGGGAATACAGAGCATGGTAATCAATTTTTCCAATGTGCTTTTGCAGTCATCGGTAAATTCGTTCGGATCAATAGCGATGGCGGGGTACACTGCCGCTAACAATATATTCGGTTTCCTGTTTGCTTCAGTCAATTCCGTTACACAGGCATGCATGAGCTTCACAAGCCAGAATTACGGCGTCGGAAATTACAAGAGGATGACGCGGGTTCTGCTAGAGTGCATAGGGCTGTCGATGACGGTGGCGCTCACGTTAGGGTGCAGTGCCTATTTCTTCGGAAATAAGATTCTGTGGATATATACGGATGAGGCTGCCGTTGTTAAGGCGGGGATGGAGGTGCTCAGGTTTACCACGATTACATATTTTTTGTGCGGAATAATGGATTTGTTCCCCGGAGCACTGCGCGGCATGGGTTACTCAACTGTTCCGATGATCCTTTCGGTTGTTGGAACGGTCGGAACAAGACTGGTATGGATATATGGCATCTTCCCGTTTCATCGCTCAATTGACATATTGTTCATATCTTATCCGGCATCATGGTTTGTTACCATTGTTTTTCAGGTCGTGTGCTATATTATTGTCAGGAAGAAGCTTGGTATAATCAATGCGGGAAACAATGTGTAAGGAACATATAAATAAGTGTGAAAAAAACTGGGGCAAGCTAAAAAAAATTGTGGAAAATAAATTAAGTTTGAATTATAATCTACATGAAACTAAAGTACTATAAAACTAATATACTTTAAAAAGACAACATGGGAGGGTTTGTGATGGAAGTTAAGAAGTACAGGTATAATGACATGGCAGAGAGATACAGAAGGATGAACAGATTCTATATTATTGCAACGATAGTTCTCGGTGTATCATTTATTGTATATCTATGGCTTAAGATGTTTATGAGCAGTATTTCAGCCATGACTGTATATGGTAATACCGTGGTGATGGTTGCATTCACAATTGCTAACACGGTTATTTATGTGCGTAACAGGGCAACAAAGCAGCTTAAGATAATTGCAACTTATGAAGTCGGGATAGAGTTCCTTCTTGTAGGGGTTCAGTCGGATGCACGTTTTATAAGCTTTGCAATCATTGCAATATTTTTGCTTCAGATTCCGTATTTTGATAAGAAAGGTCTTACAAAGACAGCGGTGGGAATGGCGGTCCTGTATGCCATTGTGACTGTGGTACAGATAAAAAAAGGTGTATTTGTTGCGAATGTAAGCGGATTCTGTGAGATTATATTAACTGTATTTATAGGTATTGCCATTCTCAATGTCGGAAAGATTATTATTGCCTTCAACGATGATGCCATGGGTGCCACAAAAGAGGAGCATGATAATCTTCAGGGATTTTTAGACAAGGTTATGGATATATCAAAGAGCGTCAATGCAGATACAGCTAAGAGTACTGAGCTTATGGATGAACTTTTAGAAAGCACACAGAGCGTTGCCGGCAGCATGAAGGAAATCACTGCCGCAACGAATAATACTGCTACAAGTATTCAGGAGCAGAACAGCATGACATCGGTCATCAATGATGCAATAACACAGACGAGCAAGGCTTCTGAGAAGATGGTGGAGATTGCTGAGGATTCCAATAAGAGCGTGAAGATGAACATGGAGCTTATGGAAGAACTTAAGACACAGTCGGCTAATATTGCGATGACCAATGAGACGGTGAGTGAGGCTATGCATAAGCTGCAGGAAAGAACGGAAGAGGTAGGAAAGATTGCGGGAATGATTCTTAATATTTCAGGTCAGACCAACCTTCTTGCACTCAATGCATCTATTGAGAGCGCTCGTGCCGGGGATGCCGGAAGAGGCTTTGCGGTTGTGGCTGAGCAGATAAGACAGTTAGCGGAACAGACGAAAAAATCTACCGAGGACATAACAAGAATTGCCAACGAGCTGAGTGCGGATGCCAATGAGGTCGCTGAGTCGGTTAAGGGAACAATAACTGCGGCAGGCATACAGAGCGAGAAGATTGAGACGGCAAGTGAATCATTTAAGAGTCTTAATGAGAATATGGAGAATCTTATAGGACATGTCGATGATGTCAACAAGCATGTGAACGGACTTTCTGAGTCTAACAATAAGATTGTCGAGAATATATCCCAGTTATCGGCTGTTACCGAGGAAGTTACGGTGAGCGCTGAGCAGGTATATGAGCAGAGCCAGAAGAATCTTGAATTTGTACAGCAGGTCAAGGCTGCTGTAAATCATATAAAAAATACATCAGATGAAGCAGAAGAATTTATGTAAAAATGATATATATTGTAAGGTAAGTTAAGGAGATTTTTGAAATGACGAAGGATATGACACAGGGAAATCCAATGAAGCTGATTGTGGGTTTTGCTCTGCCTCTTCTTTTTGGATTTTTATTTCAGCAGTTTTATAATCTGGTGGATACGGTTATTGTGGGACGTTTTTTGGGCGTTGACGAGCTGGCCGGTGTAGGTGCTACGGGTTCGGTCAACTTCCTTGTCATCGGCTTCTGTATGGGCGTGTGCAATGGCTTTTCAATTCCGGTTGCACATAAATTCGGCGCAGGTGACTATAAGGGAATGAGAAAATATGTAGCTAACTGTGCATGGCTTGGAATAGCGTTTTCAGTGGTTCTTACATCGGTGACTGTTGTGTTATGCAGGCAGATATTGGAGCTTATGAAGACACCGGAGAACATAATTGATTTCTCATATCAGTACATTGTGATTATATTTGCTGCGATACCGTTCACGTTCCTGTACAATATCGTGTCCGGTGTTATAAGAGCGCTTGGTGACAGCAAGACACCTGTCATTTTCCTTGTCATTTCTTCGATTGTAAATATCGGGCTTGATTTATTTTTCATCGTGGTAATGAAGATAGGTGTTGCGGGAGCTGCGTGGGCAACCGCGATAGCGCAGGTTGTAGCCGGTGTGGGCTGTCTGTGGTACATGATAAAGAAGTTCGATATACTCCATATCCAGAAGGATGAGTGGGCTGTCAATGCTCACATGATGGGTTCGCTCTGTGCGATGGGCGTGCCGATGGGACTTCAGTATTCCATAACAGCGATAGGAAGTGTTATATTGCAGACTGCAACGAATACCCTTGGTTCGTCAGCGGTTGCGGCGGTCACTGCGGCAGGAAAGGTATGTAATTTCCTTGCATGTCCTTATGATGCTATGGGTTCCACGATGGCAACCTACGGAGGACAGAATGTAGGCGCAGGAAAGCTTGACCGTCTTGATAAGGGTCTTGCCTCATGTGTGCTGTTAGGTGCAGTGTACGCTGTCATAGCGGTGCTTGTTGCTGTATTCGGCGGTGGACTTTTGGCACAGCTCTTTGTCGATGGCAGTGAGCAGGAGATAATACATCAGGTAAGACAATTCCTTATATGGAATACGGCGTTCTATTTTCCGCTTGCGCTTGTCAATATTGTGAGATTCCTTATTCAGGGAATGGGCTTTGCCTCATTTGCTATATTGGCGGGTGTGCTTGAGATGATTGCAAGGTCGCTTGCGGGCTTCGTTCTTGTTCCTATGATAGGCTTTACCGGGGTGTGTCTTGGAAGTCCGATTGCATGGATGTTCGCGGATGCCTTCCTTATACCTGCGTATTTCCATGTAAAAAAAGTGCTAAAAAAGAGAAGAACACAATATTATTCAACTGATAATTCACAGTAGAAATGCTGGTTTTAGAATGCATAGTTAATTTTAGCCTAAATATAAGTAAATTGTTGCCATTTTTTTGTGTAAATGGTATAATGATGTTCATGCGATTATTTTGAAAGAGGCATGGATATGAACGATTTAATTGAACAGTACAATGTAGAATTGAGATATCAAGAGAAAAAATCCAATGTGCGTACACTTAGGAGCTTCCTATGGTTTTTTATAGCCATGGTTGTAATCTGGGTGCTTACGGCAGTGGATTTTTTTGTTATAGATACAAGAATGGTAACGATTGCTTTTTCTATTGCCACTGTACTTATGATTGTTCCGCTTGTAGTCTTTTTAAAAGGGAATCTTGAAGCAGACTGGGTCAAATATATGCTCTTAGCCGTATTATGTTTTATGGTGGGAGTCATAAATGGGATACTGTCATATCATGCGGTATTTTTATTTGTTTTGCCACTTATATTTGCAATTCAGTACAGAAAAAAAGCGCCGTTATGGTATGCCTACATAGTAAACTGTATCACCATGGCGGGAAGTATTGTGTATTCTTTTTATAAAGGTATATGTGACATCAATCTTCTGGTAGAGGGCAATCATTCAATGGACTGGTATATGTCGCATTATGATGGAGCGGCATTTAATGTGTCCCTTAACTCTAATCCTCTTTTTGTCATGCTGGTATTTGCAATATTGCCGCGGTGTATCATGCTGCTGATTTTTACAATTGTAATCAGATATATAATTGTAAGTAATGCCGAGGACGCTAAGAGAATTGCTGAGCTTACATACCGCAAGGAGACAGATATAAGAACAAGATTGTTCAACAAGAATAAGTATGAGGAGATGATTGCCTCATACTATCCTATGGTGGATAACATAGCAGTAATATTCTGGGATCTCAATAATCTTAAGCTTACCAATGACAGATATGGACATGCAGAAGGGGATGCACTCATAGATAAGATGTCCGGTATCCTTCACGCGTTTATGCAGGGAGGCTGTAGGGTATACCGAGTAGGCGGCGATGAATTTGTTATGATAATTGACAATGCAGGTGATGAACAGGCTAAGGAGATGGTTGCAGCCGTGAGAAAGAGAATGTCTGAGGTGAGGACGGATAATGCATTCAGAATCTCAAGTGCCGTAGGCTATTCCTGCGGTAAAGGAAAGAACGTAAGGGAGATAGTAAAGCAGGCAGACGAGAACATGTACATTGACAAGGCAAGGTGTAAACAGAGCGGGGATGAGATATCCAGACGTGATTAGAAGTAATTTATCTTTTTTTAATTTGTATTTTGTCTCCCATTTTCATATAATTAATAACAGGTAATTGTGAAATTCGCAATTAATCGATATTATATGAAGATGGAGGTATTGCCAATGCAGGAATTAAGCAGAGCAGCGATTGAGGATTTTTTTGTACAGACATTTGATGTGGATAAGGTATTCAGTTCGGTTAAGCGTGCTGACTACCTTTTCTTGTATTATATCGAACATTGCAGCAAGAGTTCACAGCATGAGAGCGGAGCGTATCTGTGGGAGCTTGCCGAAATGATGAATATGTCAATTCAGGACATTTCAAAGGCAGTCCAAAAGCTTCAGGATAAGGGCTACATTGAGTGGAAAACCAATGCTAATAAGAGCAAGACCTATGTTGAGCTTACTAAGACAGCACATAAGCTTATGGAGGAAGAACGTGATTATATGAAGCGCTGCTTTGATGAGATAGAGGAACAGGTTGATGCCGACGAACTTTCAGCAATGATAAATACAATGCATAAAGTTGTCGGCATAATTAAAAAGAACAGGGAGTAGATGTCTATTTATCTATTATCAATCAGTTTCATAAGCTCCTGCATTTTAGAATCAATGCGCTTAAGAATTTCAGTGTTTTCGTTCTCCTGATTGAGTGTCTGGCTTGAGTGCGCAGATACCTCTTCGGAGACGGCTGAGATTGTCTGTATGGAATCGGATATCGCGCTGTTGGCATCCTTGAGGTTCATTACATTGTCGGTGAGTTCGTCGAGCTGCTCACGGACAGATACGCTGTTGGATTTGATGAGGTCAAATATTCCGGCGGTACTGCTTGTGGACTGCTTCTGTGCATTTATGCCGTCAATCATGTGGGTGATTACCTTGACTACATCGGTTATGGTTGCAGCAAAATTATTGATTATATCGGTAATGTGCTCAGTCGCTTCGCTGGTCTGTCCCGCCATGTGTGAGATTTCGGATGCGACAACTGAAAAACCGCGGCCTGCGTCGCCGGCACGAGCAGCCTCAATGCTTGCGTTCAGGGCGAGGAGGCTTGTCTGTGAGGTTATGTCACTGATAAGTACTATAATGGAATTCATTTCCTTTATATGGTGGTCAAGCTCTTTTAGTTTTTCGCTGACATCCACACCGTTATGAACGGAATCATCTACCTGTGACACAAGCGCATTTACATCATTCAGTCCGTCATCAATCACTGAAAGAGTATGCTGCATGCTGTTGTGTATATTATCTGAAATGCTGCTTACTGTATTAACCTGTTTCTGGATGGATTCAGTCTGAAGAAGCTGTTTTTGAACGGCATTTGCAGTATCAAGTGCTCCGGCAGATACATCCTGCATGGCAGACACAGTGACAGATGAACCATCGTTGAGAAGTGCGAGTTCATTGTGGATATATTCTATTCCCTCCTGCATTTTTGTGGAGAGATTGGAAATATCCGAAAGAAGCTTCTCTGTATCCTTCTTAGAGGTGGTTATCGCGTCAAGCTTCTGTTTCTCATTCATGTTCAATGTGGCAGAGGTTATATAGGAATATACTGCGACAAGGATGACGAAGATAACATGTATTATTGCGGCGTCTGAATCAGGATATCCGTATTTTCCTGAATTTACGCCTATAACAGCCATGATTATCGTCTCAATTACAACTCCGGAATTTACCAGAAGGGAGAATTTCGTGTTGTTATACAGCGATATCACAAGAATCATCGGTATTACGAATACGGATGCCATGAAGGTTGTGGATGTGTATATGTAGAATGTGAAAAACACCGCAAAGCCGTTTCCGACGAGATGGCGGATGGCGGTTGTCTCATGGTTTTTCTTCCAGTAAAGCAGTTCCGCAGCTACAGGAGCTATTCCGAGAATACATGATATGGTTAACACGGCAGGGTTAATTCCGCGCGTGGCAGCCTGTAAAAACAGGAGAAGCAGCATAACGCTGTCTGTGGCAATATGTGCAATCATACATATTCTGTTGTTGCGCGCTAATGCCGTTAAATTAGAATTAGGACTCATTTATAGTACCACCTTTATAATATTTTTAACTTTTATATATTAGTATAGCATTGTGGAAGTGTATTTTCCATAGCAAAGTTTAGTTTAAACTGGTAAATTCTCAAAATACTTTGTGAAAATATTAACTTCTGAACAAGCTCTTGAAAGTACTTACATTTTTATGCTATAATACAAATAACGTATGTCGCAGAGCGGCATAATAACTTACAAAAACAATTATTCTTGACCTTTCAGGTCAGAAAATGGAGGCAAAACGATGAATTTGAATTTAAGACCAGCAAGCGAGTGCAAGTATGACGCTGTATCATTAGGCGAGGTTATGTTACGTCTTGATCCGGGCGAAGGAAGAATCCGTACAGCAAGACAGTTCCGTGCTTGGGAAGGCGGCGGAGAGTACAATGTTGTTCGTGGACTTCATAAGTGCTTCGGTTTAAGATCAGGTGTCATCACAGCTTTCGCAGACAATGAGGTAGGTGCTTTAATGATAGACTTCATTGAGCAGGGCGGTGTTGCTACGGATCTTATTTATATGAAGAAGACAGACGGTATCGGTAGATTATGCCGTAACGGTATCAACTTCACAGAGCGTGGATTCGGTATCCGTGGTGCTAAGGGATGCTCTGATAGAGCTAACACAGCTATCGCACAGGCTACTCCTGAGGATTTCGATTTCGATTACATCTTCGGAACACTTGGCGTAAGATGGTTACACACAGGCGGTATCTATGCAGCATTATCTGAGCAGTCATGCGAGACAGTTCTTGCAGCTATCAAGACAGCTAAGAAGTACGGAACAATCGTTTCTTACGATCTTAACTACAGACCATCTATGTGGGATGCTATCGGTGGACAGGCTAAGGCTCAGGAAGTTAACAGGGAGATCGCTAAGTACGTTGACGTTATGATCGGTAACGAGGCAGACTTCACAGCATGCCTTGGTTTCGAGATCGAGGGAAATGATGCAGACCTCAAGGAGCTCAACCTTGACGGATACAAGAAGAT
>JBNMLM010000076.1:0-12343 GCA_050874845.1 Eubacteriales bacterium | reverse complement strand
TATGTGCACTTATGCAGGCTGGCTTTGAGACACTTGTTGAGGCAGGCTATGACGAGAGAAATGCATACTTTGAGTGAATCCATGAGATGAAGCTCATTGTTGACCTTATCTATCAGTCAGGTTTCTCAGGAATGAGATATTCTATCTCCAACACAGCTGAGTATGGTGACTACATCACAGGACCTAAGCTTATCACAGAAGAGACTAAGAAGACTATGAAGAAGATTCTTAAGGATATTCAGGATGGTACATTCGCTAAGGACTTCTTACTTGATATGTCAAGCGCAGGCGGTCAGGCTCATTTCCGTGCTATGAGAAACTTAGCAGCAGAGCACCCATCAGAGAAGGTCGGAGCTGAGATTCGTAAGCTTTATAGCTGGAACAATGAAGAGGACAAGCTCATTAACAACTAAGCTGCAATGTCCGGTACATAATTTTATGTAAAATAACTGTCGAAGGACAGAGTAAAAGCTCCGCATGGAATTTATATTCCGTGTGGAGCTTTTTGGTTAAAGCTTATTATATTATATCCATATTCTATACCAGAATCATTCGATATCCAACAGCTTATTCACCGCAGGAGCCATTTCAGGGTGTTCTCTCAGCGCAAATATAACTTTTTTTTCGTATTCTGTCGCATTAATCGGTGTATTTTCCTTATATCCAAAGGTACTCAGTATGTCATCAACCTGATATATCTCGCACAGAACAAGAAGGGTATCTGCATCGGGCTGTGCCTGTCCACTTTCCCATCCGTACAGTGTTTTATCAGCTACATTTATTGACTTATCACTGAGCTTCAGGACTACATCGTGTACAGTCAGTGAATTCTGTTTTCTCAGTTCTTTTAGAACCTTCGCTATCATTTCATTTTTCATGTATTCCTCCGGAATTTATGGGCTCATGTGAGAGTATAGCCAAGTGTTGATATGGCTATATCAACGTGAGCTTTATTTATAATCATTTGTATATTGATTTTTAATAACACTTCTTAAAAATAATTATCTGTTCATAACACAAATGTTTTCGCAATTTACTTTTTCTTAGTTTTGCGGAAACATTCCTTTCCTATAATATCCCACACAAACAGGCAGGTCAAACAATTCTTAGAATTACAGAATTATATTATTGAAAATCTTAGGTTTGGAGACTATAATAGTATTAGTTTCTGTGAAAATCGGTTTCTGCTAAAAATATTTTCTGCAAAACTAAGAATTTTATTCATGGAAAAATTATTAAGATTGGATGGAGCTTTGAGAGGTGGACAGACAGACTGTTACGCAGAAGGTTGCGCATTATTTGCAGGACAATCATATATCGGCAGAAATTATTGAGCGCCAGACAGGGATTCCGGCAGACAGGTTGACTTATGAGAGTGGTGTGGAGCTTGAGGCGGCAGAATTTCTGGAATTGTGCAGATATCTCAATGTCAGACCTGAGAGCTTTAGGAGGACGGAATGCGACGATACAGATGCACGGTGCACAACATAGAATTGGAGAGAAATTTCTGTGATGAATGTGGAAGCAGGGAGAATGTTGAGAGCATATCGGACATTTATTACTGTGCGAAGTGCAATGTACCGCTTTACGAACAGGAATGTCCTGTATGTCACACAGAGGGTAGGAGAATAGCCTCCGATTTAAGACCTGTATTTCCTAAGGAGAGGCTGCTGTATGAGATATTAGAGGGAGAACCGCTTAAATATATCAATTCATCAGTGTGGAATGCCTCGGGAAATTATTATCTGATAGATGGCGTCTTGAAGCGCTTTAATGTTGCACAGCTTGTAAGACTATCTGATGAAGATATTGTAAGAATTAGAGAATCGCTTAACGAATACGAGGAACAGAATAAGAATAATCGGTTTGAAGAATATGTAAGTCGTTTTATAGAATGTAATAATTCAAGATATGATGAGATAACACAGGAGGCACTCAATTATATAAGGGAAGTGTCGGCAGAATATGACGTGAAGGACATGTTTGTTTCCTTTTCGGGAGGCAAGGATTCGACAGTGACATCAGATCTGGTAATGAGAGCGCTGAGCAATCCGAAGATATTACATATATTTGGAGATACCACGTTGGAATTCCCGAAGACTGAGGAGTATGTAGGCCGTTTTAAAAAATCACATCCGATGACTCCGGTAATTTCATCGCGGAATAGGGAGAAAGATTTTTCTCAGCTATGTGATATGATAGGTCCGCCGAGCCGTGTTATGCGCTGGTGCTGTACAATTTTTAAGACTGGGGCGATTAACAGGAAGCTTACGGCACTGTTTAAGGATAAGACGAGAATACTCGCTTTCTATGGGATAAGACGCAGTGAATCGGCGAGCAGAAGCAAGTATGACAGGGAGACACAGGGACGTAAGATATCAAGACAGAATACCGTATCGCCTGCTATCGACTGGATGGACTTTGATGTATGGCTGTATATTTTGAAGAGAAAGATAGATTTCAATGAGGCGTACACTTACGGTTATGCAAGGGTTGGGTGTTTTTGCTGTCCGAACAACAGTGTATGGTCGGAATTCTTGTCTAAGATATATATGCCGGAACAGTATGGAAAATGGCAGGAATTTTTGGTGGATTTTGCAAGGAGAATAGGCAAGCCGGACGCGGAGGAATATGTCCGAAGCGGCAAGTGGAAGGCAAGACAGGGCGGTAACGGAATAGCCTACGCGGACAATGCGGTTGTCAGCTTCAAGCCCTGTGCACTTGAGGAGAACAGCTTTAATTATGAGCTTTTAAAGCCTATAGATGATGAGCTGTACGAGCTTTTTAAACCATTCGGATATCTTGATTTTAATATGGGTAATCCGCGCCTTGGAGAGGTATATGTACTTAACCGCAAGGGGGCTGCAGTCTTAAGGCTTCAGGGAAGAAAAGGCAGCAATCATCTGAAGGTTACGATACTTGACTATCATCTTGACAGGGCGAAGACTGTGGAAGCCGCTGAGGAGAAGGTGAAGTGTCAGCTCACCAAGTACCAGCTATGCATGGGCTGTCGTGCCTGCGAAGGCGTATGCAAGCATGGTGCGATAAGATTGGAAAGCTTGCCGGATGGTGGAAACAGATACCATATAGATGATGATAAATGTATTCGTTGTGCACAGTGTGTGAACCACTTTAACTCGGGATGTTATATGAAGAAGGTGCTTGCTGTAAAAAGAAAGCAGGCATGACTATAGACGGAAATGAGGAACATTATGTCGAAACAGACAGTTAAGAAGATAAGACTAAAAGGACATGAGACATTCATATTGAGAGAGGGCTGGCTTGCCAAGGGACTTAAAGCCGTAGCGGATAACCCGAGAGTATTTTCGGAAAACTTAGGGGCGGATGCGCTGGGCGTCGGTACCAATATGGCTAAGGCGATACGCTACTGGCTGAGGGCGGGCGGTATAACGATTGAGAGCAAGGGCGAGGTTAAGCTCAGCCGTTTCGGGGAGCTGATACAGCAGTATGATTCCTACTTCGAGGACAGCTTTACCATGTGGATGTTCCACAGCAACATTGCCTGCAATGCTGAACTAGCTACAAGCTGGTATGTATTTTTTAATAGAATAGGCAATGAGGAATACACTAAGGAAGAGCTTGAGGAAAATATGTTCCGTGAGATTAAGGCATATTCTAAGCAGGAGATTCCGCGAAGCTCTGTTGCCGCAGATGTGACCGCGATAATCAATATGTATTCAAGGGAGAGGGATGCTGACTATGACCCGGAGGAGAAGAAGGTCAGTCCTTTTTCGGAGCTGTCTCTTTTAAAAAGAAACGGAAGTGTATGTAGGAAGTATATGCCTTCCGAGGAGCAGCTTCCACGGTTGGCGGTGCTGTATCTTATTGAGAGACATTTTTATGACGAGAAAACGGACAGCGTGAGTATAGACACGCTGCTAAGAGGAGATGAACTTCCCGGAAAGATATATAACCTTAGCAGGGTAAGCCTTAATTCCTATCTTGATAAGCTGTCAGCCGACGGCTATATCGCTGTTAACAGGACGGCAGGACTGGATATGGTGTATTTACAGGATAAGATATCTCCGGAGAATGTAATTGAGAAGTACTATGATGATAAGTCTAAGACGCAGAGGGGATAGAGATGGCAGTTAAACTTAAAGATTTGGTTAAAATAGATAAAAGATTCGAGAATTCGGTTAATCTCTATCTTGACCTTGATAACAGAGAGAAAATAGACAACTATGTGTATACGCGCTCATCACAGAGAATCATTGAGTATTATCTTGACAATGTGGATAAGGACAGGGAGCATGCTACCATGCTTATCGGACCTTACGGCAAGGGAAAATCGCATACATTGCTGGTGCTTCTGGACAAGTTAAGACATAGGGAAAGACCGTATCTTCCTGTTATTATATCGGGCACTAATTCCGACCTCAATCAGGCATTTCTTGTCGGGATAACCGATGCATTGAAGCGCGCAGGGCTTGATAGCATTACACCGGACAGCTATTACAGCGAGGCAATCAAGAAGATAGAGCAGTGGAAGGACAGCTTTCCGGATGCGTACAGTCATTTTGCGGGAGAACTTCAAAAAAATGGATATAACGAGAGAACATTGCAAATTGGTCTTGAGAAGAGCCAAAAAGAGGCTTTGGATTTATTTCGCAGGATATATCCTATAGTAACCAACGGAAGTGAGTTCAATCCTATTCTTGTGTTTGAGACTGTGAGAATATACGAGCAGGTTAAGGAGACACTGGCACGCGATTACGGGTATGCAGGGATATATGTCATATTTGATGAGTTCAGCAAATACATAGAGGGTCACGAAGCGGATACATTTTCCAAGGATATGAAGGTGCTTCAGGATATGTGTGAGCTGTCGGAGAGAAGCTCTGTGGGGCAGATGTTTATAACCTTTGTTGCACATAAGAGCATTAAGGAGTACGGCGCTAAGCTTCCGACGGACATGAGAAATGCATTCCGCGGAGTGGAGGGCAGAATAAAAGAGGTTCTGTTTGTTGTCTCCTCCCAGAATAATTATGAGCTTATTGGAAATGTATTAAAAAAGGATGAAGCCGCATTGCGTGAACTTCCTAGGATAGAGAGATACTACGAAAATGCTCTCAATTCGTATAGATTTTCATGTTTTTCAGGGCTGTTTGATGAGGCGGATTTTAAAAAATATGTGGTTGAGGGCTGCTTTCCTCTCATGCCGTTTACAGCGTATATGCTGCTTCATATAAGTGAGAAGGTGGCTCAGAACGAGAGGAGTATATTCACCTATCTTTCGCATGACGAAAAGGGAAGCGTGTGCAGGATAATTGAGGATTATGGCGAAGATATTGCAGATTGCGGAATAACAGCGGACACAGTCTATGATTATTTTAAAAATCTTTTCAGGGAGGAAGCCTCGGACACGGTCATACACAATGAATGGCTTAAAGCTGAGTATGCGCTCTCACGTACAGTGGATGAGGTTGAGAGAAAGCTTATAAAGATTATCGCTCTGATAAATATTATAGATATTCCGGATGAACTGCCGGCGGATGTGCCACAGCTGTCAAGTGCACTTAATATTTCGGAGGATGAGTGCAGGACAGTGGTGGAGCGTCTGGCGGAAAAGAGAATTATTATATACCGTTCGCGCAGACATTCGTACAGCTTTTACAATAATGTCGGTGTCGACATCCAGAAGGAGATTTCACAGAAGGCTGCGAAGCTGTCGGCGGATGCGGATATACTCGGAACATTGAAGGAGATTTCCGAGTACGATTACGTGCTTCCTAAGAAATATAATCAGATATATTCGATGACCAGATACTATGAGTATGTATTTATGTCACCGGAGCAGATAGAAAAGCTTCCATCACCGGAGGTTCTGTTCGAGCAGCACTTTTCCGACGGAAAAATAGTGGCTGTGGTGAGCGAAAACAGGACAGATTATAGCAAAGAGCTGTTTGAGAGGCTTAAGGATGACAGAATAGTTGTGCTTGTGACAAAAGCGGCTTTTGATAAGGGTGAAAGCATAAGAAAATACATTGCAGCGAAGAGCCTTATGAGTGACAGGTCATTCATAGAGGACAATGTTGTGTTGGAGCAGGAGCTTGTAAACTACTGCGATGACATTTCATACGAGGTAAATAAGTTCCTTAAGGAAGCGTACAATCCTGAGAGCGGAGTCTGTGCGGTATACCACAACGGTGAAGTATTCCAGTCGGGTTTTAGGAACGGCTTCTCCTTCAATATGTTTTTGAGCAGCATAATGACGGAGTATTACAATAACGCCCCGGTTGTAAATAACGAGCTGATTAATAGACAGAACATATCGGCTCAGAACAAGAAGACGCGAAATAAGATTGTAGATATGATACTAAGCTTTGAGGACTGTTCGTCATTTGAGAAGGGAACCTCACCTGAGGCAACCATATACAGGGCGGTTCTTATAAATACAGGTATTCTTGGCGATGGCGAGGAGGATAGGGGCTGTGCATTTGTCCTGTCGGAGATTGAGCGGTTCATCGCTATGTGCGATTCAAATAAATGCTCCTTCAAGCTGCTGTATGAGCGTCTGATGGGCAGCGGATATGGTGTGCGAAAGGGAATTATTCCGATTTATGTGGCATTATGCCTGTCCAAGCTTCAGGATAAACCGATTGTAAGCTTCAAAGAAAAAGAGGTAAATATCGACGCTGCTATTCTTGGAAATATTAACGATTCGCCATCGGACTATTACCTGTATGTTGAGCATGAGAGCATGGAAAAGCAGAATTACATTGCAGGGCTTATGAAGCTCTTTGGAATCCCGGAAAAGGCTTCCGCAATCCCAGGTGACAGGGAGGTTTTAGACGGAATCTTAAGATGGTACAGGGCACTTCCGCAGGCGGCAGCGAACATAGGCCGCGTTGTCGATGTGAATGAGGACATGGCAGCGGCGTTAAAGCGGCTGTGTATGGCGCTGAGACACCAGGAGTATAACCCGCATGAGTTCCTTTTTAAGGAGCTTGTGGATATAGCAGGCAGGATTGGTGATGGTTCATTAGCCGGTGCGCTGCAGAATTTGACACTTTTAAAGGCATATCTTGACGGTTACCTTCTGAAGCTTTCTGGTAATGTCGCGGCGATTATAAAGAAACGCTGTAAGGCAGACGATGGTGACAGCCTTAAGGCGGTGCTTGAGGAGTATTATTCCGAGCACGGAAAGAGACTTGGCAGGATGGTGTTAAACAGCAGGACATCATCGATACTGTCATACATATCGGACATACCTACCTATGACGAGAGGGAGATTGTGTCGAAGCTGTCGAAGCTTGTCACGGATATATACATTGATGACTGGCGTGACGGAATGTTAGAGAAGTTCAGAGCCGGCTGGGATGAATTCTGTGATGAGGCTGAGAATACCGTAAACAGCGAAAGCGCACTTAACAGCATTATTCTAAAGGGAGAAGGCGGAAGCCTGCTTGAAAGAAGCTATGCCGATGTGGAGGATGACAGCACAGGGTATTTTCTCAAAAACGCGATAAAGGATGCGCTGGATGAATTTGGCGACAGTCTGGAGACTAATGCGAAGGTAGCGGTGCTGGCACAGGTTCTTGCTGAGCTTGTGGCTGGGGAGAGCAGATAATTGCAGTAGGAATATATGAAAAAGGACTAATAGAAAAATAAAATTGAGGATTACTTATGAGCATGATTTATTTTGACAATGCAGCTACCACATACCCGAAACCGGAATGTGTGTACGAACAGATGGATAAGGTCAATCGCAGCCTGTCGTTCAATGCCGGGCGTGGTTCCTATGCTCTGGCGCAGCAGTCTGCCCAGATAATCGATAATCTCAGAAAAGAATTACTCCGCATTGTGAATGCGTCAAATGTAGCAGAGGTCGTACTGTCGGCCTCTGCTACATTTGCATTGAATCAGATAATAGGCGGATTGGAGATAAAAAAAGAAGATTACATATACATTTCGCCGTACGAGCACAATGCGGTGGTGAGAACGCTTTATAACCAGAAGGTATTTAAGGAAGCTGATAACGAGAATCGTATCATGGTCATGCCGCTTAAGGCTGACGGCAGTATCGACATCGAAAGGCTTTTCTATGAATTCAGCCTGCATGCCCCGGCATTTGTATTTATGACGCATGTGAGCAATGTCACAGGCTACATACTGCCGGTAGAGCAGATTGCTGTGGCTGCTAAGGAGTACGGCGCAAAGGTGGTTGTCGACGGTTCGCAGGCGCTTGGGCTTGTGCCGTTTGACATGTCACAGTCTCTTATCGATTTCTACGTCTTTGCGGGACATAAGACACCGTACGGTCCCTTCGGAATAGGCGGATTCTTTATCAGAAACGGTGTGAGGCTTGATACATTTATCGCAGGAGGAACCGGAAGCGATTCGCTCAATGTCCACATGCCGGAAGCGGGCAGCAGCCGCTATGAACCGGCAAGCCCGAATGTCATTGCGGCAGCAGGGCTTCTGGCCGCCATAAAGGATGTCGACGGTGAGGAGATAAAAAGACGGCTTGACAAGGAAATGTCGCTCACGCGCTACATGGTTGGTAAATTAGGACAGCTATACAATGTAAGGCTGTATCTGCCACCGGCGGACAGGCATGTCGGAATAGTGGCATTGAATGTAAGGGGGTATCAGTCATCGGATGTGGGAATGCTTCTCGATGCCGATTATGACATCGCTGTGCGCACAGGCTATCACTGTGCGCCGCTCATACACGAATTTCTGGATGACAGGGAGTACCTTGGAGTTGTCAGGGTGAGCATGAGCATGTTTACAACAACGGATGAGATTGACGCGCTTTGTGGGGCGTTGGGGGAGATTTAGGAGGAAGAATTATGGATTTAAGATTTGCTGAGATAAGAAATCTGGGACAATTGTGCAATATAGAAAATAAAGGCAACAAGAAGGAGAATGTTCCGCTGAATGTAGTTATCCCATATTATCAAAGACCGTATAAATGGGACAGTACAAGAATAGGCAATCTGATTACTGATTTTCATAACAACGAAGAAGGAGAGGGTGAAGAGGGTGAGGGATATTTTGCCGGTTCGGTGGTCATGGTTGAGGGGCGCAATGGGGAATTTGAGGTTGTTGACGGACAGCAGAGAATAACAACACTTTTTCTCACGAATTATTTAAGATTTGTGCTTGTCAGAAGCTATATAGAACTAATGATAAACATGAAAAGAATTTCTAAAATTCCTATTCTTATGAATGAATTGATTGATACAGCGGTGAATATTTTTGATAGGGATAAGGTTGAACAATTAAAAAATGTCAAGGAGGGAGTTGATAATTTTATAAGCACGGTTGAGGAGCAGAGTGCAGACGATATAGAAAAAGCGTGGGATGATATGCTGGAATATTATCAGTCTAATATGTGGCTTCCAAAGAAGAATTTTTCTAACATGGATATTTATAAAAAAGAGTATTTTAACCTGAACAGAAAGCTGCTCTCAAATGTCAGTCTGGCTCTAAGATACAGTAGAAACAGTTATAATGAAAAGCTCAAGGAAGCACTCAGCAGAATTATGATAATTATGCCCGAATCAAGCAATCCCTGTTTTGAAACGCTGTCATTCGATAAAAATTCAGAAGCAAAAAATCCGGTTACAGAACAATACATAAATGCGGCAAAATGTATTTATGAGGGTATTGTTGATTCATATATCAGCGGACAGGAAAAGCCGATTGAGTACATTAAGGCAATCGACAGTGCTATGAATAAAATATTGAATAACATTAATTTCTGTGTTGTTGTGACAGGAAAAGAGAAGGACGCGTACACACTTTTTGAGGTCTTAAATGATAGGAATTTTCCGGTTGAGGATTTGGAGCTTATTAAGAACCTGTTTTATAAATGGTATTGTAAACATAATGAGGATGATGCCGGTGCAGATTATTATATTGAGAAGGCGGATAAAAAATGGGTGGAGGAAATATTCCCTATATCAACCAAAGGGAAGGAGCGTTCCAAGCTTATTTCGTATCTTGCGGCACAGTATTTCACAGCCGACAGCAAATTAAAGTATAACGATAATGAGAAATACAGGGAAGTGATTGAAAAAGGATATCTGAATAAGAAAAATATATATGAAGGTGAAGATTTATTGAATGATATCCGCATTTATGAAATGCTTGGAATAATACTGGATGAATTTGATTTCCGGTATCAAAAGAAAGCTGAGAATGTAATAAGGGCGGAGAGGGAGAGCGCAAAATCCATAACCTACAAAGCATTAAATTTGTTAAACGCACTCACATTGTACGGTGTAATTCCGGCTATAACCAATGTGATAATCAAGAAATTTCTGGACAAGCACCCATTTGATGAATGTAGCGGAGACGCGCAGATAATGAAGTTCAGGGAATTTGTCCAGGGGATAATAAAGGATAGTGCGAATAATAATGCAGAATATATTGATATCCACAATGTTTCATATAGCTTCTGGCGTTATGCACTGTTGGCACAGAACTCGGACAGAGTCAGAGGCATTGCAAAGGATTATATTCTTAAGAATAATTCATTTAGCACGGATTATGTGTTGAAGGTGGATAGTCAGGACATAGACATGTTAAATGAGGAGTTCAGACGGTGGATAAATGCATGGAAGTATGGCAATGAAAAGTCGCAGCTTAAGGTGAAGGTATTGTTTATAAATCTTTTTTATACCAACAGAGTTGAAAATAAGCTTATTTTCAACAAGACCGGAACAAAATTTCCGACAGATAATATCCAGCTTGACCATTTAGAGCCGGATAAAATTAATTCAACTGCCATAGAAAAATACTTTGAGCCTTCTTCTAAGAACGCAAGGGAGGATTATACGGACAGCCTTGGCAACTTTATGATTATGGATGCGGACAGCAATGTTGATAAAAGTACACTGCCGCTTCAGGACGCACTCAAGATATATGATAAAATGGGAGAACATTGGCTGATAAGGGAAATCCATGATGTGTTTGAGGAAGATAGCTGTGGAACGAACAGAAATATAGACAACAAGATTTACAGAGTTCCGAACGAAGAGTTTTTTAACAGGAGAAAACAGAGGTTAATCACTTATTTCAAGGCAATTTTAAACAAGAGACTTGGCGATGACAGCGTGGAAATTCCGGATATTTAGATTATAGATTGGGGGTAAATAGCATGAACCAGTACAATGAAAAACAAATAAAATCCGTTATATTCGAAATCCTTCACATTGAACGAAAGAACCTTAGAAGCAAGGCTCTCACGGATTTAAAGATGGCGGATGAGATTGGGAAGATTATATCGGAGAGCAGTAAGCTTAGCAAATAACAGGAGGCGGGGAAGGTACAGATGAAATTTAAAACACTGAGAATGAAGAATTTCATGCGTTACAAGGGTCTGAATGAGATTAATTTTAGCTGTGACGAGGAGCATAATGTCACGGTGGTATTGGGGGATAACACTGTGGGAAAAACCACGATAGCGCAGGCGTTCAGGTGGTGTTTGTACGGCGCAATCATGGTTGAACGCGGCAAGAAGGATACAGACTACCAGCTATTGAATAATGATGTTCTTTCAAAAATGGATGCCAACGGCAGGGCTCCTGTTTTCGTGGAGATAACGGCGGTGGATAGCGAGCATGTGTACACTATCCACAGGGAGGTTGAGTATATGCGCGCCTACCCTAAGTTTATCGCGAAAGAATCCTATAAAACCGTAAAAATGTTTGTCGCAGACATCGACAGTCCGGACATAAAGCGTGAAGTCGAGTCGGGACCGAATTATAACAAGATAAATGAGCTTATCAATGAGCTTTTTCCGCGAAATCTCTCACATTATTTCCTGTTTGACGGAGAAAGGTGGAGCGATTTTTCAATAAACGGCGTTCGTGAGAATATAAAAGAGTCTGTGCACATTTTGACCGGACTTTCCGCATATAAATCGGCGATGTACCATCTCAAGGACATGGGGGATAATTCGGTAATAAAGAAGTTCAAGAAGAATATTCAGGGAAAAGGCAATGTCTATGATGATTACGAGCGTGACCAGACAAGGCTTGAGCGCGAAGTTGAAAAGTGCCAGAAGCAGATCGAAAGCCTTGATGCGAATATCAATCTCTGCAACAAAAAATGTGAGGAAATAGAAAACTATCTTGAGGAAAACAAGAATACCGAACAGCTCCAGATGGAGTACAGGCAGACACAGAGAATGTTGAGGGCACAGGGGGAGCGTTATCTGGCGAATTATAAAGCTTTCATTTCAAATTACAATTCCTATGCGTTCAGGCTGTTTGCCAAGCCGCTTATTGAAGCTTCATTAAAGATGGTCAAATCAGTGGCGGGTGAGCGCCGCGATATACCTCACATGAGGCAGGCAAGCATAGAT
>JBNMLM010000075.1:0-12360 GCA_050874845.1 Eubacteriales bacterium | reverse complement strand
TACCGCCACTACCCGATTGAGGGCTATCCTTCCAATATTCCATACATTGTAAGTGATGACGGCTACGGTAAGAACGACTACATTGAGACAAGCCGTTCACTCATCGTTGTGACAGCTCCGGGACCGGGAAGCGGCAAGATGGCAACCTGTCTTTCCCAGCTCTACCATGACAACAAGAGAGGTATCTCCTCCGGCTATGCCAAGTTCGAGACATTCCCTATCTGGAATCTCCCTCTCGACCACCCGGTCAACCTAGCTTATGAGGCGGCTACCGCAGACTTGAACGATGTCAACATGATAGACTCCTTCCACCTTGCGGCGTACGGTGAGACAACTGTCAACTACAACCGCGATATTGAGATATTCCCTGTGCTCAACACCATGTTCGAGCGCATATTAGGCTCATCCCCATACAAGTCACCTACAGATATGGGTGTCAATATGGCAGGTTTCTGTATCGTAGATGACGAAGCCGTGCGTGCCGCTGCCAACGAGGAAATCCTTCGTCGGTACCACAACCTTCTGTGTCAGAAGCGTCAGGGAACCATAGGAAACGAACCTATATATAAGCTTGAGCTGCTTATGTCCAAGGCCGGAATTAAGCCTTCAGACCGCCCACTTGTTCCTGCCGCACTTGAGGTTGCTGAGCGCACGGGCAACCCTGCCGCTTCAATCGCACTCTCCGACGGAACAGTTATAACCGGTAAGACAGGCTCCCTTCTTGGTGCATCATCTGCAATGCTCTTAAATGCTCTCAAAAAGCTTGCGGGAATACCGGATGAGATAGACCTCATTTCTCCGAAGGTTATAGAGCCGATACAGAGGTTAAAGGTTGATTACCTCGGCAACCATAACCCACGCCTCCACACAGATGAGATTCTTATTGCTCTCTCAATCTGTGCAGCCGAGGATGACAATGCGAAACGCGCTTTTGACAAGCTGTCTGAACTTGAGGGCTGTGACGTCCATTCAACCGTTATCCTGTCCTCCGTTGACCGCGACATATTCAGAAAGCTCGGAGTTAATTTAACCTGTGAACCTGAATATCAGACCAACAAGTTGTACCACAGATAATTGAAAAAATTAACCTGTCATATATTTTATGTTAATGAATTTTAACATTTAAGATATATGGCAGGTTATTTTAGTTATATCCCGGCATGTCATACATTTTTAGCTTTTATCATTACAATTTTTTGCAGCTTAATAATTTTACGTTTTGCTATAAAAGAAACGAATATTTTAAAGTCAAAAGTGGCAAAATGATAATTCCATTAAAGTTGATTTTGTAGTAGAATGTAGAATATTGTTTTTAAAATTAAATTAAAATATTATGGAGGTTCGTCATGGTAAAGTACGTTTTTGTAACAGGCGGTGTAGTATCCGGTCTTGGCAAGGGAATCACCGCAGCATCACTTGGCCGTCTTTTAAAAGCCAGAGGATATTCGGTAACAATGCAGAAGTTTGACCCTTATATCAACATTGACCCGGGCACAATGAATCCTATTCAGCACGGAGAGGTATTTGTTACGGACGATGGAGCTGAAACGGATCTTGACCTCGGACATTATGAGCGTTTTATTGATGAAAGTCTCGGAAAGAATTCCAATGTCACCTCAGGAAAAGTATACTGGTCGGTTCTCTCAAAGGAGCGCCGCGGCGATTTCGGCGGAGGTACCGTTCAGGTTATCCCACATATTACCAACGAGATTAAGAGCAGACTTTTCCGTGACTACACAAGCGACGATACCAAAATCGCCATTGTGGAGATAGGTGGTACCGTCGGCGATATAGAGAGCCAGCCTTTCCTTGAAGCACTCCGACAGTTCCAGCATGAAGTAGGAAAGGAAAATGCAATATTCCTTCACGTCACATTGATTCCTTATCTCAAGTCCTCAGGTGAGATGAAAACCAAGCCTACGCAGGCAAGCGTCAAGGAGCTTCAGGGAATGGGTATCCAGCCTGATATCATCGTGTGCCGTTCGGAGTACCCGCTTGACAAGGGAATCAAGGATAAGATTGCTCTTTTCTGTAATGTCCCAAGCTCACATGTCCTTCAGAACCTCGATGTTGAATATCTCTATGAGGCACCTCTTGCAATGGAGGAGGAGCATTTGGCACAGGTTGCCTGTGAATGTCTCGGACTTCCTTGTCCTGAGCCGAACCTCGCCGACTGGAAAGCTATGTGCACGGCACTCAAGCACCCGAAGGGTGAAGTATCCGTGGCACTCGTCGGAAAATATACACAGCTCCACGATGCATATATAAGCGTTGTCGAAGCCTTAAAGCATGGCGGAATCGCAAACGGTGTGTCCGTAAACATAAAATGGGTTGATTCAGAGAAAGTAACTGCTGAGAATGTCGAAGAAATTCTTGGCGATGTATCCGGAATCATCGTTCCGGGCGGCTTCGGTGACAGAGGTATCGAGGGAATGATTCAGTCCATCCGCTACGCAAGAGAGAATAAGGTTCCTTTCCTCGGCCTGTGCCTTGGAATGCAGCTTACCATTGTCGAATTCACGAGGGATGTTATAGGTTACAATGATGCCCACAGCGTTGAGTTTCTTCCGGGGACAACCCATCCTGTAATACATCTCATGCCGGATCAGGAGGGAATAGATGACATAGGAGGTACCTTAAGACTTGGCTCCTACCCATGTATCCTCGATGAGAACTCTAAGGCTTATGCGCTGTATAAAAGTAAGGAAATCCATGAGAGACATCGCCACAGATATGAAGTCAACAACGATTTCAGAAACGTACTCACCGAAAACGGCATGATGTTATCCGGTATGTCACCTGACGGACGAATCGTTGAGATGGTGGAGTTAAAGGAACATCCATGGTTCATCGGAACACAGGCACATCCTGAGTTCAAGTCACGTCCTAACAGACCACATCCGTTGTTCCGCGGCTTCATAGAGGCGGCGCTCAAGGAGCAGAACAGCAGGAATTAAGCATTTTACTATACGGATTCGGGTTACAAAACATGACCATTAAGTCTATGAGTGTATAACGTATTATATTTATGCATATCAGCTCCGTTGTACGAAGCAAGATGTTCTAAGAACTCTGATAAGGTTTTCTATACGTCCGCCACCGAAGCAAAGCATACATCCTTGTATGCATTGCTTCTGAACCGGCATCCGTGCCGGTTCTGGCTAGGGATTTAGCAGAGTTCTAAGAACATCTAAGCTTCTCCCAAAGTCGTGATATGCATAAACATAATACGTTATACACGGCTAGGGATTTAGCATGTTTTGTAACCCGAATCCTATAGCATAATAATAAAAAGATATATAAATAAAAATCACCCCATACATTATTGCGAAGTAACCTGAGATTTCATAGTCCAGCTCTCTTACTTGATGTATAGGGGTGATTTTTTTACTATTTCCTTACATTATTTCTTTACCATTTTTAATATATACAGATGGTTCCTGTTATCGTTCGAAGGTGTCATATTGCACGATGGCATGATAATATTTCTTCCTGCGTTCATATCCTGCACAAGCATCTGTATTATACAGCAGAAGATAACGCTGCACTCTTTATCCGGGGTGACCTCAAGATAGAAGTTATATTCTGTGTCCTCCTCAAGCCCTGCGAAATTATCCTTTATCTCCTTAATATAATTCCAGTCATGGTACTCTGCTGCTATTGTATAGTCCGGATCATCAAGCGGTGAGAGATATTCTTCCTCCTCCATGTCCATTTCCAAGTCATCGTCGGTATAATCATCCTGAACCCTTTTGTACTCGAATACAGGATTGGCGTTGTCCCCGCCATGCACTTCCCTGACATACGAAGCCTCGCGCATCATTCTGTCGAATCTCTCCAACAGCTTCTGATGATATTCCTCATCGATTCCGAACTCCTGTGTCGGGTCATACTGCTTCGCATCCATGTTCATCTTCTCAATAAATTGTTCAATCGTATTCTTCATTGCGTTCATCTCATTGCGATATGACTGCTGTATCTGCCTTATTGTTCTGAGCTGCTGTTCGCGCTCTGCTATCTTTCTGTCAAAAGCGGCATACACTTCATCGTCATCCTTATCAAGAAGCTTCTTAATCTCCTCTATCGTGAAATCAGCCTCCTGAAAATTCTTAATTTTGACATACAGTAATGCCTGCTCCTCAGAATAATAGCGATACCCTGTCCAGTCATCCACTCTTGCCGGCTTTAGCAGATTGACATGGTCATAGTATCTTAATGTCTGTGTAGTGCAATTACACAGTTTTGAAAAATCCTTGATTGTCATATCGTCTCCTCCTTACAACCCCATTACACCATTACAGTGTGCTGTAAGGTCAAGAATAATTTTGCAATTTTTGAGATTATTTAAGAATATACTCCATCATGGTTTCCTTAGGCTTCATTCCCATCTTCTCATAGAAATGAAATGCTGTCATCCGTCCCTGAAATACTATAATCACAGTATTCCGTTACGGAATATGCACTAAAATATTCCCTCTCCCTCGGAATCCACTTATCCTCAAACAGCTTGAATCTTAGCTCCCCCACGCGTCCTCTCACGCGGTCGCGCTGATTCCGGTCATCGATATCCATAAAAAGGGTAATAACCTCCCAATCCGTCAGCTTAGCATAGATTTCGCGAAGTCTAGGATGACAGGAGTATGTACCCTCTATGACGTCCACCCCTGTCCTTTTAAGGCTCACGCCGGGTGCGTACTCCTGTTCCATACACAGGAACGGTCGATACACAACCGCGCTGTCATCCATAAGCGGCGCCATAACCTCGGCTATAAATCTATCATAATTGATATTTCCGCCCGGTTCCTTCATAACCGCAGGCGTCTGCATAACTATCGGCAGGTAAAAATCGTCGATATGGAACACATTGCACCCATAGCGCTCACCTAGCCGCTCCGATAGTGTCGTCTTTCCGGAGCCGCACTTTCCGTCTATCACAAGCAGAAGCTTTCTGTTGTTTTTCTGCGCTTCCTCCATGCGCCCCAGTATATTGTCTAACACATTATTCATACTAATCCCCACATCACTGTTCTCTACTTCTCTATAACCTGTCCTGATACGCCGGATTTATTCTCATTTCCAATCCACAGCGGCACAACCTTGGCGCGTCTAAGCGCAACCATAATAAGCGGTATAAGTACAAGCTGCACTATAATTCCCGGTATCGCATTTAAGAATGCTCCCGCTGCGAACATCTTCCATGTAAATGTATTTCCGCCGATACCAAGCAGGATGACCTCAGCAAACGCCCATACAAGCCTTCCCGCAAGCATAGCCGTTACAAGTGAAATATAGAGCATTTTTGTGCACTGCCACTTGGCATGGCTGTACAGATAACCGCTGACGAAGCCGTATGCAGCCATCTCAAATGCCATCGCAATCGCATTAGGGTACAGCGGCGGCATTCCGAACACCAGTCCTCTCACAATCGGAAGCAGAAAGCCTATCAGCGCTCCATACTGCCATCCTACAATAAATCCGCAGAGCAATACCGGAATATGCATCGGCAGAAGCATCTTTCCTATAGCCGGTATCTGCCCTATGAAAAAAGGCAGCACCATTCCAACAGCAAACAGCATCGCTGTCACAGCAAGTTTTTTCACCTTGTTCATAACAAAAATCTCCATTCTGCTGCCTCATACAGCATATATAATTCCTTGGATAATTTTACAATATTTCTTCTAGAAAAAATTGACCCTTACCCCCACAATAAATATATACCTAAAGTTGGGTTCAGGGTCAATAACTTTTTAGAATGTTTTTTGTTCAGCTACAAATACAGGCTTTTAAACTTGTCCTGTAATAGAAAGGTTGATTTCTAGTATCTTGTTTTCTTAGAAAAATAAAATACTGTCAGCAAGTCTGAAACACCATTGTAGATAAGCGCAATACCGATTATTCTGAACAGAAGCTCTGCTGTTCCGAAAGGATTTATCAGTATAAGTATTCCAAATACAAGGCTGAGTATCGCAATGACAAGAACCGTCACGCTTCCGTCTGCCCTGTACTTCATCATATCAAGCGCTTCCTGAAGCTTCACAATTCCGCTTATCACGATGAGAAGTCCAAGTATAAAAGGCACTATCGAGATGATAAAGCCTGCACCAAAGTAAAGGAAAGCAGCTATCACAAAATATACTATAGCTTTTATTACTCCGCCATTTCCCACACTGTACTTGTCCTTAAAATATGTGACAAGCGATACAACTCCCATGACCAGCGCAACAAGTGCGAGGATATGAACTATAGTTACAAGTGCCGTACCCGGCTTGATGAGAAGAATAAAGCCAAGTATAAGATATGCTATCGACGACCACACAACATCCTTGCGGATTTTTTCAAATAAGTTCATGGTTTCCTCCATTCCGGGATATATGAAACAAGGCTGATACCACTTGCCTCACAACCCACTATATTTTCTCTAAAGTTTTTCATTATTATACCATTATTCTCTGAAAACAACTATTATTTTTTAATAAAATAATTCCAAAGATTTCATGCTGCACTTCTCTTCGCATTAATCTGATAACAGGGGCACAACATCATAATCTTAATCGGCTACCGTCTTTGCATTAGGATATATTCTTTCCATCTTGGCATCATCATAGTGCTCATCCATCCACACCTGCCACTTAGCCTCCGCCGCTACATTTTTCTCCCTCTCATCATACCTTATCAGTGCAAGCCCGGACACAGCCATATTGCACAGCATGAACACTATCAGAACCCATGTTGCAATCTTGCCTATGACCATCGGTATCTTCTCTATGAGCGCCGACGCGCGCGGATATATAAGCTTGAGCCACACAACAGCTGCTATTCCCCAGAAAAAGCAGTAGAGAAGATTGATTCTGCCGCCAAGATTAAACGGAATCTTGCTGTAATCCCAGAACACCTTGCCAAAAACAATCTCTGTGAACACACTGCACAGATACTCATAGGCACCTCCAAGAAGAGTTCCTGTCCAGAAAAGGAAGCTGTCGCTCTTATTCCTGTATTTATAGAGCATTGCCGTGGCGGCGGCGATTGCCAGCCCCCACACTATGCTGAACGGTCCCCACACAACACTGCTCCTGCTCATCCACACACCGGCCGTTATGCGGCAGAATATTGTCTCCGTTATGTCCCCTAGGAATGCTCCGATAAAGAACAGCATGACCACCTTATAAAAATCACAGCCCTGCGCGAACACCTTTTTATCCTTCGGTACGGCTTCTACCTTGGCAGCCTTCGGATATGCCTTATGTATTCGCCTGTCCATGGTGCGGTTGATTGCCTTCGCAATTCTAAAGCCCACAGAGGCTATCGCATCATTAGCCTCCTCCCACTTTTCGGGATGTCTGCTCTTACCTTTTGCAAGAATATATGACGCAAGCACGTCGACAATGAGCACTGAGATGAGTACAATCAGCACAATGTGAAGGAAAATCTGCGGTATAATATCTATGATATTTAGCAGGAATCTGTTTCCAAACCTTACCACAAGATAGCCAAGTGCACCCTTTATGAGTGAGAACGGAACACAGATATATCCATCAAGATTCCACTTGATATTGCTGTAATTCCACCACCTCTCATGGTATATGCGCTCAATCAGCTTTCCTGCGGCAAGCTCAATAGCTGCCGCGTACACCGTTGCGAACAGGAACAGCCAGAATCCGGTAATTCCCTGTAAGCCGACTGTCATAAGCACAGTTCCTATACCATATACGATACACAGCGGTCCGCTCACCAGTCCTCTGTTAACAAAATGCTTCTGTCTTATTGCTGCGTAAGTGGTTTCAAAAAGCCATCCCGCAAAGGAATATATAAAAAATAACCACAGCAGCTCGTAGATTGAAAAATGATTCATCGCATGTTTCCTTTCATCCTATGATATTCCGGAGATTTATGATATTTTCATCCTGCATGTTTCTGCATGTAAAGAACAATATCTGTGCATTCTGCGCATAATTTTTTAGGTATTTAAGTGCATTTTCTGCCCTCTCATCATCATATTGCAGCAGAACATCGTCGAGCATGAGAGGAAGCCTCTCGCCATTATCCGTTATAAGCTCCGTCATGGCAAGCCTAAGCGAAAGATAAGCCTGATCCGTTGTTCCGTTGCTGAGATATTTCCACTCGTGATAGCCACCATCCTTCGGCTTTGCCTGAATAGCATACTCCTTGTCGACCATGACCTTCTCATATCTTCCACCTGTAAGATTCGAGAAAATTTCTGCTGTCTTTTCATTGAGAAGCGGTCCAAAGCTCCGGCTTATATCATCCACCGCAGCCTGCATATTCTCCTCAGCAAGCTCCAGCGCATCGTAGAGTTCCTTTTTCTGTGTGTACTCATCAGTAAGCTCCGCAGACATCCTTTTTAACTCATTCTCATCATGCTCGGGACTTCTAAGCATCAGCGCAAGCTCTCCTAACTGTCCCCTTATATCCTCCATGACAGCCTCGTTGTCATCCATGACATTCCTTATGGACTGCTCATCAAGCCCCAGTATATCACTGTCGGATTCATCCGCCAGCTTTCTGATCTCTGCGCCAAGTTCCTCTGTCTTTTTCGTATTCTCCTTAAGCTGCTCATCAACGCCCTTCAACATATTGTCAAGCTCTCTATATGACTGTATTTGTCCGGTCTGGACTTTAAGCTTTCCGTCGAATACGGCAATCCTCTCGCGCAGCCCATTGTACATTATACGCACTCTCTCCGGGTCATCATCACCGACAAATGCCCTGTATTCGCTTTGTGCCTCCGAAAGCTCTGCAACAGCCGCATCATAAAGGCTTTTATTCACGGCAGCTTCCTCATTTTCCTGTGCTAACAGCTCCAGCTCTGAAAGCGAGGCAACTCCATATTTCTGATATATGTCATCAATTGTATTGCGGCACTTTAAGAGCTTCTCCCGTGTTATAGTCTCAAAATCACATCCTGTATCAGGATAGATACCTTCTCCCTTATCAAAAAGCCTGCCCTTCTCTCTCTCAAGATTATTGCTTGCATCCGCTTTTTCCTGCGAGCGTCTCTTGATAAGTGCCTTAGCTTCTTCCACGCTGCGTGTATGAGTGTCATACTGTTTTTTATATGCTGAAAAAATAATAACGCCAACTCCGGCAGACACAAATGCACCTGCAAGACAGAACACCGACACTGTAAATGTCATCACCACAAATATGATTGTGACAAGCAGCGCCACAGCACTCGCTATAAGCCTTGTCTTTTTGACATCGCCTATACTGTCAATCATCTTGAGAGCATCTGCCTCTTCCCTCTGTGCAGTCTGTTTCGCCGCGAGAGCCGGTCTGTAACCATCGCTGATTCTTTCACTCAGATAACACAGCTTTTCCCGCATTGCCTCCTGTGTTCTTGCCAGCATTACGTCATCCCTGTCCACCATAACCCCGGACTGCTTTCTTTTCCCAAGTTCATCTGCCTGAGACTGCTTTGCGGACAAATTATATCTAAGCTCATCAGCATGCTGCATATACTCCGACACTGTATTATAGTTGTAATTCTTTCCTGAGAAGGAATCCTTCTCCTGTTCAAGCGCCCTGCCCTCATCTATAAGTCCGGTAATCTTCTCTCTCTCGTTTTCACACTCAGCCCGCTGTTCCTCATACTGTTTTTGGGTTTCTGTAAGCTTAAGAATCTGTTCTTCTCTCTTTAAACTATTCTTCTTTCGTATACATTCCCCAAGCTCCGCTTCAAGACGTGTTCTCCTATCAATATACTGTGACTGCTGCCTTACAAGCTCCTCATTTTTTATAAGCTCTGTCTGTACATCTTCAAGCTCCTGTGTAAGCTGTACAAGCTTTCCTCTGTTTCCACTCTTCGACAACAAAAGCTCCTTCGCCCTGCTAAGCCGCGCAAGCACTGTGGACTGTGAAACCTCCTCGTCCATCGTTGTCACCAGATTCGATAACCTGACGGCAATATCCTCATTGGTCTGACCGCTGCTTGCAAAACCGCCAAATCCGCTTATATACACACTCTTTTCAAAGCTTCCGACATCTATTCCGAAAAAGCGGTGTCCTATCTCCTCATCGCGCCCAAGCTCCAGCTCCTCGCCTGTCTGTGCATCATAGAGTCTTACAATATCGGTTTTTATTGTCTTTTTAAAGACCTTGCGTATTCTGTACTTGCGTCCGCCGTATGAAAACTCCAGCTCGCCGCACATAGCTGAACCGTCCCATGGAGCATATTTCTTTCTGAGACTCTTACCGACATCCGTGCTCTTCTCCTGCGCAGTCCTTCCGTAGAACATCATCTCAATGAATGCCATTATAGTCGATTTGCCAGCTTCATTGTCGCCATATATTATGTTCATTCCGTCCTTAAAATCCAGCTTATAGTTTTTGAATTTTCCGAAGCTTTCTATATATATGCTGTCAATTTTCATCCACGCTCACCTCCCCGTCAAATGCCCTTATTCCCAGTTCAAGCGCCTTGGTATAGAGCTGTACTCCTTTATCGTTGCCTGCCTGTTTCTGCGCGCGTATACCGTCAAGCATTCTCGCAGTATACATTCCTTTAGCGAATTTTCCTTTGCCAGTTCCTCGTAATCAATCAGAAGTCTTGAATTATCCCTCACCTTGATATAATAAAATTTTCCCGCAAGCCGTGCCGACAGCTCCTCCACGGAAGCCGCTGCCTCCTCGCAGACATCCCCCATGAGTGTAATCTTGTACAGGTTATCCTCCGCTCTGTTCTCCGTGAGGAGCACACAGAACGCATCATCTTCAGCCACACTCTGCGCCGCCCTGCATATCATGTCCACAACCTCATAACGGCTTCGTGCCTGTGTGATATCGACATTGACATGATAATATCTTCTGCGCGATGTGCTCACATACTCTGTGATAAGCTCATGTCTTAGAAGCAGCAGCTTAGACAGCTCGCCGGCGTAAAAGCCCTTTATGCCATCCTCGTCGAAGCCCTGCCCCTCCGTGGTTCCGGAATATGCGTACAGGGTATCGCCTATCCTCTGGACGCGCGTCTGCTTGTGAATATGTCCCAGTGCAAGATAGTCAATACCGCTCTTTTCTATATCCTCATCTGTAATCGCGTTGTATTCGCTTCTTCCGCTCTTTCCCACAAGCTGTCCGTGAAGTATTCCTATATTAATAAGCTCATCCTTAGGAAGCCTTACCCCCATCAGAAGCCTGTCCGTGACGTAGCAGTTCTCAAAGCCGCAGCCCCATATACGGTAGCCCTTATCCCTGCGCTCAATCACCTGCGGCGTACCGCTAAATATCGTGACATTATCGCTCCAGCCCTCCTGCCTGTATGGAGATGTAAGCGTGTATGGGTCATGATTTCCCGGAGCTATATATATATCCGTATCAGGTATACCCGCAAATGCCTCCTTAATCTGCTCTACAACCGCGTCCTCAACATTCTCGCTGTCAAATAAGTCACCCGCAATCAGGAGAATATCTATCTCCTCATCGCGGCAATAATCTATCACCCGCAGAAAACTCTGCAATATCTCTGCTTTTCTCTGCTTGCTCCTAAGTCTGTTAAGTGCAAACTCCATACCGATATGTACATCGGCGCAATGAACGAATTTCATGTACAGCCTCCTTGTTGTCTTATATTTTATAAGGTAATATTTATAATAAAAAAGTACGATTGCCAAATTACTCATAAAAGCGTATATTATATTTACGTTTTGAAGATTAATACTTATTACATCAGTTACCGATAAGGAGTCCTCTTATGTCTGAGAACCGGAAAACCAACTTTATCCGTCAGGGCACGATTCTTGCCATGGCATCAATAATAGTACGAATGATAGGCATTGTATATCGTATTCCTGTAGCCAATATTATAGGTGATGAAGGAAACGGTATCTATGGCGCCGCATACGAAATATATAATCTTGCACTTATTCTCTCCTCATACAGTCTGCCGCTTGCAGTCTCCAAGCTCCTTTCAGCGCAGCTTGCAAAGGGCTGTTACAGGACAGGAAAGAAAATCTTCACCGCAGCGCTCATCTTCTCATGTATATCCGGTGGACTTATGGCACTGCTTATTTTCTTCGGAGCCGGTTTTATAGAAACACACTTTTATAGTAATTTTACAGGAATTGCCATCCCATTAAAAGTACTTGCCATCACAATTTTCGTTGTGGCGCTGCTTGGAACCCTGAGAGGTTTCTTTCAGGCAAGAAGAACCATGATTCCAACTGCAATATCGCAGGTTCTTGAACAGATTGTCAATGCCGCAGGAAGCATATTCTTTGCATGGTCATTCATACGCGGACATGCAGATTCCGAAATAGCCGCAGGCTGGGGGGCTGCCGGTTCCACGATGGGAACACTGCTCGGTGCCGCCACAGGATTGTTCTTTCTTGTATTTGTATATATTAT
>JBNMLM010000074.1:0-12455 GCA_050874845.1 Eubacteriales bacterium | reverse complement strand
GAAAAGAAATTCTGGTCGGATATGGATATTTTTTTCCCTGAATTGGTTAAACAGATGGCATCACTTGCCACAAAATCGTATTTTTCAATTACCAATCTGAAAAATGGTATTACATGGTGGTCTGAGAGCGCGATGGAATATTTTGGGCTTGAGGAGAATTATACAGCTATAGGAAAGGAAAAGACTAAGAAACAATTACATCCGGATGATGTTGAGGACTTTAAGTGTGGCTTTGGACGGCGTGTTGAAGGCAAAGACCTTGATAAATCATGGGAATACCGTGTTAAGGACGGAAGCTCGTATAATCGTTTCAACGCCATGTCAAGGATGATTAACGACAATGGAGGAAACCCGTTTATTCTTATAACCAGATTTGTCAATTATGGTTTGTTCGATGAAGTGGATACTGTCACGGGACTTAGGACAGAAGCTGTTTTGACGCATCAGTTGAATAAATATATATCGGAGGAAGGAAAGGGTGCACTGCTCAAGATAAACCTAGACCAGTTCAGCCATATCAGCGTGATGTACGGTGCTGCGTTTGGCGATAAGGTACTCAACTGTGTGGCTCAGCTGCTTATTAATATAGTGCACAGTAATTCGAATGTCTATAAGCTTTCAGGTGTGAAGTTCGTGTTGGCACTTGGGGATATATCGCGGAAGGAACTCAAGGAAATCTATGAAAAGATAGAAGATGCCATGGAGAATAATGTTGAGGTTGAAGGCAAGAAGATTCCGCTCAGGATTTCGGCAGGGGCTGTATATCTCGAACCGTATATGACAGATTCGAATGCGGTAAGAAGCAGACTCACGTATGCGGTTAATCATTCCAGATATGAACACCACGGAGAGCTTGTGGTTTTTAATGATGAGATGGGTGGAAAAGATAATCAGCATCAGTTCGAGCTCATTGCGCTTATTCATCAGTGCGCAACGAGTGATTTTGATGGTTTTAAGCTATTCTATCAGCCGATTGCCGATACGAAGAATGGAACAATACGCGGCATGGAGGCACTTATACGCTGGGAGAAGGAGCCGTATGGAATTATTTCACCGGGAATATTTATGGAATGGCTCGAGGAGGATCCTTGTATATTTGACTTGGGCAACTGGATTTTGCGCACGGCTCTTACCGATATAAAGAAGGTCCGGGATGAGCTTCCCGGATGCTTTGTGAATGTCAATGTCTCTGCGGCACAGCTGGAGAGAAGGGAGTTTCGCCAATCGGTAATGAACATTTTATCGGAGACCGGGGCGCGCCCCGAGGAGCTTTGCCTTGAGCTTACTGAGCGCTGCAGGGATCTTGATGTGGATTTTCTAAGAGGAGAGGTGGCTTTCTTCCATTCTAAGGGAATTAAGATTGCACTTGATGATTTTGGAACGGGTAACAGTTCACTCAGTCTGGCACTTGAACTGCCATTTGATGAGCTTAAGGTTGATATGAGCTTTATAAGGGATATCAAGGATAAACCGCAGAATCAGGCTATGGTACAATCAATAATAGACTATGCCAAGAGGACAAAGACAGAGACGTGCATAGAGGGCATAGAAAACCGGGAGGTAGACGATTATATTAAGCAGTTCGGTGCGACATGGCATCAGGGCTACTATTATTCCAAGCCGGTACCGATTGAGAACATTGAAAAGCTTATACATAAATAGTGATTTCCGGTGTAGGCTTATCCTGAATGAATAAGAATTTGTAAAAAAGAGATAATGTAAGTATATTTCATTCAGGAGGCATCTATGAAGGATAAACAGACACGCACACAGGAACGTATAGAGAAGAGAAATGAAAGCTACAATGACTATGTGGAACAGGTTACGCCTAAGCACAGTTGTCTGAAAAACTGTGCACAGGCATTTGTGGCAGGAGGAATTATATGTACTGTCGGCCAGGCAGTTATGAATATGTATATGATTTGGAATGACAAGGACACGGCTGCCGCATGGACAACACTCACCTTGGTTTTGATAAGTGTTATTCTGACTGCACTTAATATCTACCCTTCTATTACAAAGTGGGGTGGAGCAGGGTCACTTGTTCCGATAACCGGATTTGCCAATTCTGTTGCCGCTCCGGCGATTGAATTTAAAAAGGAAGGCTTTGTTTTTGGAGTAGGCTGTAAAATATTTACAATAGCCGGTCCGGTTATTCTGTACGGAATATTGGTGAGCTGGATACTTGGAATTGTGTACTGGATATTAATTTTTGCCGGTATAATATCTTGACATTTTATCTCTTATGTGCAACTATAGGCGTATGGGTTTATACAATATAAGAGGGTCATATTTTAGACCGATAGGAGTGTACATTGAATAATTTTAAGTCAATTAAGGCTATTCTTTCTGAAGTGAGAACAGATAAGAAATCTCATTTTAAGCAGACGAGTGGTTTTGTACAGCATGGGAACACATCGGTTATGAAGCATTGCATATCGGTGGCTTATGTAAGCCTTATGATTGCGAAAAGGCTCCATATCAAGGTTGACAGGAAGGCGTTGGTAAGAGGCGCATTACTTCACGACTATTTTTTATATGACTGGCATGAGAAGAATAAGGAACATTCACTACATGGATTTAAGCATCCGTACTTTGCACTCAGGAATGCAAGCAGGGATTTCAAGCTTAGTGATATTGAGAAGAATGTCATTGTGCGTCATATGTTTCCACTTACACCGATACCACCTAAGTGCAGGGAGGCATGGATTGTCTGTATGGCTGATAAATATTGTTCAGCGAGGGAGACTATGTATACTGTTAAGCGTTATGCACATAATGCACGCCAATTTGTGTTTGGATAAGACTTTATGGCGGGGGTTTTGCCGGGGAACCGGCAGAAGCTCCGCCTTATGTTTTGCATAATCGGAATATTGTATGTGAGTGCCATATAAGATATAAAAAGGAGAGAGTTTTATGAATTTGTTTTTAGCGTTTGTTGCCCTTGTAGCCGGATTTGTGCTTCTGGTAAAAGGAGCGGATTTTTTTGTTGACGGAGCAGTCGGAATTGCGGCGAGATTCGGTATTCCACAGTTGGTTATAGGACTTACCATTGCAGCCATGGGTACATCAATGCCGGAGGCGGCTGTGAGTATTACATCGGCTCTTAAGGGAAGCGCCGGAATTACGGTAGGAAATGTTGTCGGAAGCAACATTATGAACATTCTGGTGATATTGGGACTCACGGCAGTGATTACACCTATTGCGGTGCAGCGTTCTACAAGAAAGTTTGAGATACCGGGTATGATTGCCATATCGGTTCTTTTTCTTGCGTTTGGCTACACAGGCGGTGAGATAGTGCGTTTCGAAGGAATCATTATGTGGCTCGTTTTTATCGGTTATCTTGGCTACCTCTTCTGGATTGCCAAGAATAACAAGGATGAGGAGGGCGATGAGGAGGATAAGAAGTGGAGCCTTCCTGTTCAGCTTATTGCGATAGTCGGCGGTATTGCTGCGATTGTATTAGGCAGTGACCTTGCGGTTGACGGAGCTACAGCCATCGCCAAGGCATTCGGCATGAGTGACAGAATAATAGGTCTTACTATCGTTGCTCTTGGAACATCTCTTCCTGAGCTTGTGACATCTGTCACAGCTGCCAGAAGAGGAAAAGCCGATATTGCCATAGGAAATATTGTTGGAAGCAATATATTTAACATTTTGTTTGTAACAGGAACGACAGCTCTTATCACACCTGTTATTTTTGAGACAAAATTCGTTGTGGACAGCATTATTGCCATTGCGGCAGCAGTTCTCCTGTTAGTATCAGTGTGCAACAAGGACATGAAGCTCAAGCGTCCGGCCGGTGCAATTATGCTTGTATGCTACGGCGTATATCTTGCATATCTTATTGCCGCTTAGTATTTGTATGTATTATGTAAATAAAGGTATAACTGAAGTTGTCTAAGAAAAAATTTAATGTATGATTTCGGAATTAGTGATAGTGTAATATCTGATATCCGGGAAATGGTGATTGGAATGGTAGAGAAGATTAAGAAAATAGGCTCCTCCATAGGAGAGAATAAGTTCGGAGGAATGATTATCAATCTGTTGGGCATAGCTATAGGCTCGTTTATTTATGCCTGCGGTATCAGCCTCTTTCTTGACCCTAATAATCTAGCACCCGGAGGTGCCTCGGGACTTGCGATTGTTCTTAACAGAATATGCAATATAGAGACCGGTACACTCTACTTTATAATAAATGTTCCGATAATGATTCTTGGTCTGTGGAAGTATGGAATAAGATTTATTGCCTCCACGTTTTTTTCGATACTGCTCAACTCCTATTTCACAAATAAGCTTGCACGTCTTGGCGCACTCACGGATGACCTTCTGATTGCGACTATGGCAGGAAGTATTCTTGTGGGCGTTGGTGTTGCGATTGTCTTTAAGAGCAAGGCGACAACAGGTGGAACGGACATTATAGTGAAGGTTCTGCACGATAAATATAAGCATATCAAGACAGGAGTCATCTTCCTGCTCACAGATATTGTGATAGTTGCGTTCTCCGGGTTCGTGTTCAAGGACATCAACATCATTATGTACGCGCTTATTTCGGTGTTTGTTCAGGGCAAGGTGCTTGATTTGGTGCTGTATGGAGGGGATGAGGCGAAGCTCTTCTATATTATAAGCGATAATCCGGAGGCAATCTCCCAGAGAATTATGAATGAGATAGACATAACGGTGACTTTCCTGCAGGGAAAGGGCGCATATAGTGGAAAGGAAAAGCGCGTGATTCTGTGTGTTGCCAGAAAGCAGCAGGGGCCGGCCATTGAGGAGATAGTAAAGGGTGAGGATAAGGATGCGTTTATGATAATATCGAGCGCGAATGAGATATACGGAGAAGGCTACAAGAACATTATGAGCGATAAGCTGTAAGCTGTATTCCATAGCTGTTTGGCACAGGTGTAGAAATCACGATGAATATAATTTGCCATTTTAGGGTATTCTAGTAAAAGAATTTAGAAAGGATGCCCTAAGATGGCTTTTTTATTTTGTTATGAGTGTAAAAATGATTGGAAAACAGAGCGTTTTATTTGATGAGCCGCCGGTCATCACTGCAAGGGCGAGCGTGGCGGGTAAGAAGGAAGGCGATGGACCGCTTGGCAGATTATTTGACGAGGTGGTAGAGGACCCGATGGCGGGACAGAATACATGGGAGGAGGCGGAGAGCACCCTTCAGGAGAAGGTTGTGGCACATCTTCTTGACAAGGCTAAGTTAAGTGAGAAGGACATACGCTACATTCTGTCCGGTGACTTGTTAGGGCAGCTCATCGCCTCGTCCTTCGGTCTTGCCAAGTATAATATTCCGTATTTCGGCTTGTTCGGAGCCTGTTCAACGATGGGGGAGGGAATGTCACTTGGCTCAATGCTGGTGGCCGGTGGCTGTGCGGACAGGGTTATTGCGGTAACCTCAAGCCATTTTGCCAGCGCAGAGAAGCAGTTTAGATTTCCTCTTGAATATGGAAACCAGCGACCATTGTCGGCGACATGGACGGTGACAGGCAGTGGAGGCGTAATACTTGAAAAGGCTGTGGGTAACAATGCGGCTTTCTCGGGAAAAGTGTGTATAAAAGGTGTAACCACAGGAAAGATTGTGGATTACGGTGTCAAGGATTCGTTCAATATGGGGGCGAGCATGGCTCCGGCATGTGCGGATATGATATACGCCAACTTCAAGGATTTAGGAGTTGATTCCGGGTATTATGACAAGATTTTTACCGGGGATTTGGGATATGTCGGGCAGCGGATTCTCATTGATCTGTTGAATGAAAAGGGAATAAATATTTCCGAGATACATTCGGATTGCGGAATGATAATATTCGACCAGAATACGCAGGATACACATGCGGGAGGAAGTGGCTGCGGCTGTGCGGCGACGACACTCTGCTCATATATACTGAAGCGCATGGAGGAGGGAGAATTTAAGCGTGTTCTGTTTGCACCGACAGGTGCTCTTATGTCGACTGTGAGCTACAATGAGGGGATGAGCATACCGGGTATAGCACATGGGGTTGTGCTTGAGCGAATAGATTAGAAGGACGTATAACGCAGAGGTGTGTTTTTTGGACAGGATATTGTAAAATATTGTGAAAATAAATATTAGAATTTGAATGGAGAAGGCTATGGATTATGTTAAGGCATTTGTTGTGGGAGGGCTTATCTGTGTGGTAGTCCAGATACTCATGGAAAAGACGAAGCTTATGCCGGGGCGGATAATGGTACTGCTTGTATGTACGGGGGCTGTGCTTGGTGCTGTGGGATTATATCAGCCATTTGCGGACTGGGCAGGTGCCGGAGCGACAGTACCGCTTTTGGGCTTTGGAAATGTACTGTGGAAGGGCGTGAAGGAGGCTGTTGACCTTGAGGGGCTTTTGGGAATATTTAAGGGCGGATTTAAGGCAGGTGCGGTCGGAATTTCAGGAGCACTTATATTTGGCTTTATTGCCTCATTGTTCACTAATCCTAAGATGAAAAGATAAGCGCCGGAAAAGAATGAAAAGAGCTTCCGTGATAATTGTGAGCACGCTGATGCAGTGTGCCTCATTATCACGGAAGCTCTTTTTGCTTTAAATTTTAAAAGTATATTATTATGGTGTTGTGAATAATTAATGTGAGTGAATATCGCACTCGTCATTCAGCTTATCAGGGGTGATTACATAATCTAAATCTGTCACAATATACTGGTCAATATTAGGAATGAGTGACAAATCTTTCTTAATGTATACCGCCTTAAAGCGTGATTCAGGAGGACAACTGTCGGTTGCTATCTTATTCGAATCCTTACACATTGTGACCTGAATATGGACGTCACATACTTCTGTAGGGACTGTGCCGTCCTCAAAATATTCTTTAATTACCTGACTTCCTCTAGGGTCGCTGTCACACAGCCCCGGTATGGCAAGCTTACCGGATGAAGCGCAGACCTCAGCTTCCACTATATTGTATGGCTTCTGAAATTCAGTGTATTCTAAGCCTTCGTGTGCGTGTTCCATGATATCCTTCCAGATATTAAGCTGTGTCATTGTATAGTAGTTGGTGTTGACAGGTGTACTGTCATCATTTCCAATCCATATTCCTGCAGTATAATAAGGAGAGAAGCCTATAAACCATTTATCGGTGTTGAGCTGTGACGTACCTGATTTTCCGGCATAATACATGTTCTTGCTGTTAAGGAAAGTGATATTGTCCGTCACAACGCTTCTGAGTGCGCTGTCAAGAAGCCATGCAGTAGATTCCTTTATTACACGGTGGCTTGCTGAAGCGGTATTATCTATGAGAATGTTGCCATCATGGTCGAGCACCTTTGTGTAGAGCTTAGGCTCATTGTATACGCCATAATTGGCAATTGCTGCGTATGCAGCGGTCATTTCATAGTTGGTTGCACCGTTGGTTATACCACCAAGGGCAATTGCCTGATAATGCTGTTCCTCAGGTGTGAGGGTTGAAATGCCGTAGCTGAGTGCGTAGCTGTAGCCGAGTTCCGGTGTAATATCGGTAATAATCTTGACGGCAGGTACATTTCGTGAAACAGTTATCGCTTCACGGATTGTCATAAGACCATGGTATTCGTCATCGACGTTGGTTACCAGCTTGCCGGTCGAATACAGGTAAGGCACGTCATCATATACTGTGGCAAGTGTCATCCCGGCTGTATCAAGTGCAGGTGAATATACAGTAAGGAGCTTAAAGCTTGAACCCGGTGAACGTGTTGAGTCGGTAGCACGGTTGAGAACCAGCGAGTGGGTCTTGTCACCACGCCCTCCGACAAGCGCCTTTACATAACCTGTTGACTGTTCTATGAGAACGAATGAGGCCTGTGGCTCAAGGGTATATGTTATATTTTCGGTACCATCCACAACTGTGCCTTCCGTCTCCTTCAGTATATATGATTTAAAATTGTTTATCGCTTCCTGTGCCTCGGATTCCGTTGAAAAAAGGAGGGTGAAGCCGGAAATGCCGAGAGTTGACTGATAAAAATTCAGTATGGAGTTCTCGGTATAGCTATGGTAATCTCCGTCCTTGTCCTTTATCTGAATCCTGTATCTGAGAGTGAAATCGTAACGTCCTGAATAGTAATCAGGATTGTTTACCGCACTTTCGGCATATTGCTGAAGCTCACTGTCCTCGCATGAGTAAATCTGGAGTCCGCCTCGGTATACAAGATTGTATGCCTGAGTCTGCGTATAGCCCTTAAGATTCATCAGATCCTGCATGAGCTGAGAAATGAGGGCATCGGTATAATAGGAGTATGCGGTTGAACCGGTCGACGTGTTCTTCACATTCATTATACGGTCATAGACGTTATCAGCTAGTGCCTCATCATATTCGGCTTTGCTTATGAGTTCCTGATCAAGCATATTCTTAAGGACAATGGCACGTCTGGTCTTGTTGTTTTCAGGAAAACGGACAGGATTGTATTTGTAAGGGTTAGATGTCGTGGCTGCAATAACTGCACTCTCTGAGATGGTAAGCTCAGACACATCTTTGTTGAAATAATTCTGTGCGGCAGCCTGAACACCGAGATTGTTGTTGCCTAAGTTAATTGTGTTCAGATAATTCTGCAGGATAGTATCCTTATCAACGCTCTGTTCTAAGATAAGAGCAAGATACTGCTCCTGAAATTTTCTCTTGAAGGTATCTACAAGACCGTTCTCGCTCTCAGCAGAGAAGATATTATTCTTGATAAGCTGCTGTGTGATGGTGCTTGCTCCCTGTGTGCTCTTAAACTTGTTCTTAATCGTCTTGTACGCTGCACGCACGATACCCTGCGGATCAATTCCGTTGTGGGAGTAAAAGCGGGCATCCTCAATCGCGATAAATGCGTTTATAAGGTGCTGCGGCATATCGTCTATGCTTGCCTCAATTCTGTTTGAACCCGATGCTACAAGGGTTTCGACCTTGTTGCCGTTGCTGTCATAGATATATGACTGGTACCACTGTGGAGATACGGCGTCCAAAGAAATCTGAGGTGCTGTCTCAATGATTCCGGTGAATGCTCCCAGCCCTACGCAGGTCAGCATGACAAAGCAGACCACAATGCATACAGTGATTAATTTAAAAAAAAGCACAACTGCCTTTCTGCCTATTTTTTCATAAGGAGAACGCAGAGATTTTATCTTTTTTCGTATCTGTTTTGAACCATAATTCATAGTGAATAACCTCCGATTTCTATATTATAGCAAAAAACATTCTTCAAATAAAGCAAATTATTTCTTTACAATTGATTTTTTACATATTATTCTGGTTTTAAGCCCTTTAAGAAAAATAAAGTGCGTGCGATGTCTTGACTGATTAAGCGCTAAATTAAGTATGAAATATTCGGGAGAAATTATGGCAGACAGTGTTATCTTTTTAAAAAAAGGCGGGGAAGGCTATTATGAGGAGAAAAAATCACGTTTTCTTGCGGCAGCATATAGAGTTAATGATGAGCAGGAGGCGCTGGCTTATATAGAAGCGGCGCGAAAAAAATATTGGGACGCCAGACATAACTGCTACGCGTATGTTCTGGGTGAGAACAATGAGCTTATGAGGTTTTCTGATGACGGGGAACCGTCTGGAACAGCGGGAAAACCGATATTGGAAGTACTTACAGGCAGGAAAATACATGATTGTATAATAATAGTCACAAGATACTTTGGCGGAACCCTGTTAGGGACAGGTGGGCTTGTGAGGGCATACCAGAAAGCCTCTCTGGATGCAATTGACAACAGCACGCTGGCAAGACGGACTAAGGGAAGCAGGATAACTGTCACAACAGATTATTCCGGAGCAGGGAAAATCCAGTATACGGCTGCACAGAACGGCTGGACGGTTGAGGACATAATATATGCGGCGGATGTAAGCCTTATAATTGCCGTCCCGGAGAATATGAGAGAAAGAGTTATAAAGGAAGCCACTGATATAACATCGGGAAAGGCGCAGATAAGCGAAGAAAAGAACATTGACATAGAGGAGGAGCTTTAGAGATAAGGTCATGGTTTTAACTGTAGCATAGTAAAACCATGACCTTATCTGTTGTGTCAAGCAGTACGAATTACTTCACGGAAAGCATGCGCGGTCAATTCTCTTTGAAGAACTTCTTTATAATAAGTGGAAATGCAACGGCAATCCATAAAACAACGATGGCATAGCGGATGGTGTTGGATATCATTGTGTTTCCAAGTAAGAGCTTAAGTCCGCTCTTGATGGCGAGGGCACCGGCAAGACCTAGAACAACCTTCAATATCTGTAATGCAACATGGCTGTTCTTGGGATTGAATTTAATATAGCGCTTCTCGATGAACCAGCCGATAGAGAACCCGATACCTGCTCCGGCTGCCTTGAAACCATCCATGGCAAGAACATCTGTGGTTGCTCCTGTATTTACAAGGTAGTAGGAATATCCGAAAAGAAATGCGGATAATACCAATATGAGCAGTGAAACAAGTATATCGGAGACAAGGGTTGAATTGAAGTTGTCAAATATAAAGCTTACAGCGGCACTTATAAGCAAGGTCACCGCAAAGCTTACAAGCACATCCTTAGGCGTGTGGCAGCCAAGATACATTCGCGATAGCATAACCAAGGCGATAAGTACGAAAGACATGATGTATACTCCACGCTTTTTAAAATGAAATGCAATCGAGCTGTAAAGGCTGGTAGAGCTCTGAGTGTGGCCGCTTGGAAATGAATATCCTGTTGCCGTGTCCATGACCGCCTCAACCGGCTTGAACTCCGGGTCAATCACCCATGGCCGTTCAATTCTGAAATGCACCTTAAGCCCTTGGACAACAATTCCCGACATAAAATAGGAAAATGCAATTCTATATGCAAGCTTCTTATTAATACACCAGTATATTATGGCGAACAGACTGATAAGCACCAGCTCTTCGCCAAAGGATGTACATATAATAAAGAAAATATTGAGCAATCCGTTTCTGATGCTCTCAAGAAAATACAAAAACTCCATAAAAACCTCCAGCATATTTGTATAGATACATTATTACAGATAGTTTATCTAATGATAAAACAATCGGACAGATATGTAAATAACTATCACGGATAAAAGTATTTTGATATTTAATTAACATAGTTTTTAATTATATCACACCTGAAATGAAAGTAGTAGCTTTTTTTTATGTCTGAATTTAACTGTTCTTATAGTAATATTACCTGTTTTTGGTGAAAATTATGCAAAACTGACATAAAATGTGGAAACGCTTACATACTAAATGTAAAATCAACATGTTGTTTTCAGGATGAAACAAACATAAAATAAGTATGAAACAATAGAAAACAACACAAAACAATATATAGTTAAAAATTATGCAGAAAAAGATTAAAATTAATAAAAATAGTACTTGTATATTTTGTATAAATTGTGGTAGTATGAGTATACCGAAATTAGAATTATTACTAATGCTAGTTGAGGGGACAGGGTTTATACCTGTAATTAATCATTTATCTTTATATTTTTATTTTTTAAAGGAGGTCATTTTTAAAATGAGAAAGATGACAAAGAAAGCTGTCTCCCTTGGACTTGTTGCTACTATGGCACTTTCTATGACAGCATGTAACAGTGCATCTAATAACGACAGCACTAATACTACAACTACAACAGAGCAGCAGGGTGCTACATCTAACGGTTCTGACACAGCACAGGATACAACTTCATCATCAGAGGGCTATAAGCTTGATAAGATTAAGGTTGTAGTTAACGGTACACTCACAGCTACAGAGGATAGCGGACAGGCTGAGTTCGTTAAGCAGTGGGAGGACGCTGTAGGCATTAAGATGGAGCTTCAGCAGTATGACCATTCAGGTTACACAGACGCTGTAGGTCGTCTCTTTGCTTCAGGTGATTACCCAGATGTAATGATTATGAGCGCAGATATGTTTAAGCAGTATGCTACAACAGGTCTTCTTTGGGATATGTCTAAGGCATACGACAATGCTGAGTTCCAGTCAAGAATAACACTCCCGGCAATCAACGAGAACCTCAAGGATTCTGAGGGACATCTCTATGGATTCGCTCCTACATACGGAAATGGTTGTGTTACATATGTAAAGAAGGCTTGGCTTGACAATGTAGGTTTATCAGCAGATGACATCAAGACATTTGATGATTACTACAACATGTTACTCAAGTTCCACAATGAAGACCCGGATGGAAATGGTATTGACGGCGATACTTATGGTGTAGTAGCTGCCGGATATATGGGCAACGAGGCTCCTTGGGTTAACTATATGCCTGAGTTCTGGCAGGATGCTTACCCAGCTATCTATCAGAACGAGGATGGCGAGTGGGTTGACGGTTTCAACACAGATGCCACTAAGGCAGCTATCGAGAGAATTGCAAAGGGTGTTGCTGATGGCGCTATTGACCCTGAGTCACTCACAGCTTCCACTAAGATTGCCCGTGAGAAGTGGTTCTCAAATGATCAGACTGGTTCATCAGGTGTATTCACATACTGGGG
>JBNMLM010000073.1:0-12493 GCA_050874845.1 Eubacteriales bacterium | reverse complement strand
TAGAAGCAGCAATCTTCATTGCCTTACCTGTGCTAGGGTTTCTTCCCTCTCTCTCAGGTCTCTCAGCAACCTCGAATGTACCGAAGCCAACTAACTGAATCTTCTCACCCTTCTTTAACTCCTCAGCAACTACATCTGTGAAAGCCTTGAGTGCCTTCTCAGCATCCTTCTTGGATAACTCTGTCTTCTCAGCGATAGCTGCAACTAATTCTGTCTTGTTCATTTTAGAAAATCCTCCTGAAATAATATTGAACCTTCACAATTATTTATATATGCTTTGGCTATATTTGTCAAGGAAAAATAAGCATTTTAAGGGCATTATGCTATATATTGACCGTTGTCTAGGACTCCATCTGTTTTCCCAGAAAGCTTGCCGCTGATCCGGTGAGCTTCAAGTCTGTTTCAGCAAATCTCATTTTGGGTTCCTTCGTTGTGATTATGACGGCGCCTATCGCGTCACCCTCGCATATAATGGGGCTTACAGCCTGTGAGCTGTACTCATCATTCTCACCCTGTATTATAGGTATGAATCTTCTGTCATCACGCACCGCAACAAAATTTTCCCTTGCGTCTATTGTCTCCTCAAGCTGTTTGCTTATAGGCTTTAGAAGAACATCCTTCTTGGGCGCCCCCGAAAATGCTATCACCTGATCCCTGTCAGTTATGCACACAATATTTCCCGTGCTCTGTGCAAGCGAATCTGCGTACTGCCTTGCGAACTCCCCAAGCTCACCTATCGGAGAATATTTCTTAAGTATAATCTCTCCCTCTCTGTCGGTGAATATCTCGAGCGGGTCCCCCTCCCTTATTCTTAACGTCCTTCTGATTTCCTTAGGGATTACCACCCTGCCTAAATCATCAATTCGACGAACTATTCCCGTAGCCTTCATATAATGAAAATCCTCCTGTATTCTACATATTTTTCCATAATCTGTGCTATGTGGATAGTATGTGGAAATACAGGAGGAAATATACCATTAAAATTTGGTGAATACGTCCGTCTCTTTCTGAAGTGCAGACGCTATTTCCCTGTTTTCATTCATTTTTTCATTGATATTGTCCATATCGGCAACAAGGGTCTGTGTGCTCTGTGCTGCACCGTTTACTCCCTTGGCGCCCTCCTCAATCGCATGTGTGATATTGCTTATTGATTCGGCAATTGAGTCGACCTCGTTCTTTAACGCATCCGTCTTTTCGGTAAACTCATTCATCACGCTCTCGATATACGTTGCGTTCTCGCGGTATTGTGCTCCGCCTTCAACAAACGCAGCAAACTCAGGCAATATAGATTCCTTCATATAGCCTACGAGGTTATCCGCATTATCGCTGAGGTTGTGAACCGCATTGGTCACTATGCCGTTAATCTGCTGTATGCGGTTAGCCGTCTCACGGCTCGAATCGGCAAGCTGTCTTATCTGCTCGGCAACCACAGCAAAGCCGCGTCCTGCATCGCCTGCTCTCGCCGCCTCGATTGAAGCATTAAGTGCAAGAAGGTTGGTCTGGCTTGATATATTTAAAATATCATTAGTAAGTCCGTTTACCTGCTCAACGCTCTTGCTGTCCTCAATCGCCTGATTGAGAACTGTGAGAATCTCATTGACCTTAAGGTTAGTTTGCTCCATATTGGTTCGCGCATCAGCCTCAAGCTTATCCGCACTCTCCTTCATTCCCTTGGAGTACTCATTGATATCTCCTGATTTTCCGGCTATCTCCACTACCTTTTCAAGCACTGCCTCCGCATTCTGGTTTATCACCGAAGCCGACTCACCTATCTCCTGCATTGTGGCGGAAAGCTCCTCCGTAACCGCAGATAAATCCGCGGCACTGTCATTTGAGGTATGAAGGTTTTGCTGCACTTCCCCTACAACCTCCTCAAGCTTCTGTGAATTGGTTATGATAAGCTTCATGATGTTCTGAAGCTTTTCCATGAATGTGTTGATACCGTTTCCAAGGTCCGCAACCTCGTCATTGGAAAGTATGGTTATACGTCTTGTAAGGTCGCCCTGTCTGTTATCTATGCCCTTAATTATGCCCTTAATTTCCTTTGTCGCAACATTGAGCTTTCTTATTACCAGCATGAACACGCCATACAATGTGACTAACAAAAGTACGAGTATAAGTATAATTATAAATACATCGCGCACCCTTGCAGAGTTATACTTTGCCGCAAGCTCCGCACTCGCTATCTCAGACTGTGTTCCGGCATTATTCATCATAATCTCAACCTGAGTGTCCATATCACTGCTGTAATCCGAGATGGCACCGTTCGCAAGCTCATACGCCGCTGTCTTTTTGCTGTTTCCGCTGTATGCAAGAAGATTGGCTATCTCATACTTTAATCCCTCATAGCTGTTTACAAACTGTTCAAATGCCTGTTCATCATCCTTAGGCAGATTCCTTGAGTACTCGTTAAGCATATCGTCAAGCTTCGCTTCCTCAGCTCTTACTGAGTCCACAAGTGCCACCATGCTGTCGAAATCCGACGCAATTATATGAGACAGTGCAAGTCTGTGTATGGCGGCTGCCTCCTTCTGAATCTCACTGAGACTTGTGATGTTGGCCAGATTTTCCTCGACAATCTTAGTTGCCGTATTATTAACTCTTTTCAGACTGTTCATAGACCCGATATTAGATACAACGGAAACTATACCAAGTATAATAACGGGAACAAGAATAATATATTTTAAACTGAGTCTTTTCTTATTCATAATGTTTCCTCCTATCGCTCGGTAATGCCTTCCACCATCTTGTCAAGCTGTTCCTGAAGCTGCGCATTTGTCATATCTCCTGCAAGAAGGCTGTCAATAAAATTGGTACATGCATCCCAATAGCTGTTACCGATACGCTGAAGCACGCCATACTGTGACTGTTCAATAACCGCTGCAATAGCCGGAACCTTTGCCACCTCTTCAGAAGCAGCCGCCACCTTGTTAGCAGGTCCCTGATTCTGCTCCACGAATCTCAATGTCTGATTCTGCTCATTTGTAAGCCACTGTGCAAGCTTAAACGCCCAATCCTTATTTTTTGAATAATAATTGACACCTATCATCTTGTAGCCTGTAAAAGAAGCCATCTGTATCTGTTTGCCGTTGCAGGTGAATGTAGGTAGCTTGCAGGCACCATAATCGTCACCCCATATATTTTTTACCGCAACCGCATTCCACACACCGCTTACTGCCGCTATAACCTCTCCGTCCGCTGCCTGTGAAACCCAGTCACCATCCGACTGTGCAACAAAGCCCGGACTTGAGATGACATTCACAATCGACTCCGCAACATCAATTCCCTTTATGTCTCCATCCACAGTATTCCAGTTGCAGTTGTTGGTAATACCATCATCGTTAATATTCATGGTAAGCCCTGTATTTCCAAAGAATGAATACATGTACCATCCGGAATTAAGCTCCATCGAAAACTTTTTTCCATTCTCCTCACACACTGCAAGTATGGAATCGAGTGTCTTAACATCATCCTCTGTGAAATAATCCTTGTTGTAGTACAGAAAATAACCGTTGTCCGCAGTCATAGGGTATGCATATAATGTATCTCCCGCTGTCGCCGCGGCCACCGCCTCTGCCACCATCTCGTCTTTAACCTCCTGTACATTAGGAACCGGTGCCAATGCACCACCTGCTACCATGGCACTGAGCTGGTCATCAGGAAATGAAAAGACATCCGCCCCGTTCTGCACATCGCCAAGCAGCACATCTCTTGTGCTTGAATCCGGCTGCGCTTCAAGCGTGATATCGAAATCCGCCTGTCCCTTATATTGCTCAATAAAGCTGTCAATCATCTTCTGTACAGTCGAGTGCTGCGCCTCCTCTGCCCATACCTTAAGTGTAATTACTCCGCTATTCTGGGTTTCATCGTTCTGCATTGCGTCCTGTGAACCGTCCGTTATACCATTATCACCAACAGGCACCATTGCGCCCTTCCCGGAACACCCGGTAATCGTACCCAGCACTAAAAGAGTTGTGAGTACCATCGCACTGATTTTTCTTGTCATAATAGTCCTCTCTTCCTTCATTACTTTATAATATTAAATTAATGTATCAGTAAAGTTTATTTATATAAATTTTACCAATGCCAGATGAGTATTTTACTGTAAAAAATAATATATTTCAACCTTTTTGCCATTAATTTACTATATTTTAACTATTTACCCAAGTGGTTGGGCGATGAGTAGGGTACACGTCCCAATCCTGCGCACCCTTGCTTTAGACGTTTCTGTATGGTAAAATAATCTGTAATTTACTTGTATTCTCTCTTACACTACAAATGATTCAGGAGGCTTTATATGGTCACTGCACTATACCTTACAACTTTTATCATTTCCCTTTCGATGACAATATACTATCTCGTAAGAAATCCTAAGCTTGACAATCTTCTCGTATGCTTTGGTATAGCTCTTATCCTCAACAGCGGCGGACGCTTCATGTTAGCTGTATCCGAATCGCTTGATATGGCATTGTTAGCGCAAAAGTTTATCTATGTCGGAAATTGCTACTGCCCATTTTTACTCATACATCTTCTCACAAGGATGTGTGATGTGAAGGTTCCACGTCCTCTCACGCTTTCACTTTTCATCTTCGCCACAACCGTATTCTGCCTTGCAATGACAATAGGAATTATTCCTATGTACTATGAATCAGTAAGTCTTGCCCATGCTGATGGCTACAACTACTTAGAAAAAGTATACGGACCTGCCCATTTTCTCAACACGATTTTAATGCTTGTATACGCCGTGCTTATACTGTTCTACCTTATTTATTCAATCAAGAAGAGCAATACTGTCTCCACAAAGACTGTTTCCATTCTGTGTATACTGGGTATTGCCGTTGCCGGAACATATATTTTTCAGCGCATTGTACGCACCAATATAAGCTATCTGTCCATAGGCTACCTGATATCTTCAATTCTTATGGTATATCTTGCGGAGCGTATCAACATGTTCGACATGTCCTCCAATATCGCTGCGTCTGTCGACCGATTGAAAGAATATGGCTATATTGAACTGGATAGGAAATTCCGCTACATAAGTGCCAATGACTATGTCCGGGAGCTTTTTCCGGAAATAAATAACACTTGGCATGTAGATAAATCAATACCCAAATCCAGTTCGTTTTTATACGAAAACATTATAAGCTGGGCATCAGATGGTGAGACAAAATCCAAGAAAATTCATCTGGAAGAAAGATATTTTGATGTAAGTGTAAGAAATATTATTTTCGGCAAAAGGAAAAAGGTTGGATATATTATTGAGTTCATAGACAGAACGAGCGAGAACAATTACCTTAACGCAATAAAGAATTATAATAAAGACTTAAAAAATGAAGTTGCCATAAAAACCGCCGACATTTCGCACATAAAGGATATGATGGTTCTCGGCATGGCTACGATGGTTGAAAGCCGTGACAACAGCACAGGCGGGCACATAAAGCGTACCAGTGCCGTCATAGATATATTTTCCAAAAGACTTATGCCATACTGTGAGCAGCTTAGTATCACCCCGGATTTCCTCCAGATGCTTTCAAAAGCCGCCCCTATGCATGACCTTGGAAAGATTGCCATAGCGGACAGCATCCTGCAAAAGCAGGGGCGCTACACCAACGAGGAATACTCCCAGATGAAGCGCCATGCGGCGGAGGGCGCCTCGATTGTCGAGAACATCCTGCGCGGTGTGGAAAATGACGACTTTGTAGAACTCGCTAAGAATGTAGCCCACTACCACCATGAGAAATGGGACGGAGGCGGCTACCCGGAGGGCTTATCCGGCACGGACATTCCTCTTGAAGCCAGAATCATGGCTCTTGCGGACGTGTTCGATGCTCTCGTGAGCAAGCGCTGCTACAAGGAAGCCTACTCCTACGATACCGCATTCGGCATAATAGAGGATTCGCTCGGCAGCCACTTCGACCCGTTCCTCGGCAATATCTTCCTGCAGTGCAGACCGGAGCTTGAGGCACTGTATAACGGTTGGGACAGGGTGTCAGACCCCTGTGTCCCATAGCTTGGGACACAGGGGTCTGGTCCCTGTCCCAACCAAAAAACCCGCTTCGTGAGTACTCACGAAACGGGTTTTATTCTAAGCTATATGCTCTAAGTTCTATATCGCCCTTGTCACATGCTTAAGCCACTCAAGCTCCTCACCCTCGAAATCAGGGCTGATTGCCGCAAATACCTTCGCGTGGTATGCGTTTAATCTGTCCTTCTCCTCAGCGGTCATGTACGATACATCGACAGCGTCAAGATCGAACGGAACCATCGTAAGAGGCTCAAAGCCCATGAACTGTCCGTACTCTGTCTTTTCTCTCTTTACACAGAGGACAAGGTTCTCATGTCTTATTCCGAACTTGCCTGCAATGTACATTCCCGGCTCATCGGATGTAATCATGCCCTCCTCAAGCACTGCGGAAGGTCCGCTAGGCGCTATCTGGGTTCTGATACTGTTAGGGCGCTCATGCACATTGAGAAGATAGCCAACGCCGTGGCCTGTACCATGCTTGTAGTCCATGCCGTTTCTCCAGAGCGGTTCACGCGCGATGTAGTCAAGATTCTCTCCTCTTGCGCCATATAAGAACTTTGCATTTGCAAGGTTAAGATGCCCCTTGAGAACAAGTGTGAACACCTTCTTCTCCTCATCCGTAAGCTCACCAAGAGCTATTGTTCTTGTTATATCGGTTGTTCCCTCATAGTAATGTCCGCCTGTATCTGCAAGAAGGAAGCTTCTAGGTTCAAGCTTGGCATCCGTCTCCTCCGTTGCGGAGTAATGCACGATGGCACCGTGAGAACCATAGCCCATAATCGGGTCAAAGCTCTCTCCAAGATATCCCGGCTGCTTCTTTCTGAACTCGTCAAGCTGTACTGCGGCGCTCATCTCTGTTATGTCAAGCCTGCCTACATTTTTCTTAAGCCAGTACATAAAGTGTGTGACTGCCATTCCGTCCTTCACATGAGCCTTCTTCTCATTCTCCCTCTCGGCAACAGTCTTGATTGCCTTAGGAAGCACAACAGGGCTCTGCTCCGCTCTTACATTGGCTGCGTTTGGAAGTGAGTGAACGATAAGGAAATTAGCTGTAACCTTATCAACAAGAACGACTGCGTCCTTATTCACCTTCTTCAAATCGCTGTAAATATCGTTATACTTTCTAAGCTCAATGCCATCGGCGGCTAATTTGCCCTTGATGTCGGCATTTAAAATGCTCTCGTCAAGATAGAGAACTGCACTGTCGGCAGTCATTGTCATATATGATAAAAATACAGGATTGTATGCGACATCATTTCCACGGAGATTTAACAACCATGCGATATCGTCAAGCGCTGTGAGCACAAGAAGGTCTGCGCCCTCCTTCTTCATAGTCTCACGAATCTTCGCAAGCTTCTCCTCACGGCTCATGCCTGCATACTCAACAGAAAGCTCCCATACAGGCTCCTTAGAAAGGGCTGGTCTGTCCGTCCACACCTTATCGACAAGGTCCTCACCACATATATAGGACATATTTCTTCCCTTAATGCTCTCTGTAATTCTTCCCATGAAAGCATCCGTTACAGTTCTTCCGTCAAAACCTATATTGCTTCCGTCTGCGAGCTTCTCCGCAAGATATTCTGCTATCGTAGGAACGCCCTCCTCACCCATCTTCATAAGAGTGATTGTGCTGCCCTCAAGCTGTGCTGCTCCCTGAAGAAAATATCTTCCGTCCGTCCACAGTCCTGCCTCATCCTGAAGCACTACAAGTGTTCCCGCCGAACCTGTAAATCCGGACATAAAAGCCCTAGCCTTAAAATAACTTCCAACGTACTCGGAGCCGTGGAAATCATCAGTACATATAATGTATGCCTGAATATTCTTCTCTTTCATAAGTGCGCGCAGCGCGCCTAGTCTCTCGACCACTGTACTCATGTGATTACACCTCATTTCTATATATTGGGACATAGGTGTCAGACCCCTGTCCCAGGTCCGGGACAGGGGTCTGACACCTATGTCCCATGCAAGTATTATAGTAAAAATTGATGGATTTGTACAGAGAATATGCCATTATGTTTGAATTACAATAATTTGCAGTCCTGCATAATCTTTTTAATGGCTTCCCAGACCGATAAGGAAGGATTCTCTTTATAATACCTAAATCCCTTATAATTATGTAAAGTATATCTACCTTCATTATTAGCCATTATCCGCTCACTTCGCTCAATCGCTTTTGCTACATCTTCCAGAGTGAGCTGTTTTAGGCAGGCTTTAAAATTATCTTCATGCTTATATTCATCCATGCCCTGAAATTTTGTTCCGAAAGCTCTGTTTATATATGGCAGATAGCCTTTTCTATGGGATAAGGTTCCGTTGCACTCTGCTTTATGAAGAACAATCCATAAATCAAAGGCAAAATTACTGTATCCGAATCTGTATGTTATCTGTTTTCCCAGCCCCATCGCAGACTTCATTCTATCCATTGTATCTACGAATTGTTTTACATGAATTTCTTCGTCGCTTTCGTAATCACATAGATGGAATATTTCCGTCTTTGTTGTAGTCACCAGCCCCTTAGCACGTTTCAAAGGGTCTTTCTGAATCTTGCAATCAATTGCAACCTTAAAAGCAGCTTTCTCCGTAGAATTTATCAAGTCCCTCAGCCACAGCAGATACCACTCTTCCGTTTCGCCTTCTACACTGAAATAGTACTTTTTTGATTTTTTTCTATCTGCCATTATTTTCCTTCTCCGAAATCTCGTCTTCAAAAATAGGTGAAAAATCAATGGTCTTAATAGCTCCATATTGGCTAATAAAGTAATTTTTCATATAATCATCGCCTTTTCGAACACCCGAATCGCCTGATGTTCCAAAGTCGGACAATGAATAGACTTCGCTTAACAAAGTGTCATCATCTTTTTCGACAAACTTAATTTCATCTCTTCTAAAGATATTAGAATTGAGAAAAATAGGATTGTGCGTGTTAAAAATAAGCTGCGCATGTTTCTTATTGATATCATCATTATGAAAAACATTTATAATGCTCATAAGCGCCATCGGATGTATTGACGCGTCAAATTCATCCACCACAAGTGTTCCGCCAGTGGCAATTGCTCTCAAAACAAGCGGGAATATATTAATAAACCTTATAGTTCCGAAAGACTCAAACACCTCTGCAAGGACAGCCTTGGCACTTTCCTTATTATTTTTGTCCTCAAAAATAGAGCATAACTTCGCTTCCCCATCATCCCCCTTGGCAACATAGGCAACCGAATTGGAATTGATACCAAAGATTTTTGCCGCTTCATTTGTGGTTTTCTCAACATACACTGTCTTTTTCTGAGGGTCTGAAAATCTTCTTATGAGCTGAATGGCATCCGCCCTGTAAATTACCATGAATTTTTCAGTAAACCAATCTATAATTGTCTTTGACAGTCCTGGTGATACTAAAAGCTTGAATCCATTTGAAAGAAACAATTCGTCCGCAACCAGACTTTGATTGGCAAACAGACTGACAGTATCAAAATTCATCAGCAGATTATTCGGCATGTACTTCCCGATTTTCTTAAAATCGCCAAGCTTTACTTTGTCCGTTCTCTCAAAAACCAATTCATCATTTATTGACAATTTTTCTTCCTTAACTGTTCTTTTATAATTGTCATCAAGAAACATACCTAACATCAAGCTAAGTTCATAGTCAAATTTCATTCTGTTTTCCACAAACGAAAGCGTGAAAACAACCGGTTTGACCTCCTCAAGCAGATTATTAGGAATCAATTCAAGGTTATATGCCGCCTTATTAGGTGAGTTCTGTTCCTCCGCATTTCTGATATTACCTCTCAAAACAATGGACCTCAATACATCCATCGCACCGATAATATTCGTCTTACCTGAAGCATTAGGTCCATAGATAACCGATGAACAAAGACCCTTCGCATTCCTCTTTCCAACCTTTTCCGTAAGAATACTGTAATCCAAACCATGCTGCTTTGGCGCAGGTGTCATTGAAAATTGTGCTTTTTCCAAAAAAGATTTGTAGTTTTCAACAGAAAAATTAAGTAACATATCAACACCTCCTGTGAAAAATCTCAACATATTACAAGAATATCACCTTTTCGTATGCCTGTCAAAATATTTGAACCCATTTTGCATAATTACCGCAAAATGGGTTCATTCAATATCTTCTATTAAGTTATTATATACATGATTTTGCTAATTATTCACAATATCTATGCCTTTATCCTTCTACCCCGCAATATTATTCCCCGTATAAAGCTGGTAATATCTACCCTTCTGCTCTATAAGGTCATCGTGGGTTCCTCTCTCAATAATACGTCCCTGCTCAAGAACCATGATACAATCACTGTTCTTTACGGTTGAGAGTCTGTGCGCGATGACGAAGGTTGTTCTGCCGTGCATGAGCTTATCCATACCATCCTGAACCATCTTCTCTGTTCGCGTATCGATTGAGGAGGTTGCCTCATCGAGGATGAGCACAGGTGGGTCTGCGATGGCGGCTCTTGCGATGGCAAGGAGCTGTCTCTGGCCCTGGCTTAAGTTGGCACCGTCGCCGGTGAGCATTGTGTTGTAGCCGTCGGAGAGCTTGGTGATAAAGCTGTCCGCGTTGGCAAGCTTAGCCGCAGCGTACACCTCCTCATCCGTCGCATCGAGCTTGCCGTAGCGGATATTCTCCATAACCGTTCCGGTGAAAAGATGCGTGTCCTGCAAAACGATACCGAGGGACTTTCTCAGATCGTCCTTCTTAATCTTGTTGATGTTGATTCCATCGTAACGGATTTTACCATCCTGAATATCATAAAAGCGGTTGATAAGATTGGTTATTGTCGTCTTACCTGCTCCGGTCGAGCCTACAAAGGCAATCTTCTGACCCGGCTCAGCGAACATCTTTATGTTGTGGAGAACTATCTTATCCGGATTGTAACCAAAATCCACATCATCGAACACCACATCACCCTTCAATTCCTTGTAGTCGGTAACGCCGGTATCCTTGTGGTAGTGCTTCCAAGCCCACATTCCTGTACGCTTTTCGCTCTCCTTTATCGTATCGCCATCCTTGATTGCGTTGACAAGTGTAACATATCCGTCATCAACCTCCGGAGTCTCATCGAGAAGCTTGAATATTCTGTCACCACCTGCAAGAGCCATGATGATACTGTTAAACTGCATGCTCACCTGATTGATAGGCATGTTAAGACTCTTGTTGAAGGTGAGGAAGCTTGCAAGACCTCCAAGTGTAAATCCACCCACTCCGCCGAGTGCAAGCGCACCTCCGACTATCGCAATGATAACGTAGCTGATGTTACCAATCTGTGCATTGATAGGTCCTAAGATATTGGCAAACTTATTCGCATTGTAGGAGCTGTCGCAGAGCTCTTCGTTAATCTTGTCGAAGCGCTCCATATTCTCTTCCTCATGGCAGAATACCTTTACAACCTTCTGGCCACCCATCATCTCCTCAATGAAGCCATTTACCTCACCTAAGTTCTTCTGCTGCTTAACGAAGTATTTTCCGCTCATTCCGGTAGCCTTCTTTGTGACAACCAGCATAAGACCTACAAGTACAAGCGTTAAAAGTGTAAGCGGCACGTTAAGGATAATCATGCTTGCAAGCACGCCGATGATAGTGATTGAGCTGTTGATAAGCTGAGGGATACTCTGGCTTATCATCTGTCTGAGCGTATCAACATCGTTGGTGTAGATTGACATGATATCACCATGTGCATGTGTATCGAAATACTTTATAGGAAGAGACTCCATGTGCACAAAAAGCTCATCCCTTAAATTTCTCATGGTTCCCTGTGTAACGTAAACCATCGTTCTTGTATTTACATAGGCTGCAATAACACCCACCGCATAGAAGCATGCCACTCTTATGATAGCGTGGAGCAGATCGGTGTAGTCAGGCACGGTCTGCTGCATGAGCGGCATAATATACTGGTCAATAAGTGTCTTCATAAACATGGTTCCCTGTATCGTAGAAAATACAGTGAGTACGATACACACAAGAACCACTATGCATTGCAGCAGATAATTCTTAGCCACAAAGCCTATTATTCTTTTAAATACCTTTCCAGGATTAGCGACTGTCGGCTTCGCTCCTCTTGGCGGTCTTCCTCCCATTGGTCCCGGCATTATGCTTCACCTCCGTTTTCATCAAAATCACCACTGCCTCCGGTCTGCGACTCATATACATCGCGGTATATAGCGTTGGAAGCAAGCAGCTCATCATGTGTTCCGATTCCGTTGATACGTCCGTTGTCCATAACGATTATGCGGTCCGCACCCTGCACACTTGAAATTCTCTGTGCAATGATAATCTTCGTTGTCTGCGCAATCTCCGTGGCAAATGCATGGCGGATTTTCGCATCCGTTGCAGTATCAACAGCGCTTGTGCTGTCATCAAGAATAAGTATCTTAGGCTTCTTTAAAAGTGCTCTGGCGATACACAGACGCTGCTTCTGTCCACCCGATACATTCGTACCACCCTGCTCAATATATGTGTTGTAT
>JBNMLM010000072.1:0-12498 GCA_050874845.1 Eubacteriales bacterium | reverse complement strand
GTTACCTGAATCAGATGTGAAGATCTCAAGCATGTTGATAGGGTCATTGTAATCTGCTAACCAACCCTCACGGCACATACCGGAGTAGTTACCTGACTTACGGTCTGCAAGGAATACATTCCAGTCCTCCTGCTTGATAGTAACTTCGATACCAAGGATTGAGAGGTCTGCCTGAATTGACTCAGCAACTGCAACGTGACCTGTTGATGTGTTTGTAAGGTACTCGAATCCAAGAGCCGGGCTGATTGCATAAGAACCATCACCGTTCTCTGTGAATGTGTAGCCGGCGCCCTCAAGAAGAGCCTTAGCCTCCTCAACCATATCTGCACCTGTCTTTGTTGCGTCATAGTAGGACTTGTTGTGGAACTCACCACCGTTGCCGTCTGCCATTCCAAGAGGAACGAATGCATCTGCAAGCTGCTGACCTGTCTGACCTACTGTATCAACAATGTACTGACGGTCAATAAGTAAGCTGATAGCATGACGCATATCTGCCGCCTGCTGAACTGTCTTGCCTGCGAACATATCAGAGTTTGCATTGAAACCTGCGTAGTATGTACCAAGGTTGTCAACAATGTGGAACTCAGGGTTGCTAAGAAGAGACTGAATCTCATCGTTAGGAACTGTATCGGCGAAATCAAGGTCACCGCTGTTGTATGCTGCATAGATGGCAGTATCGTCATCTGAAAGCATGAACTCAAGTGTATCCATTGTAACCTTGTCTGCATCGTAGTAGTTATCGTTCTTTACATATACCATGCTCTCATTGTGGTTCCATGTCTGAAGTGTGAAAGCACCGTTAGATACGAAACCTGCCTCCTGAGCCCATGCACCAGGATTAGTTCCATCAGGGTTAGCTGCTTCAACACCTGCCTGATATACAGGGTAGAATGTAGGGAATGCAGTTAAATCAATGAAGTATGCACAAGGTGCAACAAGCTTAACTGTGAGTGTATAATCATCTGTTGCCTCAACTGCGAGTGAACCATCAGCGTTACGCTCCATTACATCAAAGAGGTAGCTGTAGTCTGCTGCTGTCTCATCAGCGACAACTCTGTTCCAGCTATATACGAAATCGTTAGCTGTAACTTCCTCGCCGTTGCTCCACTTAGATTCTCTTAAGTGGAAGGTGTATTCTGTGCCATCCTCAGATACATCGTAGCTCTCTGCAACTGCAGGAACAAGCTGTCCATCGGCATTGTATGTGTTAAGACCTGCGAAGGTGTTGACTGCAAGACATCCACCGTCTACAGAGCTTGTAAGAGCTGGGTCAAGGTAATCCGGCTCAGAAGCAATGTTGATCTTGAGGTTGCCAGGGTCACTCTCATTTGTTGCGAACATGAAGAACTTCATTCCGAATACTGTTGAGAAGATACCGTCAACGTCTGCATTCTGAAGATATACATCATTGTAGTAGTAGATAGGGATTACTGCCCATGTATCCATAAGCATATCCTCTGCCTGATGCATAAGGTCAACACGCGCTGCAAAATCAGTTGTTGTACGAATCTGATCTATGAGTGCATCGTAGGCTGACCAATCAGGTGCCTGACCTTCTGTTGTGTCTGTAGAAGGTGTATCTGTTGTTGCGCCCACAGATGTATCTGTTGTTGAGCCATCTGTAGATGCTGCCTCTGTGGAAGTAGTATCTGCTCCACTTGTACCATCTGTGCTTGTTGCATTGTTGCAGGCTGTCATGGAGAGAACCATGCTTGCTGCGAGTACACAAGCGCCAACTTTCTTGCCAAAATTCTTCTTCATAATTTTTCCTCCTAAAAATTATATAAGATTTATTTCAACCCTTGCGGGTAGAAACCATAATGAATGTAGCATTAAATATCCGTAGCGGATATTTAAGCGGTGAATAAAAAGTAATAACCGTGTTATTTATTCCAGCATGCAACCGCATGACCGTTGCCACGATCCTTAAGAGGCGGCATCTCAAGAGCACATTGCTCTGTGGCATACTTGCATCTTGTTCTGAAAGGACAACCTGTAGGCATACGAAGTGGGGAAGGAACATCTCCCTCAAGTACGATACGATGGCTGTTTCTTGCTGTCTCAGGGTCTGGGATAGGTACAGCTGAGAGAAGGCTTAAGGTGTACGGGTGAATAGGATTTTCGTTGAGCTCATCCGCGTCCGCAATCTCCATCATCTTGCCCAGATACATAACGGCTATTCTGTCGGATATATGATGTACGACAAGCAGGTCATGGGCGATAAAAAGATATGCCACACCGAGCTTATCCTGTAATTCCTCAAACATATTTACAACCTGCGCCTGAATTGAAACGTCAAGCGCTGATACCGGTTCATCGCATACGATAAATTTAGGATTCACAGTGAGGGCCCTTGCAATGCCGATACGCTGTCTCTGACCACCTGAGAACTCATGTGCATAGCGGGCAGCGTGTTCAGCGTTCAAACCTACTGTCTCCATGAGACTTAGAATCTTGTCACGACGCTCTGCTTTGCTGCTGTAGAGCTTATGGACATCTAAAGGCTCACCTATAATGTCCTCAACGGTCATCCTTGGATTGAGTGAAGAGTATGGATCCTGAAAAACCATCTGCATACGGTTTCTATAAGGGTGCATGTCAACGTCTACCTTCTTATGAAGTATAGGCCTGCCGTCCGCACCTACAATAACCTTTCCATTCTCATCGTAGTCCTCACCGCTGTCAAAGAGAACGTCGCCGTCAAACTCAATGCGTCCTGCCGTAGGCTGGTAGAGTCTTAGAAGTGTACGTCCGACAGTGGTTTTACCACAGCCTGATTCACCGACAAGACCAAGAGTTTCTCCCGGCTTGATTGCAAATGAAACATCGTCAACTGCCTTGAGAGGTATCTTTTTTAATCCCTTCTTGACAGGGAAATACTGCTTTAAGTGGTCTACCTTGAGAAGGTATTCGTTTTTATTGTCATTACTGTTGGTATTGTTGTTACTCATCCTTGCCTTCACCTCCGGCTTCATATAAATCCTTGATGTTCATCCAGCATGCGGCAAGATGTGAATCACTGATTCTGTATTCTTCAGGCTTCTCGCTAAGACATATCTTAAGTGCTTTGTCACATCTAGGACAGAATGCACAGCCCTTAGGCATGTTGAGAAGATTTATCGGGGTACCGCCGATAGGAACCAGCCGCTCATTCATATTGTCTGCTTTCGGGATGGAGCGGAGAAGTCCCTTTGTGTATTCATGTGCCGGTCTGTAGAAAATGTCATCGGCAGTTCCGCGTTCACATACACGGCCGCCATACATTACAAGAATCTCATCGCACATGCTTGCGATAACTCCAAGGTCATGCGTTACCATTATGATTGCCATTCCAAGTTTTTTCTGGAGCTCCTGCATAAGCTCAAGAATCTGAGCCTGAATTGTGACATCAAGTGCTGTTGTAGGTTCATCGGCAATAAGTATATCCGGCTCACAGGCAAGTGCCATGGCAATCATTACACGCTGGCGCATACCACCTGATAATTCATGCGGATACTGCTTGACACGGCTCTCAGGTTCATTTACTCCCACAAGCTTGAGCATTTCTATCGCATGTTCCTTTGCCTGTTTCTTTGTCTTATTTGTATGAAGCATAATGGCTTCCATAAGCTGATTGCCTACTGTATATACAGGATTGAGGCTCGTCATAGGATCCTGAAAAATAATGGAGCATTTAGAACCACGGAAGCTCTGCATCTGTTTTTTATTCCATTTGGTGATATCCTCACCCTTGTAGTTGACCTGACCTCCGGTAATTCTTCCGGTTGAAGCTAAAATCTGCATGATTGAATATGCTGTTACGGATTTTCCGGAGCCGGATTCACCTACGATACCAAGTGTCTTTCCGGGTTCGAGATTAAAGGAAATACCATTTACGGCACACACTTCACCGGCATCGGTAAAGAAACTTGTATGAAGATCATTTACTTCCAATATGTATTTATCTTCCTCACTCATAGTAGTTTCTCCTTACTTTAATTTAGAATCGAAAGCGTCTCTTAAACCGTCACCTAAAAGATTGAGTGCCAGAACAATAAGACATATCGCAACTGCCGGGATGACAAGCTTGGAAGGATATGACTGCATGCCTGAACGAGCTGCATTTGCAAGTGAGCCAAGGGAAGCTAAAGGAGCACTTACACCAAGTCCAAGGAAGCTTAGGTAGCTCTCCGTAAAGATGGCGCTTGGAATCTGAAGGGCTGTTGTAATGATGATTACGGACAGACAGTTCGGAAGTATATGCTTCTTGATTATCTTGTGATTAGGCGTTCCTATACATTTTGCTGCAAGGACATATTCATTGTTCTTTATTGAGAGAACCTGACCTCTTATAAGCCTTGCCATGCTTACCCAGTAGAGCAGGGCGAATACGATGAACATTGAAATCATATTAGAACCAAGCTTCGCGAATATGGTTCCGACAAGCGCCTTTGAGAGGACACCGTCAAGAACTACCGAGATAAGGATGATAAGAAGCATATCCGGCAGTGAGTATATGATATCGACAATTCGCATCATTATGAGGTCCACGACACCTCCACAGTAGCCGGAGATGGCACCATATAAAAGACCGATGATAAGAACCATTATTGAAGCTACGATACCGATTGAAAGGCTTACTCTTGTTCCGTATATTACACGGATAAAGTAATCACGTCCAAGGCTGTCTGTTCCGAAAATATGTGGGAAGAGCTTAACGCCTGTCTCGTCCATATATTTCTGTTCAAGCTTGGAGTATTCAAAAAAGCCCATGTTCGCAGCGGATTTATCACGCTTTCCGTTGACGGTGATAATCTGGTCATATCTGTAAGGGACAATGTGTGGTGCTATTATTATGATTAAGATAATCAATGTGAGGACTACGATACTTCCCATCGCAAGAGGGTTCTTTCTGAGTCTTCTCATACCGTCCTTAAAGAAGGTTGTCGATTCACCCATAACATCCTGCTGTTTTTTCTCATCTGCTGTTGCCGGGTCAAAATCTGCCTTGGAGAATTTGGACAAATCCACCTGAGCGGATAGAAAATGTCTTTTTAATTTATTTGTGTTTTCCGCGTTAGAGTTCATTATTAAATCCTCCATTAATCAAGTGTAATTCTAGGGTCGATAAGCTTATAAGCGATATCTGTCAAAAGGTTTGCTACAACCATCAGTATGGCAAGGAAAATCGTTGTTGCCATGATGGTAGGGTAATCACGGTTGGTAATGCTGGTTACGAATGACGAACCAAGCCCACCGATGGTAAATATGTTTTCGACAACCATCGAGCCGGTGAGTATATAGGCAACCATAGGACCTACGTATGTTACAACGGGAATCAGGGCATTTCTGAGTGCATGCTTGAAGATTATCTTGTACTGCGCTACACCCTTTGCCTTGGCTGTGCGGATGTAATCTTGATTGAGTGCGTCAAGCATGCTGGTCTTTGTAAGTCTTGTTATGTATGCCATCGGATATATTGCAAGGGCAATAATCGGAAGGACGTAATTGTGTGATGTCGATGACCACACCGGAAACCATGCAAGCTTCAGACAGAATACAAGGAGCAGAAGCGAGGCAAGCACGAACGAAGGAATTGCAGTTCCGAGTGTTGTGAAGAATACTATAAGTCTGTCCGGCCATCTGTTTCTTGTCAGACCTGCGATACTTCCGAGGATTATTCCGAGGATGATTGCAACTATCGCCGCGGTTCCTCCAAGTCTTGCAGATACCTGGAATTTTGACCACATATCCTTCCAGATATCACGTCCGTTTTTAAGTGATACACCCCAGTCTCCATGGAGCAGCTTGTTCATATATATAAGGTACTGCTGTCCAACAGGCTTATCCAGATTGTATCTTTCCTCAAGCACCTTCTGTATTGCAGGTGAACCGGCTTTCTCCTTGTTGAACGGGCCGCCGGGGATGAGATTCATCGCGAAGAACGATACCGCACTTACAATGATAATAGAAACAATTGCCAACAAAATTCTTTTAAATATGTACTTTCCCACGTTACATCACTCCTGTTAATCTGACACAAAAACATTTTATCATGCTTACTTAGCAATATGGCATAGCAATGATTCAATATCACAATATAACTTTAACTTGCTAAAGCAACATTCTGGTAAAAAAAGGCACCGATTACCAATCAGTACCCCATTGCACCAAACTTAATAAAATATGATAAATGACTTGAGTTCATTTTGTTTTTTACGAATATACTACGCAATATTTATAATGTCAATACAAAAATTGATTTTTTTTAAGTATGTTTTAGAAATAGAACATAGCTAGGATATTAATTAAAATACAAAACGCACCCCTAAGGATGCGTTTCGCTAAATAAAAAGTATGAAGGATGAAAGTGGGCTATATAATATTCAAAATGTCGATAGTGTAAACATAATATATCGACAGGAATTATCAAAAAATAACTGTACTAACGAACTACAAACATGATTATATAGGTTGGTGTAGGACTAATGTCAAGTACTTTTCTCATTTTTTTATAGGAAAATATATATTGTAGTAATCTGATATCTCATCACCAGCCGGTATTGAATACATATAAAATGCATAGTAGCAGTCAGTGTAGGTGTATCCATGTGAGGTACAGAAGTCCTTGAGCGTGTTAATATCTATGTCCAGAATGCCGTTTTCATGTCCGGTGGTGGTTGTGCACACACACTCGCAGCTCTCAACAACAGGATATTCAGAAATAGGTCTGTCGATAGGTGCAACCTTGATAAGATTCTCCCATACAACATAGGACATATATCTTAAAGTGATGCCATTGTCATCAAAGAAATATCTGTAGCCTATATTTCCGTATGAGAAGATAGGCAGGCTCAACAGAGAGTTAATCTTATGAAATTCAGTGTCCGCATTGAGCTTCTCAAACACTGTGTAACCTCGCGGCATGGTGTCGATTCTCAATCTGCCATAATTCTCGGATATATCTTTTACAATATTCTTAAAGGAAGTCATACGCTCTATCTTGGTTGTGAGCTGTGCAATCTGATTACGGTTCTGATTGATGAGTTCTTCAAAGGTATTCTGTACATCGTCAAAGCTTGAAGAAGTAAGCAGAGCACGGATTTCGGGTATACTCACGCCAAGCTTTCTGTAAAAGGCGATGAATGTCAGCAGTCTTACCTGTGACGTGTCGTAATAACGGTAGTTGTTATCCGCATTCCTTTTGGGCTTGATAAGCCCTTCCTTCTCATATAGCCTGATGGCGTCCGTTGTTATCCCCAGCATTTTCGCTGTCTGTGATATTGAAAATTTCTTCTCCATTGTTTCCTCATAAAATTCATGTAATTGCTTACATTATATATTATGAATTTGTAAATGTCTATTATAAAATATGACGATTTGTATTTTTATCCGTAATTATATGAGAATAGCTTGTATTGTCGCTTGCCGTGGTGTTATTATAATTATATTTATATCTGAAATGGAGAAAACTTATGAATCTTATAGATATTGTGGGTCCTGTGATGGTAGGACCGTCAAGTTCACATACTGCGGGAGCCGTGAGGATAGGGCTTATTTCCAGAAGGCTCTTAGGTGAGCCTGTCGCTGAAGCTAGAATTTATATGCATGGTTCCTTTGCGGCTACGGGAAAAGGTCACGGCACAGACCGCGCACTTGTGGCAGGACTTCTTGGAATGCAGGTTGACGATGAGAGAATACCGATGAGCTTTAAATACGCTGCCGATAAGAAGATGGTATATTCCTTTCATACCATAGAGCTGGTGGAGGCACACCCTAATTCAGTTAAGCTTGAGCTTACAGGTATTGCGGGAAAGCAGCTTGAGATAGTTGCGGCATCCGTGGGCGGAGGTCAGATTCAGATATGTGAGATTGATGGGCTTACCGCCAATTTCGCCGGAAATTATCCGACACTGGTTGTGCATAATCAGGACCAGCCGGGGCATGTTATGTGCGTGACAACACTTCTTGCGCACAGGTCAATCAATATAGCTACCATGCAGCTTTTCAGAGATGCAAGAGGTGGGTATGCCGTTATGGTTGTTGAGTGTGATCAGGAGATACCGGATGAGGCTATTGACTGGCTCAGGCGCCAGGAGGGTATCATAAAGGTAACTTATTTGAGCAAAACAGGTATGGAGGAATGTGATGTATAGATCGTTGGCTGAGATTGTTGAAGCGGAGAAAATGTCGGGAAAGAGCTTCTGGCAGGTTGTGTTGGAGGACGATATAAAGGAGCAGGGGATTACCTTCAATGAAGGCTTTGCACAGATGAAGGGCATGTACCTTGCGATGAAGCATGCGGACAAGGTGTATGATGATAAACTACGTTCGGCAAGCGGAATGGTGGGAACCGATGGCGGCAGACTTGAAAAAGCAAGGCTTGCGGGAGGAAGTATATGCGGTGATTTTATAATGAAGGTTCTCGAAAAAGCCGTCAAGATGGGCGAATCCAACGCCTGTATGAAAAGGATAGTTGCAGCTCCTACTGCAGGCTCCTGCGGCGTTATTCCCGCTGTACTTATTTCTATGGAAGAGGAATATGGATATTCGGATGATGAGATAACCAAGGGACTTATCGCAGCGGCAGGTATCGGTGGGGTGATAGCTCAGAGGGCATTTCTTGCGGGGGCGGCAGGAGGCTGTCAGGCTGAGATTGGTTCTGCATCAGCAATGGCTGCCGGAGCTGCGGTATGCCTTAGAGGTGGAGATGGACAGCAGATTATACAGGCTGCTGCTATGGCACTTAAGAATCTTTTAGGACTTGCATGTGACCCGGTTGGAGGTCTTGTGGAGGTTCCCTGCGTGAAGAGAAATACCATAGGAGCAGTAGGCGCGCTCACTGCGGCGGATATGGCTCTTGCCGGCGTGTACAGCAGAATTGTACCTGATGAAGTAATAGATGCAATGAGAAATATAGGCATAGCAATGCCGGCATGCATAAAGGAAACCGGAAGCGGCGGACTGGCTGTGACACCATGTGCGAAGAGTATGATGCAGGAGCTTGAAAAGAAAGAAACTGTTGCGGAGAATTGTTGAAAATATTGTAAGAACAGCTAATCGTGAGGCTTCTGAGTTTGCGTGGACTTGTGCATGAATCCGGCTGTATATTTTATAAAAGAAAATGGTTCGCAATACCTTAATCAATATGTAGCCGGATGAGATATTGCGGGCTTTTTTTCTGCTATCGATTATGTTAAGAAATAGTGTAACAACTTTAACAAAAAAGTAACAATAATTAACTTTGATGTAACAAAGTTTAAAACAAATGTAACATATATTTTCAGAGTATGTGATACCATGTATTTATGAAGGGCTTATAATTATTGAGCTTTTATTTAACACAGATAAAGGGGCAGCAGGGGTATGGTTTTTTCCAGTCTTGAATTTATTTTTCGTTTTTTACCTATTTTCTTTTTGGCTTATTTTGCAACACCGGCAAGGTACAGAAATATTGTGCTGGTGGTCGGAAGCCTTGTATTTTATGCGGTTGGGGAACCGGTGTATATATTTCTTATGATGGCGTCAATTCTGGTAAATTATGTGTTGGCGATAGGAATATCCGATAGCAAGGGACATGGACGTGCGGGACTGCTCCTTGGAATAGGTCTGGCGGTTGACCTTGGAATACTTTTCTTTTTTAAGTATCTGAACTTTTTTATTGAAAATATATGTGCTGTAGCCGGCTTTAGGGCACCCTCGGTCGATGTGGCACTGCCGCTTGGAATAAGCTTTTATACCTTTCAGATTATGTCCTACATAATAGATGTATATAGAAAAAAATATCACGCGAGCAGAAATCTGATAGAAGTAGCTGCATATATAAGCATGTTTCCACAGCTTATCGCCGGGCCTATTGTGACCTTCGATGAGGTACAGCCACAGTTGAAGGAGAGAAAAATAAGTTTTGCAAATATTGAGGGCGGACTGATTCTTTTTGTGGTCGGGCTTGTATATAAGGTTATGCTGGCAAATCAGATAGCGGCATTATGGAATGATGTCATGGTGGTTGGCGTGATGGGAATTAACACGGCAACGGCGTGGCTTGGCGCGTGGGGCTATTCGATGCAGATATATTTTGATTTCCTAGGATATTCGCTCATGGCGATAGGAATGGGGTATATGCTGGGCTTTAAGTTCCCTAAAAATTTTTCCAATCCGTACTGTGCGGTATCCGTCACAGATTTCTGGCGCAGATGGCATATCACTCTTGGAAGATGGTTCCGCGAATATGTCTATATTCCGCTTGGAGGAAGCAGAAGGGGAAAGCTAAGACTTGTTATCAACACCTTTGTTGTATGGCTTCTCACCGGACTGTGGCACGGAGCGGCATGGAATTTTATTATATGGGGAATGTTTTTCTTCATTCTTATGATGCTTGAAAAGTTCATTTACCTGAAATTTTTGGAAAAACATCCTGTAATAGGGCATTTGTATATGCTAATTATAATCCCTGTATCATGGGTTATATTTAACATTACCAATCTTGGAGAACTTAAATTATATCTGCTTAGAATGTTCGGAAATCATGCAGTTTCCGGCGTGTCACTCGGTGGCATGGAGAAATTCGTAAGTCTTTTGGGAAAATACTGGTGGATGCTTGCAATCTGCACAGTGTGTGCGACACCGCTACCGATGAGGCTTATAAATAAGTATAAAAATAATATTTTTTTGAAGATATTTTTTGTATTTCTGTTCTGGATATGCGTATATCTGCTATCAGTACAGAAGAGCAATCCTTTTTTATATTTCAGATTTTAAAATATCAGTATTGTACCTAGGGAGGTGCGTGTTACGGCAGCTAAATTTATTAAACAATGTTCTTTTACGTGGATGCTTATTTTATCGGCAGCTATGATATATATAGTCAGCTTTGTGGGCGTTAAAAATGGTAAACTTAAGAATGATATTTCATGGACACAGCCTGTTTTTGTGGCGCTTTTTAACAATGATGTGAATGATGGACGCACGGAGGCGTTTAATGAGCCGATTGAAGTCATCATAAAGGATGGAAAGCTTGACAAATTCGCGGATGCCGGTACGATGGCAGGGGATGAACAGGGTACTGTGGAGAACAATGGTACGGAGGTAATCGATAAGGATAATAATGGCGGAGAGCCTGTGACTGATGTACCGGACAAAGAGACAGAAGCAGAAAGCGAAGGGGTTAATATCGGGGAGGAGAACGGTATTAACAGCGAATACAACATTGAGAGCGCATACTCAGGGCAGGTAGAGTTCGTCAAGGTTGATATGCGCCATGCAAGGTCGGGATATTACAGCGACTTTGACACAATAGCGCTCACTTCTAAGCTTGATTATATAAATGTGGATAACGATTACTTTTCCAATGCCTGCTTTATCGGTGATTCGCGTATGGAAGGCTTGTATTTTTACGGTGATTTAAAGGAAGCGGATTTTGTGTATAAGCCGGGAATTACAGTGTACGACATAATGAATAATAAGCTGTCAATGAACGGTGGTGGAAGCTGTCAGTTAACCGATGTGCTTGCTGATAAGCAGTATGCGCAGATATATATGATGGTCGGTGTAAATGAGCTTGGCGACAAGAATCCGGATGAATATGCGAAGGCTTATTCAAATGATATAGAAACTATAAGACAGCTTCAGCCTGATGCGGTCATATTCATAATAGGCATGATGCATGTGACAACACAGTATTCCAATTCAAGTGATGTGTTTAACAACGATAACATAGATGCCAGAAATACGGCGGCTGCCGCTATTGCCAATGGCAGGGATATCTTCTATCTTGATATGAACGAGTGCGTGGATGACGGTGCGGGCGGAGTTATCGGAGACTACAGCTATGACGGAGTTCACCTCAAGGCTGAATATTATAAGCTCTGGACAGAATGGATGAAAGCACATGGCATTAAAAACTTAATAAAATAAAGCAGTTAACAAAAAGGTGCATTTTATTTAATAATCATAATTTTTTTATTGCTTATGGTTTACTTTTATTGTATAATGCATTAACAGAGCAAAGTGCAGAAAGCTTTGTCATGAATCAGCATAAGCTGACACAACTTTCAGGAGGTATAATTTTATGTCATACGTTGATGAAGTACTTGCAAAAGTTAAAGAGAAGAACGCATCAGAGCCGGAATTCCTTCAGGCAGTAACAGAGGTTCTTGAATCACTCAGACCTGTTATCGATGCAAATGAGGAGCTTTATAAGAAGAATGCAATTCTTGAGAGAATCACTGAGCCGGATCGTCAGATTATGTTCCGTGTACCTTGGGTAGATGACAATGGACAGGTTCAGGTAAACAGAGGCTTCCGTGTACAGTTCAATAATGCCATTGGACCATACAAGGGCGGTTTAAGACTTCATCCTTCTGTTAACTTAGGTATCATCAAGTTCCTTGGTTTTGAGCAGGTATTCAAGAACTCTCTTACCACACTTCCAATCGGTGGTGGTAAAGGTGGTTCTGATTTTGATCCAAAGGGTAAATCAGACAGAGAGATTATGGCATTCTGCCAGAGCTTTATGAC
>JBNMLM010000071.1:0-12966 GCA_050874845.1 Eubacteriales bacterium | reverse complement strand
TACATGGTTTGTAGTTTTTAGTCAACTCTATTATACCATATCCGGTGAGGAGTTATTTTAATTTGGTAACAAAAAATGCCGTATTTATGCGGCCTGTGGCGTTTCGCAAACGCCTATTATTATATATTATATGAGGTGTTCCAATGAACGAAAGAGAGATTTCTACCGCCGTTATAAGGCGTCTCCCTCGATATTATAGATATTTGGAGGAACTTATCGACAGCGGTGTTGAGCGTATATCCTCTAACGAGCTGAGCGAGAGAATGAAGGTTACGGCGTCCCAGATTCGTCAGGATCTTAACAATTTTGGCGGTTTTGGACAGCAGGGCTATGGTTATAATGTGAAGTATCTCCATGCAGAGATTGCCAAGATTCTTGGTATAGACAAGAAGCATAATATGATTATCATAGGTGCGGGTAATCTTGGTCAGGCGATTGCCAACTACTCTGCGTTTGAGAAGAGAGGCTTTGTTGTAAAGGGAATTTTTGATATCAATCCGAAGCTTGTCGGAATGACGGTACGTGGTATAGAGGTTATGAACCTTGAGGACATGCCGGAGTTTGTTAAGAAGGAGAATATTGATATCGCTGCACTTACAATTCCAAAGACCAGCGCAACTGAGGTTGCAGCGGAGGCTGCTGCGGCTGGCGTTAAGGCAATATGGAATTTTGCACATACTGATCTGGCACTCAATGATGACGTTGTTGTCGAGAATGTACATTTGTCGGAGAGCCTTATGCAGTTGTCATACAGATTGGCACGCAAGGAAAAGTAATCAGGCGTATTTTAGTATCTGCAGATAGGAAATGAAATGGCGGACTGTGCATTGCATGGTCTGCTTTTTTGTGTTGCGGACAGTATCATGTTTGTGGTAATATCAGATTAATATTTAAGATGAAGTGGACAAGAAAAGTAATTAAAGTGTCTGCTTTAATTATGAAGAGGGCGGCTTTGTATGGGCAAGTTTGGTAAAACAGAACAGAAAAAAGAACAGATGACACCACAGGAGATGCGTATATGGGAGCTTTTAAAGAAGAAGAATATTCCGATAGCATGCTTAGATGAGAGGTGGCTCAGGCTGTTCCCGGACAGTGAAAAAACGCCTCTGATAAAGAAGCTTGAAAATGATCTTAAGGAGCTTCTTAAGAGACAGGGAAAGGTCAATACCGACCTTAAGGATATAAAGGTGGTGCGCGATAAGCTGACACAGAGTGTACTTGACACGGCGGAGGATACCTCTATTCCTGAGAATAAACGTCTTAAGAAGCAGGCGACAAGCCAGAGGCTTATAGTTGAGGCGAGACAGAAGCAGGATAACCTTGAGCGTGAGATTGATGAGCTTCCCGACAGGATAAAGGAGGCTAACAGCGCATTGATTTTTGAGAGTGTGAGGGTATGCTATCAGAGAATCAATCAGAATAAGCAGGATATAGATATGCTTGAGCAGTGGATTGAACAGATGAGAGAGAAGCTCAAGGAAAGAGTTGTGTTAAAGCAGGATAAAGAGATAACGAATGAGGAAATCTATACATATCTGCATGGAATGTTAGGCGCGGGAGTGATGGAGGCATTCGATGAAAAGAGCAATTGACGGAATATTGGCAAAGAGAATAGACTGTTATTCTATAGAAAATGGTATGCCGTCGCTTGTGCTTATGGAGCGGGCAGCGATGAAGACAGCAGAATATACTGCTGAGCTTATGGAGGCTGAGGGCGGAACGCGTGCCCTTTTGGTATGTTCTATGGGAAACAATGGAGCTGATGGTCTTGCCGTCGCCAGAATGTTAGCTATGGATGGAAAAGAATGTCATGTACTTTTAATTGGAAACTTAGAGCATGCCACACCGGAATTTAATGTACAGCTCAGGCTGGTAAAGCATTTGAATATTCCGGTATATTTTTTTGACGAGGACATACACGGAAAATTTTTTGATGAATATACTGTAATTGTGGATGCTCTGTTCGGTATCGGACTTTCAAGGAATGTCGAAGGCGCATACAGGAGAGTGATAGAGCTTATCAATACATCGGGGAAAAAAGTGGTGAGCGTTGATATTCCGTCGGGAATCAATTCAGCCAATGGACAGGTAATGGGTGATGCGGTTCACGCTGATATTACAGTCACATTCGGATATGCCAAGCTTGGAGAGCTGCTTTACCCTGGGAAAAGCTTCACCGGTGAGTTACACGTTGAGAACATAGGATTTCTTCCGTTTGATTTTACTGAACATGTAAAAATGCAGGGCGCAGGTGAGAGCGCATTATATTTCGGGAACAACACAGATTTTGGAAGCTATATCCTAAAACGTCCTGCAAGAAGCAACAAGGGAAATTATGGGAAACCGCTTATAATAGCCGGCTCTAAGGATATGACAGGTGCAGCTTTTATGTCGGGGCTTGCGGCATACAGGACAGGTGCAGGCGTAGTGACGGTGCTCACACATGAATCGGTTGACGCTTATCTTAAAGCGATGCTTCCGGAGGCTATAGTAAAGAGCTATGGTGAAGAGCCGGAGACGGTTTTGGAGAGTGCGCTTAAGACTGCAAGCGTGGTTGTCATCGGACCGGGAATGGCGGTAAGTGAGCTGTCAAAAAAAGTTACAGCCTATGTACTTTCACATGCTGCGGTTCCGGTTATTGCTGATGCAGATGCTCTTAATATTATATCGGAGAACACAGATGAATGGTTGGGAAAGAAATGTGCGGGAGACAGGGCTTTTCCGCTTGTTATTACACCGCATGTGGGTGAAATGAGCAGACTCACGGGAGACAGCATTAAGGAAATAGCAGCAGATATCCGACATTATGCACTTGAATTTGCAAAGCGATATGGGGTATACTGTGTGCTTAAGGATGCAGTGAGTGTTGTAGCTTCACCCGATGGCGAGGTATTTTTAACTACCTGTGGAAACCCGGGAATGGCTACGGCAGGTGCAGGCGATGTACTTACAGGTATTCTTGCAGCCGTTAATGCGTGGGGACAGGACAGCTTTTTTGATAGGATTGCTGTCGGAGTGCAGCTTCACGCAATGGCAGGTGATGCGGCGGCGGAGAGACTTGGAGAACATTCAGTCATGGCACGGGACATCATTGATTCAATACCTGAATTGCTTAAGTGACCAGGCGTTGACATGAATTGGAGGCATAATTTATAATGGATTTAGATAGTTTTACAGGCGGATATAACCGGGCGTATGCTGTTGTGAATATAGAGGCGATACGCAGAAATATTTTAAAAAGCAGGGAATTTCTGCCTGAAAATACCGGAATAATAGCGGTTATTAAGACGGATGCGTATGGCCATGGTGCAGTTAAGGTAGCGGATGCGGTGAAGGATATTACGGCAGGATTCGCTGTGGCAACAATAGATGAGGCCGTTGAACTGCGTGAAGCCGGAATTAACTCACATATAATTGTTCTTGGATATATTTCACCGAGGGAATATGCGGCAGCGATTGAACATGATATAATTTTATCAATGTTCGATTATAAGCAGGCTTGTGCTCTCTCAGAGCTTGCGGGGGCAATGGGAAAATGCGGCAGATGTCATATAAAGATAGACACAGGAATGAACAGGATAGGCTTGCCGGCAAAGCACCATGATGACATCATTCCGACAGTGGATGAGATAGAAAGGATAAAGGCTCTCCCGAATCTTATATGTGATGGTATTTTTATGCATTTTGCGACGGCGGATGAGGCGGATAAGACTAAGGCGAAGAAGCAGTATGACAATTTCTGTCTTGTTCTTGATGAGCTTAAGAAGAGAAATATAGATTTTACATATAGGCATTGTTCCAATTCGGCGGCAATCATTGATATGCCTGAGTGCACCTTCGAGTGGGTACGTCAGGGAATCACATTGTATGGGTTAAGACCGTCGGATGAGCTTGTACATAATATTGAACTGTACCCTGCAATGGAGCTTAAGAGCCATGTCGTTCATATAAAGACAATACAGCCGGGGGACGAGGTGAGCTACGGAGGAATATATGTGGCGGACTCACCGAGGCGTATTGCAACGGTTTCGATTGGATATGGCGACGGTTATCCTAGACAGCTCTCCAATAAGGGCTATGTACTTATAAGAGGCATTAAGGCTCCGATTGTCGGCAGGGTGTGCATGGATCAGCTGATGGTTGATATTACCGACATTCCGGATGTGGAGCTTGAGGATGTGGTGACACTGTTCGGACATGATGGTGATGCGGTGATTACGGTTGACGAGTTGGCAGACCTGTGCGGACGGTTCAACTATGAGTTTGTATGTGATATAAATAAAAGGGTTAAGAGGATATATATTTAAAAAGAGAATTTTTATTGAATACACTTCCGCAAATTATGGAAATACTTATTGTGTAGTGCTGATGAATTATTGAAAATAGGCAATACAGGACGGAGTGTATATATGATAATTAGACGAGGGGATATATATTATGCTGATTTAAGACCTGTTATCGGTTCGGAGCAGGGAGGAATAAGACCTGTGCTTATAATACAGAATGATACCGGGAATAAGCACAGCCCGACTGTAATATGTGCGGCCATAACCAGCCAGATGCATAAATCCAAGCTGCCGACACATGTGGAGATAGATTCCTCGAGATACGATATAATCAAGGATTCGGTTATTCTGTTAGAACAGCTCAGGACGATAGACAAAAAGAGACTGAAAGATAAGGTATGCCATCTTGACAGCGAGATAATTAAGAAGGTAAATCAGGCACTTTTAGTAAGTCTTGAGCTTGATACATAGGCGACAAACAGGAAAAAAGTCAAAAAAGAGCAAAATACATTCAAAAAATAGTTGAAATATGTTTTAAGATATATTAAAATGAACAGAAGATTGATTATTCCAAGGAGGTATACCTATATATGGTAACAGCAGGCGATTTTAGAAACGGCATGACAATACAGATGGACGGTTCAATTTGGCAGGTAATCGAGTTCCAGCATGTTAAGCCAGGTAAGGGATCACCATTCGTTAGAACTAAGCTTAAGAATATTATCAATGGCGGTGTTGTTGAGAACTCATACAACCCTACTGCTAAGTTTGATTTAGCTCATATTGATAAGTCTGAGTATCAGTATCTTTACGCTGATGATGATTTCTATCATTTCATGAATACAGAGAACTATGAGCAGATTCAGCTCACTAAGGAGACAGTTGGTGATTCTCTTAAGTTCGTTAAGGAGAACGAGATGGTTAAGCTTCTCTCTCATAACGGAGATGTATTCGCTATTGAGCCACCTCTTTTCGTTGAGCTTGTGATCACAGAGTCCGAGCCGGGCGTTAAGGGCAACACAGCTACAGGTGCTACTAAGCCGGCTATCGTTGAGACAGGTGCTAAGGTTATGGTTCCTCTCTTCGTTGAGCAGGGCGAGAAGATTAAGATCGATACACGTACAGGTGAGTATCTTTCAAGAGCTTAATCTTGATAGTTTGTTATGCGGAAGAAGATTTAGTATATCTTCTTTCGTATAACAATATTGGTTTTCTTAATTACAACTCTTTATTTAGTTTTAATTTTCATTTTTGATTCTTTTTTATTCCCAATATTAGTTTTACAGCTATATATTTTGATTGATTTATTTTGCAGGATACAGCGGATAAAGTTAATTCGGTGTTGAATATCGTTTTTGGCGGAATAACCTTTGATTGCCTGTCAAAGTTTATTTATAGAAAGGAAATTGAATATGAATTATCAGGATTTTTTAAACGCAGTGGTGGATTGCGTAAAGAAAATAGTCGGAAAGGAGGCTGAGGTTTTTATTCACCGCGTAACTAAGAATAATGGAATTGTTTTAGATGGGATTGTGATAATGACAAGACATAGCAACTTTTCACCTACAATATATCTTAATGGATATTATACGATGTATTTGTCGGGATGTGAGGTAGATGAGATAGCCGGAAAGGTCTATAAAATATACATTGATAACTGCCAGACAGTGCGTGTTCCGTCGGATTTTTTTGAGGATTTCCATAGGCTTGAGAAGAATATAGCGTTCAGGCTTGTGAATTGTGATAAAAATAAGGAATTATTGAAAAGAATACCACATAGATGTTTTCTTAACCTTGCGATAGTATATTTCGCAGTGATAGATAATGTCGATAACGGCAGGGGGATTGTGACGATATACAATAACCATTTAGAACATTGGAAGGTTGGTGAGGAGTTACTTTATACACTTGCAATGAAAAATACACCGGTACTCTATCCGGCAGAGCTAAAACCGATGAATCAGGTTGTTTCTGATATGATTCTTAAAGAGGATAAGGATATAGATGTGGATACTCTTATTGCTCATGTGGATAGTATGAATGAACAGTTCCCGATGTATGTACTGACAAACACATATAGGAGCTATGGTGCATCCTGTATGCTGTATGATGGTCTTATGAGAAAGCTGGCATTGCGTATGAATACGGATTTTTATATTGTCCCAAGCAGCGTTCACGAACTCATACTTATTCCGGTGGCTGAGGATATAACAAGGGACGACCTTGACGAGATGATAAAATCCATAAACAGTACGGAAATTTCGAAAGAAGAGGTGCTTTCAGATACCTCGTATATATACACAAGGGAGAATGGGTTTGAATAAAATTACATAAAATATGACTGAATTTTGGTAAATAAAAAATGCACCTGGAGGGAATCGAACCCACGACAACCCGGCTCCGGAAACCGGTGCTCTATCCACTGAGCTACAAGTGCATGCGAAAAACGCTGTTTATTATTTTATACTATAATTGTATATTTTGCAAGCGTAAAATATTACTGCATTGCATTTGACGAGTGTGATTGGCGCGGTTGCTGGGATATTTAATACAGATGTATAGATATAAAAGTTATTGATTTTTTTGTATAAAATTGTTAAAATTATATATTATGGTGTATTTTTTCTCGGAGGTTATCGTGTATAGAAAAATTTTTGCGTTGTGTTTTTCGTGCATAATTTGTCTTTTAAGCGGATGCTCGGCAAAAAGTTCTGTTGCTGAACAGATGACGGATGTTGTTGTGATACAGAACAAGAGCATTGAAGCGGAATTGCAGAATGCCAATGTGACAGAGGCGGCAGCCAATATAAATGCGGTTACATTTGTGGAGGACATGAATTATGACGTCAAGAATTTCATAAGACAATTTTATGATTACCTTGCAGATGGAGAGTACGATCTTGCCATGTATATGACCAATGACAGCACGAATCTTGAAAAAGACAGATTTATGGAGCTGAGCGGGTATATTGATTCGGTTAAGTCTCTTACCTGCTATATGATGGATGGTATGGCTGAAGGAAGTTATATTGTTGTTGCTAAATGTGGGGTGCTTACTACACTTGGTGCGCAGGTTATAACCATGCTGAACGCATTTTATGTCTGCACTAATGAGAGTGGGACATACTATATATGTGGCAGCAGTGTCGGAGATGAGGTAAGAAGCTACAACTCGATTATGCTGTCCGATCAGATGATACAGGATGTGGAGAAACAGGTACGGCTTTCAAATAATGCTGCGGAAATTACTCAGCCTAATCTTAAGGATTTAGAGGGCATTGTGATATTTGATGATGTGACAAGATTTTTATATGAGAAGCAGCCGGATGAATAATGGGTATTTTATCGGCGCAGGATTTTATCCTGCGCCGATGTTATGTGCGAATTAGCAGAATGGAGGATTTATGAGGCTCAACAAGTATATAAGTGATTCGGGATATTGCTCAAGACGTGAGGCGGACAGGCTTATTGATGCAGGAAAGGTATGTGTTAACGGAGTTACTGCCACTATGGGGCTGCAGGTTGAGGATGGCGACAGGGTGGAGATTAACGGCAGGGCTATAAAAGCTCCCGGTGCAGTTAAGAAGGTTATATATGCATTTTATAAGCCGGAGGGTGTAGTGACAACGATGGCGGATAAACCGGACAGCCTTGCCGTATATCTTAAGAACCTTGGAATTGATAAGAGGGTATTTCCGATAGGCAGGCTTGACAAGGAGTCCTGTGGGCTTCTGCTTCTCACCAATGACGGTGAACTCATGAATAATATACTGAAAACTTCAAATAATCATCAGAAGGAATATGTTGTAAAGGTCAATAAGGATGTGACAGATGATTTTATAAAGAAGATGGGCGCGGGTGTTGAGATAACAGACGGAAGCACCGGCAGGAAGGTTGTAACCAGAAAGTGTGTTGTGAGAAAAAATGGAAAAAAGACCTTTACGATAGTGCTTCGGCAGGGACTTAACAGGCAGATAAGACGAATGTGTGGAGCGTTCGGCTATGAAGTTCTGTCATTAAAAAGAATAAGAATAATGAACATAAATATAAATGGACTCAAAGAGGGCGAAATAAGACCACTTACCATGGAGGAGACGGTCAAGCTTAGAAGCCTTTGTGGGATGGGAGAGCAGAATAATGGATAAGACACAGAGAATAAAAGAGCTTATTGGCATATTGAACGAAGCCGGCAAGGCATATTATGCGGGCGATAAAGAAATAATGACCAACTATGAATATGATGCGCTCTATGATGAGCTTGTTGCGCTTGAGGCGGAGACAGGCATAGTCATGTCGGACAGCCCGACCCAGCATGTAGGTTATGAGACGGTGAGTGAGCTTCCGAAGGAGGAGCACGCGGCACCTATGCTAAGTCTTGACAAGACGAAGTCCGTTGACGCGCTTGCTGCATTTGCGGGCGCTCATAAGTGCCTTCTCTCATGGAAGCTTGACGGTCTGACCGTAGTTCTTACTTATGAACATGGGGAGCTTATCAAAGCTGTCACGCGCGGTAATGGATATATAGGTGAGGTCATAACGGCAAATGCCAGAACCTTTAAGAACCTTCCGACAAAGATTTCGTATCAGGGAAGACTTGTCATAAGAGGAGAGGCAATAATCACTTACTTGGATTTTGAGAGAATCAATGCACTGATTACCAATGATGGTGAGAAATACAAGAACCCAAGAAATCTGTGCAGCGGCTCTGTAAGGCAGCTTAACAGTGAGATAACCGCAAAGAGAAATGTAAGGCTTAAGGCGTTTGCACTCATATCCGCGGTCAATCCTGAGACGAATGAGCCGGATGTGGATTTTGGTAATTCCAAGGAAGCACAGTTTAACTGGCTCAAAGGTCAGGGCTTCGATACAGTGGATTTTCGTGTTGTGGATGAAAGGAACATGGCTGAGGCGGTTGAGTATTTTGCGAAGGAGGTTGAGAAGAACGATTTTCCTTCAGACGGACTTGTGCTCACCTACGATGATATAGCTTATGGTGAGAGCCTTGGACGTACGGCTAAGTTTCCGAGACATTCCATTGCTTTCAAGTGGAAGGACGAGCTGGTTGACACAAAGCTTCTTGAGATAGAGTGGAGTGCGTCTAGAACAGGGCTTATCAACCCTGTGGCGATATTCGAACCGGTGGAGATAGAAGGGACAACAGTCTCAAGGGCGAGTGTACACAATGTGAGTATATTAAGGACATTAGGTCTTGGACTTGGAGATACAATATCCGTCTATAAAGCCAACATGATAATTCCGCAGATTGCAAAGGTTGTGAAAAAGGCTGAGGGCGCTGATAAGTTAGATGACGGTGAGGTTGTAATACCGGATACCTGTCCTGTATGCGGCGGAAGGACAGAGCTGAGAAGTCAGAATGATGCGCTTAGTCTCTACTGCACCAATCCTGAATGTCAGGCAAAGCAGGTGAAGAGCTTCGAGCTTCTTGTCTCAAGAGATGCACTTAACATTGACGGAATATCCGAAGCAACCCTTGAAAAATTCATAGATGATGGTATGATTAAAACGTATGCCGACATATATCACCTTGAACGCTACAGGGAGCGTATCTGTACTATGGAAGGATTCGGCGAGAAATCCTTTGACAATATGATGGCTTCCATAGAAAAATCGCGTGATGTGCAGATAAGCAGATATATCTATGCGCTTGGCATTCCTGGCGTAGGTGTGGCGAATGCCAAGCTTATATGCAGGCATTTCGACAGTAATCTTGATGCGATTATTTCTGCGGATGAGAACGAGCTCATGCAGATTGACGGTATCGGAGCCGTCATCGCAGGCGATATAGTCAAGTATTTTTCCGATGAAAAGAAGCGTGAAAATGCTCTTCTGCTTGCGCGTGAGCTAAGACTTATCTCTGAGGAGAAGGCGGATTTAAGCTCAGATATTGCCGGAAAGACCTTCGTAATAACAGGTTCGGTTGAGCACTTTGCCAACAGAAATGAGGTCAAGGCTCTCATAGAAAGCCTTGGCGGAAAGGTGGCAGGAAGCGTAAGCTCCAAGACGGACTACCTTATAAACAACGATACAACAAGCAATTCCTCAAAGAATCAGAAGGCTAAGGAGCTTGGCATTCCGATAATATCCGAGGAGGATTTCATAAATATGACAGGAAAGAAGGAAGACTAATGCCTATTAGAATACAGAATGATCTGCCTGCAAGGGCGATTCTTGAAGATGAAAATATATTCGTGATGGATGAGAACAGGGCTTTGTCGCAGGACATAAGACCATTGGAGGTGCTCATCCTCAATCTTATGCCGATAAAGCAGGACACAGAGCTTCAGCTTCTAAGGGCATTGTCGAACACCCCATTACAGATAAATATTACTTTTTTGCAGCTTGAGTCACATGTCTCAAAGAACACCTCAGCTTCGCACCTCAACCAGTTTTACCAGACCTTCAGCGATATAAACAACCGTAATTTTGACGGACTGATAATAACAGGTGCTCCGGTTGAGCAGATGGAGTTCGAGGAAGTCACCTACTGGGATGAGCTTGTAAAGATTATGGACTGGTCGGACAAGCATGTTACATCGACGCTTCATATATGCTGGGGCGCACAGGCTGGTCTGTACCACCACTACGGCATCCGCAAAGAGCTTCTTCCAAGGAAGGCGTTCGGCATTTTTGAACACAAGGTGTTAAACCGCAAGGTGCCTCTTGTCCGCGGCTTTGACGATTATTTCTACGCACCTCATTCGCGCCACACGACAGTATCCAAGGCTGATATAATGGCGGATGACAGGCTCCAGATACTTGCAGAATCCGATGAGGTCGGTGTGTTCATCGTGCTTGCTGAGGGTGGCAAGCGCATATTCGTCATGGGACACCCTGAGTATGACCGCATAACACTTGATACAGAGTACAAGCGCGACCTTGGCAAAGGACTCCCTATCGACATGCCATGCAATTATTATACGGATGGTGATGTAAATTCGAAGCCGCGATTATCGTGGAGGGCACATGCAAACAATTTGTATACGAATTGGATTAATTACTATGTTTATCAGGTGACACCGTATATACTGTAAGAAATATCGCAGAAATAGGCGGTTTTATGGCATTTAGGCGGTGTGTAGTTTGTTATCATATTTCATATAATTCTATATATTTATATGTGTTTCAATGCCAAAAGTGTGTAGTAAGTGTGTAGTAACAATATAAAAGTGTGTAGTAAAATTAAAAGTGAATAAAGCCTTGACGTATGACACGAATATGAGAAGAACATTGACAATGTTCTTCTCTTTTTTTCCGCCAAAATGTAAGCAAAAGGAGGGATGACAACAGATTCTAAAAAATATTTATTGATACAGCGCCTATTATATATTACTTGCAGAATAGTGAATTGGAATAGGCATATCTAAGGTACTTACTGGAAGCCTTTCGGATTTTATGTTTTGAATGTTGAGGATAATGAGCAAATTCTTTTAGGATAGCGTGCAAGAAATTAACAGAATTATCTTTAAAATAGTTGATATTTTTTTAATTATATCATATACTAATGATGTAAGGAAAGTAAGGAATACATTGCTTTGAAAGGAGGATTTACATGGAGCTGGCAAAAGTGACATCAAAAGGACAAATTACAATACCTGTAGAGATTCGGAAAAAGCTTGGAATTAAAAATGGAGATAAAATATTATTTATTGAAGAAGCCGGGAAGATTTACATGATTAATTCTTCTATGGATGCTTTACATGAAGCTCAGAAGGCTTTTGCAGGTGAAGCAGATAGACTTGGGCTAAAGAACGATGATGATGTGATGACGATGATTAAAGAACTACGTAAAGAAAGCGTGGTGAAGTGAATGAGAGTCATGCTTGATACGAATGTTCTGATATCTGTATTATTATTTCCCGGAACTAGGATGGATTCAATGATGGAGTGTATATTCACAAAACATCAACTTGTATTATCATCTTATGTTGTGGATGAATTAAAAAGTGTTGTTAAAAGAAAATTTTCCAAACGAGAATTGGCAATTAATAAATTGTTAATGATGATGAGTTTTGAATATGTGTATACTCCAAATGAAATTGAACGTGGTCTTTTTGCTATAAGGGATATAAAGGATTATCCGGTATTGTATACGGCAATAATTGAAGACATAGATATACTCATCACAGGCGATAAGGATTTTTCGGATATAGACATTGAAAAGCCGGAGATATTGAGTCCGACTGAATTTATGGAAAAGTATTTGTAAACAACAAAGTAAAAGCACTAACGAAAACATAATTTTTCGGAGGTGCTTTTTGTTATATATTAAATGTCCTTTGTGTTGTACGATAACATATTAAAACATTATGAAACGATTGCATTTTCCCATCCCGAGTGTTAGAATACCTCTAACATAATTTGTGAGAGCAGATTTTTGGATAAGCTCAGAAGTGAGGATTGTTATGAAATTTGTTACATATCTTGATGGGAAAAAGGAAAGAGTCGGAGTTTTGAATGAGGACGAGACATGGGTGTATCCGATCAGGGCGTTTGGCATGCCTTATGAGAGTATGCAGGAGATTGTGGAGAAGATGTCGAGAGCTGAGAAGGAGCTTATTGGCATATATAACCGCAAGGAGCCGGAGGAGATATACGGTTCGCTTCCGCTCAAGAATGTGGTTCTCTTAGCACCTATTCCAAGACCTAAGCAGGATATAAT
>JBNMLM010000070.1:0-13127 GCA_050874845.1 Eubacteriales bacterium | reverse complement strand
GAGAAAAGGAGCCCATCACATGTTTGAGGGAAAGAATGAAAAGGAGGCGCGCGAGCAGATACTTGAGCTGGTGAGTGAGTACTGTGACCGCTTCCATAATCAGAATAAAGAATACAAGGACGGCGACCGTCTCCCTTATGCGGCGAGAGTCTATGATCATGATGAGATGGTGAAGCTTGTGGATTCCTCTCTTGAGTTCTGGCTTACATCGGGAAGATATACGGCACAGTTTGAGAGTGAGTTTGCAAAATATCTGGGTGTGCGTTTCTGCAGCCTTGTAAACTCAGGCTCATCGGCGAATCTTCTTGCATTCATGGCACTCACTTCACCGCTTTTAGGTGAGCGTGCCATAGTGCGCGGCGATGAGGTTATCACCGTTGCTGCGGGCTTCCCGACCACGGTCACGCCGATTATACAGTATGGCGCGGTTCCTGTGTTTGTCGATGTGACGATTCCACAGTACAATATTGATGTGACTAAGCTTGAACAGGCTTATTCGGAGAGAACCAAGGCGGTTATGATAGCGCACACGCTTGGAAACCCGTTTGACCTTGCGGCAGTCAAGGCATTCTGCGGCAGACATGGACTATGGCTTGTGGAGGACAACTGCGATGCGCTGGGCTCTGAGTATACCATCGACGGAAAGACAAGACTTACCGGAACTGTGGGCGATATAGGAACGAGCAGCTTCTATCCGCCACACCACATGACTATGGGCGAGGGCGGTGCAGTGTACACGGACAATCCACTGCTCAACAAGATAATACGCTCACTTCGCGACTGGGGAAGGGACTGTGTGTGTGCCTCCGGTCAGGACAATCTGTGCGGACATAGATTTGACGGACAGTACGGTGAGCTTCCGAAGGGCTATGACCATAAATATGTGTACTCACATTTCGGCTACAATCTCAAGGCTACCGATATGCAGGCGGCTATCGGCTGTGCACAGCTAAAGAAATTTCCGTCCTTTGTTGAGAGAAGAAGGGAGAATTTCAAGGTGCTCTATGAAGGACTTTCCGACCTTGGGGAGTATTTCTACCTTCCTGAGGCGGTGGAAAATTCCAACCCTAGCTGGTTCGGCTTCTGCATGACCTGCAAGCCGGGAACGGACAAGAATAAGGTTGTCGGATATATTGAGAGCCGCGGAGTACAGACAAGAATGCTGTTTTCCGGAAATCTAATAAAGCAGCCTTGCTTTGATGGAATGAGGGCTTCGGGCACAGGCTTCAGGGTGGCAGGCAGCCTTGAAAATACAGATTTGATTATGGAAAATACCTTCTGGATAGGTGTCTATCCGGGGATGACAGAGGCTAAGCTGTCATATATGATAAAGACTATCCATGAAGCCGTATTAAGATAGCAAATCGTGCTGAGACAGCAAATAGGGAATAATTAAGAATAGCTTCTTAAATTAGAGTATCACATACGACGTATACAGCGCGCAGCAGTATAAAATAAAGCCATTGAGATTGGAGAGAGTATACATGAGAATTAAGGTATCAGATTATATAGCACAGCTCACAGCACAGCTTGGAATAGAGCGCGTGTTTACAGTCACGGGCGGGGGAGCCATGCACCTTAATGATGCATTTGGACACAGCAAAAGCTTGAAATGTATATACAATCACCATGAGCAGGCTTGCGCAATCGGGGCAGAAAGTTATGCCCGGATTGCCGGGAAGCCTGCTCTTTTGTGTGTCACAACGGGACCCGGAGGCACGAATGCACTCACAGGTGTGCTGGGTGCTTACTTGGATTCCATACCGATGCTTGTGATATCGGGGCAGGTAAGATATGACACCACCGCGCGGAGCACAGGTCTTGGGATAAGGGCTATGGGTGATCAGGAGTTCGACATAACAAGGGCTGTCGCTTCCATGACAAAATACTGTGAGCTGGTGACGGAGCCGGACAAGATAAAATACTATGTAAAAAAGGCATTCCACATCGCAACAACGGGCAGACCGGGACCGACATGGCTTGACATTCCGCTGAATGTGCAGGGTGCCTATATCGATACGGATGACCTTGCGGATTATGATGAGAGCTGTGCAGATTACAGGGAGTATGAGAACGCACTGCCGCCGAAGGTATCAAGGGAGCTTGTGATGTCCGTTATTGATAGGATAAAGTCATCAAAGCGTCCGGTGTTTAATGCCGGAAACGGAATACGCATAGCCGGAGCCGCGAAGGTTTTTGAGAGCGTTAAAAGGAAGCTTAATATCCCTGTTGTGACAGGCTGGGACAGTATAGACCTGTGCGCGGACGATGAGGGACTGTATGTGGGGCGTGCGGGAATAATGGGCGACAGAGCCGGAAACTTTGCAGTGCAGAACAGTGATTTACTTTTGTCCGTAGGAAGCAGGCTGAGCATAAGACAGGTTGGATATAATTATAAGAGCTGGGCGCGGGCGGCGTACACGATTGTTGAGGATGTGGATGCCGAGGAGCTTAAAAAGCCAACTCTCCATGTGGATATGCCGGTGTGGGCGGATGCGCTTGATTTCCTCACAATGCTTGACGAATGTCTTGATGAGGTCTGCGGTGAGAAGGGAAAGCTGTTTGATGACAGTGAGTGGCATGAGATATGCCGCGGCTGGAAGAGCGATTATCCGGTGGTTCAGAAAAAGCATTATGAGAGCTGCATTGAGAACGGACATGAGTACGCCAATGTATATGCGTTTATCAAGGAATTGAGCAGAAGGCTTGAGCCGGGGCAGATTACGGTTGTCGGAAACGGTTCGGCATGCGTGGTCGGAAGCCACGCCTATGTGATAAAGGAGCGCCAGCGCTTTATAATCAATTCGGCGGTTGCCTCAATGGGCTATGATTTGCCGGCGGCTATAGGAGCGTGGGTGGCAGATAATGAAAATAGTGGCAATCCTGCCGACAGTTATGGTATAATAAAGAATAATGCCCACAATGATATTATCTGTGTGACCGGGGACGGCAGTATACAGATGAATCTTCAGGAGCTGCAGACAATTATTCATCACAGAATGGACATGAAAATATTCGTGATTAACAACGGCGGCTATCATTCGATACGCCAGACACAGAAGAATTTCTTCGGCGAGCCGCTTGTGGGTATCGGCGAGGACAGTGGGGATTTAAGCTTTCCGGATATGGGAAAGCTTGCGTGGGCTTACGGCTATGAATACAGGGCGATTAAGAACAACAATAGCTTCAATGTGATAGATGAAGTGCTTGCGATGAAGGGACCGGCAATATGCGAGGTGTTCGTGAGCAGAGGACAGAAATTTGAGCCAAAATCAGCCACCAAGAGGCTTGATGACGGAACACTGGTGTCCGCACCGCTTGAGGATCTTGCTCCGTTTCTTCCTAAGGATGAGCTAGAGCGCAATATGCTGATACCGCCATACAATTCAATATAACGAATAAATGACAGCAATATAACGAGTAAAGTATAGCAATATGACGAATAAGGGACAGGCTATGACTAAGGCATATATAACAGGTGCGACGGGAGCTATAGGGATGGCGCTTGTCGGTGAACTTTTGAAAAACGGAATAAGCACCACTGTCCTTCTGCGGAGGAGCTCTGAGCGAAATGACCGTGTGAAGGACAGCTTTTCCGGGGAGCTTGCAAGCGGACTGTTGAGGATAGAGTATGTGAGCCTTGAGGAGCTTTCAGGCTACGCCGTGAAGAATACACAGGATATATCAACCGATACAGCGGTATTTTACCATCTTGGATGGGGCGGAACCTTCGGTGAGCAGCGAAACGATGCCGGTATGCAGCAGAAAAACGTGGAGTACACGCTTGACGCTGTGAGGCTTGCAAAGAGACTTGGCTGCGCGCATTTTATAGGTGTCGGCTCACAGGCGGAGTATGGAAGATTCGAGGGCAGATTAACACCTGATACACGCACACTTCCGGAGAATGAGTACGGCAGGGCGAAGTTAGCCGCCGGAATACGCAGCGCAGAGCTGTGCCGTGAACTTGGGCTCAGACATTCATGGGTGCGTGTTTTAAGCGTCTATGGTCCTTTTGACGGAAAGAACACTATGATAATGTCGGTTATAAGGGGACTTCTGTCCGGACAGAGCGTTTCCCTGACAAAGGGGGAGCAGATATGGAATTATCTGTACTCAGGGGATGCCGCAAGGGCGCTGTTTATGCTGGGCGCCTCATCGCTTAGTGCACAGAGCAGAACCTACTGTCTTGCAGGTGAAGCAGAATGTGAGCTGAGGGAATATATATTAAGACTGTGCAAGGCGGCGGAGGCGGATGAGAGCCTCTTAGGCTTCGGTGAGATACCTTATGGCAATGCGCAGGTAATGTACCTTACGGCAGATATAAGCAGGCTTTGGCAGGACGTTGGATTCGTTCCTGAGACAACATTTGATGATGGAATTAAAAAGACGATAGAATGGGTTCGCACTTATGGTATCCCGCTATACGGATACTAGGGCGGACATGCCGCAAAACGGTAGAAAAGAGGAGCATTTTGGAAGAAAACAAGAAAAGAAAGAAAATAAGTATCATGGTTCCATGCTACAATGAGGAGGAGAATGTCATTCCGATGAGTGAAGCACTTGTCGATGTCATGACAAAGGAACTGCCTCAGTACGACTATGAGATTTTATTTATAGATAACTGTTCACAGGACAGGACAAGGGAGTATCTTGAGAAAATCTGTGCGGGAAACAAAAATATAAAGGCTATTTTCAATGTGACGAATTTCGGGCAGTTCAACTCACCTTTTTACGGTCTGTGCCAGACCACCGGAGATTGTGCCATATCGGTGTGCTGTGATTTTCAGGACCCGGTGGAGATGATTCCAAAGTTCGTTGCCGAGTGGGAGAACGGCTACAAGATAGTGAGCGGAATCAAGAGCCACAGCAAGGAAAATAAATTCATCTATATGTTAAGAACAATTTACTATAAGATGATACGCAAGATGTCCGATGTCGAGATGATTGAGCATTTTACAGGCTTCGGCTTGTATGATAAGACTTTCATTCATCTTTTAAGACAGCTTGATGACCCGATGCCGTTTATAAGAGGAATTGTTGCAGAGTATGGCTTTAAGAGAAAGGATCTTGAATACACACAGCCTAAGAGACGCGCCGGAAAGACCAAGAATAATTTCTATTCGCTGTATGACGCCGCGATGCTCAGTATCACATCATATACTAAGGTGGGCTTAAGACTGGCAACCTTTTTCGGCTTCATAGCCTCAGCGCTCTCACTGCTGGTTGCAGTAATATACCTTGTTTATAAATTGACACATTGGTACACATTTACTGCCGGTACGGCACCTATTGTAATAGGTATATTCCTTATCGGTTCTATTCAGCTGTTTTTCATTGGGCTTATCGGTGAATACATTTTGAACATCAATAAACGTGTCATTCACAGGCCGCTTGTTGTTGTCGAAAAGACGATTAATTTTGATGACAAGCCGATTCCTATGGCAGGGACAACTCAGGACTCAATAGTAAATGAACTTGCTTATATGAATAATACCTCGGGTCTGAAAGAAGAGAATAAGGAGAAAAAATAGATGGGTAGTAGTGAGAAGAAGGATATTATACCGGTAGTTATATTTCATGTGGGATGTCCTGAGCACCTTCCGTACAGCGTACAGTCGGCGCAGAGATGGAATGAGAGGGTAATTCTGCTCGGTGATGGTGCTAACAGGAAGGTTGCAGGGGAATGGTTTGATTATGAAAAGCTTGACCTTACAAGATATGATGAGTTTTTAAAAGTGTTTGAGAACTATTCGACATACACGGATTTTTTTGCACAGATATGCTTCAAGAGATATTTTCTGTATTATGAGCTTATGAAGGAGCTTGATTTTGACAGGATACTTGTCGCAGAGAGTGATCTGTACAACTGTGCGGATTACAGCAGCATACCATCACTTAAAGGCGCTTATGCCATGGTATCAACGGTTGACGGACAGGAGAAGGATTATGGGTGGAGCTCATGCTGCCATTGTTCATACTGGACAAAGGAGGCACTTGATGATTTTCTGAATTTCTGCCAAAGCACATTTGCCGATAATAAGGAGCTTCTGCTTAAAAAGTGGAGCTACCAGAAGGAGTACAAGCTTGCGGGCGGCGTGTGCGACATGACTCTGGTGTATCTGTGGTCGAAGGATAATGACAGGGTTTTAAATTCAGCAAAAATATTCGATGGGGGAACCATAGACCAGAATTTGTGTGACAGGGTGAATTTTTCGGAGAACGAATATAAGTATAATTCATTTGCCGGAATTAAAAAATATATTATCAAGAAGGATACTTTGGGTAGAAAGCAGCCATATCTTGTAAAAACCGACGGGACATTGGTCAGGGTATTCGCGATTCACTGTTCGGGACGCGCTAAGAGTGCTATTAAGGCATTTGACAAGAGCTATGCGGCGGTATGTATGTCACAGCTTGGGGCGCAGTTAAAAATAAAGCTTGGTGGGTTGAAAAACAGGATTTTAAGAAAATAGAAGTAATGTTATATTTTGCAATCAAGGGAAATGGGGATTATTTTAATGAAGGAGATTATCAGAAAAATAATTAAATCATGGTCGGCAACGGAGGGAAATGTCAACTCGACAGCGCAGATACTCGACTGGGTAGCTGCCCTGAACCGTGATGCGCTTGTTTCAATCAAGGAATGTGAGTCGGGGGACAACAGCTTCTGGTTCTATGATGATTATGTGGGAGAGATACATAACAGAAAACGCTCCTTCTTTTCGATAACCGGAATACAGCGCTATGAGAACAACAGGCTTGTAGCAGAGCAGCCCATAATCGTGCAGCCGGAGATAGGATATCTTGGGATTATATGTAAGGAGATTGACGGTGTAATCAATTTTCTTATGCAGGCTAAGATTGAACCGGGCAACGTGAATGTCATTCAGATTTCTCCGACCATACAGGCAACCAAGAGCAATTATACAAGAAGACACGGCGGTGTTCTCCCTAATTATTTCAATTATTTCTACAATTCAAAAAATTATACAGTTATCTATGACCAGATTCAGTCCGAGCAGGCGGGAAGATTCTATAAGAAGAGAAACCGCAACATTATAATGCTTCTTGATGAGGATATTGAGATTCTGCCGAATTACAAGTGGATGACATTGGGACAGATAAAGCAATTGATGAAGATAGACAATCTGGTGAACATGGATACAAGAACGGTTCTTTCAGGAATACCGCTCACCAATTGCGGATTTTCGGAGAGTGAGCTCTCAGAGCTCTCGGAATGTTTTACGGACAAGACATTTTTCCACTCGATATTTACAGGTGGAATCACCGCAAATATATCGGAGATATATCAGTTTTTGAATAATTACAAGATGTTCGAGGAGAAAAAGACTGTGCTGGTTCCGCTCAACCAGCTCCGCGACTGGAGCGTGGACGATGCAGGAGTTACCTGCAACCATGAGGCGGACTATATGGTGAGATATTATGACATAGATATTACCGGAAGAGAGGTAAAGCAGTGGAGCCAGCCTCTTTTTAAGGCAATCGGCAAGGCAACCTTCGGGCTTATAACAAGAACTGTCAATGGAAAGAAGGAATTTCTTGTTGCAGGCAGACCGGAGATAGGTTCGTTTGACTATATTGAGCTTGGACCATCGGTTCAGTGGGAACCGACTAAAAAGGCAGATAGCGATAATGCGGTTGACGCACTGCTTCGTGAGAAGATTGCCGCACATGAGACCCAGTATCAGGTTATATTGTCTGAGGAGGGCGGACGTTTCTACCATGAACAGAATCATAATTATATTGTCGAGATAGAACCTGATGAGCTTAAGGAACTCCCGGAGGGATATTTCTGGATTGATTACGGCACATTAAATTATATGATACAGATTAACAACTGTCTTAACATACAGCTTAGGAATCTGCTGTCATTGCTGGAGATATAGCCGTATATATAGATTATCGAAAGGATTGGATATGTTATGTTTAGAATAGGAATACTTGGTGCGGCAGATATAGCATTCAATAAGTTTATTCCGGCGCTTATGAAGGTTGAAGGCGTGGAGTGTGCCGGGGTGGCATCTAACTCTCCTGATAAACTAAAGAGATTTGTTGAAAAGTATAATATACATGTTTACTCGTCATATAATGAGGTTATATGTGATGACAGTGTTGATTGCGTTTATATACCGCTTCCTCCTGCATTTCACTACGAGTGGGCAAAAAAGGCTCTGCTTGCAGGGAAACATGTATTCCTTGAAAAGCCATCGACAACTTCGGCGGATGACACTGAGGAGCTTGTGAAGATAGCCCGAGAAAAGGGGCTTGTGTTACAGGAAAATTATATGTTCCAGTTCCATGCACAGCTGAAGGAGCTAGAGAACATTATCGCGTCCGGTGAGCTTGGTAAGCTGAGACTTATAAGGACAAGCTTCGGATTTCCAAGAAGGGCTGAGGGCGATTTCAGGTATGTTAAGGAGCTTGGAGGTGGCACCATGATGGACAATGGAGGCTACACTATTAAGCTCATCGATATGCTGCTTGGAGAGAGCACGCGGCTTGTGTCATCACAGCTTGATTATGATGAAAAGACAGGCGTCGATATATTCGGCACAGCGGAATTCGTGAATGATGCCGGAGTCATAGCACAGGCGGCGTTCGGAATGGATTGTCAGTATCAATGCTCACTTGAGCTATGGGGAAGTAAGGGAAGACTTACAACAGGAAGAATATATACGGCACCGGATGGCTATAAGCCTGTGGCGCTTATTGAAACAGGAGCCGGCAGCAGAACAGTAGAGCTACCGTCCTGTGATGCATTTGAGGAATCAGTTAAAATGTATCTGAGGGCTGTCGAGGATGAGAAGGTTCGTGAGAATATGGCACAGGCGCTCGTAAGACAGGCAGAATTTGTTGATGATATCAGGGGAATGGACAGAAAATGAAAAATGCAACATCCAGATGGAATAACCGTAATTTAATAAATAATATAGTGCAGGTTAACTTTATTGCGCTGTTTTTTGTACTGTTTTTTGCGTTGGCAAGGGTATCGGAGCTGTATGGCACGGTATGGAGCGACAGCTTCACAGGTCTGGTGGATACAGGGCTGGTTATAAGTACGATATTGCTGCTTGTCATGATTGCAGGAATTATATTTCTTCAGATAAAAGGGGGATTTATAAAGCCTGATTATCGCGATGTGACTGTATGTACACTGCTTATCACAATTCATTATCTTATAAGAGTCCAGCTGGTTGGAACTCTGCAGCTTGATGAAGGTCTGACCTGCTATGAACCCTTGGAGAAGCTGTTATATAATCCGGATATAATTATGACAGACTTTATGCAGGCGGGAAAGATTGCGGACAGAAATGCGTATGGTTACTGCTTTTTTGCGCTTATGGGTGAATTTCTTATTCCAGGTCGTGGAATAGGCTTCCAGTGGAGCCAGCTCTTTATGGGAATGGCAGCGGCAGCATGTATATATATGACATTCAGGCGACTTTTCCCTAAGGCAAGGCTTATAATACTGTTCTTTGCGGCTCTGGTTGTGTCATTTTCACCTATGGCGCTCGGAATGTCGACGCTTTGCGGATTAGAGTATGGAATGACGATGTTTTTCATATATGCGCTGTACTGTTGCGTCAACAAAAAATATATTCTGATGGTATTCTGGCTTATAATGCTTGGGACAACCAAGAGCTCAGGCATGCTTGTAGCACTGTGCTTTGTGGGAACATATTTAATCGGGCTGCTTGTGACAACCCTCAGAAACAAGAAGCAGGAGACACCGGTGCAGAAGGCTGTTGAGGCTGATAACAGCTATGACACGGAGGGTGATGAGTACAATGTAAAGACCGGAATAGTGGCGATAGCTGCGATAGCAGTGGCAATGTTCTTTGTGTACGGTGTTATCAGGGTGTGCGCGGCGAACGGAATAGCATTTTCGGGTTACTACATCAGAATCAAGCTTGCACAGCTATATGTGCTCAACTTTAACTGGATATGGCTTATAGTGGTGCTTATGGGCATTGTCATGGTGTATGCCAATATGCGTGTGAGAAGAACACATAGAATGGAATTTACGCCATGGCTTGTAATGACAGGGTGTTATGCAGTGTATGTGCTTTATCTTCTGGCATATCCTAAGGCAACACTGCCAAGATACAATATGCTGGCAGACACATTGCTTTCAATGTTCGGTGTTATCATGCTCATCAAGCTTTTTGAGAGGAGAAGGGTGATTCTCTCCACTCTTACGGTTATAGGTGCCCTTATGCTGGGGGAGACGCTGATTACGATTGACCCTGTGAGTGCGAAGCTGTTTACGAATATGGAGACTAACCGTTTTCCGATACTGTATACTGCTGGATTTTCCAAGGATGAGAAATCGCTCAATGGAAATCTTGGCGACTACGGCTATTACAACTACCATTATACATTTGTAAACGAGGCAATAGACAGTATTCTCAAGGAGTATGCTTCGGACACGGACATAGTGGTGGCTTCATCCGCAAATGAAGGAGAAACACAGTTCCGACAGGATAATATCAAGTGGGATAGAGAAAAAGGTGAGCTTGTGTACCACAGCGGACAGGCGGACGACTGCTTTGTGAATGTGAACAGAGTGGCGGTTGACGGTGTCCTAAAGCTTGAAAAACTTTCTGAACGGTTGGTTTATATTGAAATTCCATGGAATCGTGGGGATTCTAAGGCAGCAATAGAAAGAATGAGTGAGTTCTATCAGGTTGATGGACCTAAGGTTATGTATGAGGGCTATCAAGGGACGGTACTGTATTATTTCTTCAAGCTGAAGGATGAATATAAGTAGAGGAGACGGAGAAGCATTATGAAAAAATACATTGATGAGATTCCATTGATAATGAAGAATGACATATCTCTCAATATACTGTTTGTCGGAATGGCGTTGTATTTTGCAATATTGGGAATATTTAACGGACAGTATCTGCAGGCAGTGTATATGACGGCGTGTATTCTGGTCTACCTTGTGGGGGCAATGCTTGGTGGTATTAAGAAGTATCTGCCGATGGTGCTTTCAATTATGTTTATTCCTGTTTTGACAATTGCGGGAATACAGTTTTTGGTGAGCAGGACAGTGAGCGATGGCTTTCTGAGCTTTGCCGCGGTTATCATGCTGTTTTCCATAGCGGGCTTTACCAATATAACAGGAGCAAAATGTGTTCCGTTTGCACTCGGGGTAATTGGAAGTATGTTTGTCTTTGCAATTAATCAGGACAGTAACGGAATAATTATCTGTATTGGGATGATTATTGCTGCAATAATGGTACTTGACGCAACCTATACGGCAGTATCAAAGTATGTATTAGTATGGTTTATGATGTTCTTTATCCTGAAAATGGTTGGTATAGTATTTTTCCTTAAAAATATCCCGATGAAGGACGGGCTTATGCAGATGTTGGCAAAAAATGAGGGCTTATATGTTGTTCTGGTGGTATTAGGATTTGCAAGCCTTCTTCTCAGGGAGAGACATCCAAGAATAAAGTCTGACAGGGATAAGAAGCATATTCCGTCCCTTAAGAGATGGCAGACTACGATAGGAATAACATTTGCGGTATTATTTTTCTGGGGAATAATGAATATGAATGATATTTTCGGAATGCAGCTGCACGATGGGACTAAGACAGTGACCATGACATTGCTTTACATTTACGTGTATATCAATAATTTCGCAGGCGTTCTCGACAATATTCTCTCACAGTGTGGATTCATAGCACTGTTTTTGACGATAGCGCTTATGTGCGCTTTGGCGTACAAGGCACTTGATGATTACAGAAAAAAGACGGCAATCGAAGATAAGCTTTTAGGACTTTTTATGATAGGATATATTGTGAGCTTTTTTTATCTGGATTTTTCTATTCCGATGACAATTTTTGCCTCCCTTATGGCGGGCTGCATAGTTAACGGAGATTATAAGGCTTCATAATAGCCTTAATGGAGAAGATGGTAAATTTGAGAAAATTTGGCTTTTTGGTTGCATTTTTCTATAAAAAAGCTATAATTTTTATTGTTAGGGATTCAACAATATAATGTATAAGGAGGAACAAAATGGCATTTTGTGAAAATTGCGGCAGACCGCTTGCAGATGGAGAAGTATGTAATTGCACCCAGAAAGCCGATGGCGGGAATGTTAATCAGAATGTGAGCACAGAGCAGCCGGTTGTGGATGGCGGAAAGAAGAAGGGAAAGAAAGGTCTTGTAATTGCTGTACTGGTACTTATAATTGCTGTTGCAGGAGGTATCGCTTTTTTCTTACATAGCGCGAATGCATATAAGAAGCCGATTGACAGTATAGCAAGTGCTGTAAATAAAAAGACTTCAAGTATAGATTCACTTGCGGCGACAGTACTTCCGGACTTCGCGGCGTCAGCATATAAGAAGGCTGTAAAGATTATGAAGACCTCCGATGATTTTGCTGAGGGATATGATGAAGCTGAGCAGGCAATTCAGGAGTTTTATGATGAGCTTGATGCCAGCTATGACAGTGGATGGAAGCTTAAGTTTGACTATGCCGACAAGGAAAAGCTTGAGGCTGATCAGCTTGAAAGCGTTGCTTCAACTTATTCAAGATTGTACACAGCCTACTTTGAGTCAGCTTGTGAAGAGATTGCAGGCTATGATAAGTATGATTATGAAGATTTAGCAGATTCTCTTGGTATTTCAACATCAAAGGCAAAGGATTTATGTAAGATAGCTGTTAACCTCATGAAGGAATTTAAGGACGTCAAGGTCACAGCAGGCTATACTCTTACAGGAAGAGTTGTTATAAGCTCCGGCAGTGATACCCTCTGGAAGTCCGACAAGATGACAGTGAAGGTTATCAAGCTTAACGGAAGCTGGATGATTGATTATTTATCTGTTATGAATGACCAGAATATAAGCATCTGGGATTTACAGCGCATACTTGGAAGTTATTATTAAGCCGTTAATACAGATTAATAGCCATATAAAAAGAACCATGTTCGTATCGGACATGGTTCTTTTTATAGGTTCTTTGTCAATAGTTGGGGTGGTATCCTTCGGATACCGCCCCATTGCTGTGTCAAATGGGATTTTAATGTTTTGATTGAAAAATCATATTTTATGGCATACAAATAAAACCTTCAGTGCCAGTCTTTTTGTTTTGT
>JBNMLM010000069.1:0-13187 GCA_050874845.1 Eubacteriales bacterium | reverse complement strand
GCTTATAGCCTGTATGGTTGGATATGTATTTTTAAAGAGAATCAAAAAAAACAGAGTGGAAGAGCTAAAATAAGCAGAAAGAATCGGCAGAAATCATTTCGGTGATTGCTGCCGATTTTATGTTTATTGATACTTCACAAAGGAGATAAAGGTGTAGTAAAATATGCAGAGGACATTCTTGATTATGGAGGAAGTATGCTTAGGATAGGTGTGGATTTGGGTGGTACGAACATTGCGGCGGGGCTTGTCGATGAGGAGTACAGGATTCTGGACAGGGTATCGGTAAAGACAAATGTTCCGCGGGAGGCAGAGAGCATTATTACCGATATTGCGGGACTTGTGAGCGAGCTTTGCGAAAGAAATAATATTGCACAGAGGGATATTGAATCGATTGGTGTAGGAGTTCCGGGAACGATAAATGAGGACACAGGATATGTGGAGTATTCAAATAATCTGGGCTTTGAGATGGTTCCGTTTATCAGCCTTCTTGGGGGGATGGCAGAGGCACCGGTGCATTTTGGAAATGATGCCAATGTGGCGGCACTTGGAGAGTATCTGGCAGGTGGCTACAATGTTAAGTCATTCGTTATGATTACGCTGGGGACAGGGATAGGAAGCGGGATAATTCTTGATGGGAAGCTTATAAAGGGAATCAATTTTGCTGCCTCAGAGCTTGGACACACTGTGATTAAGATGGGCGGAGAGCTGTGTACCTGCGGAAGAAAGGGCTGCTTTGAGGCTTATGCGTCCGCGACGGCGCTCATAAGGGATACAAGGAGAAGGCTGCCTGAAAGAACAGACAGCGTAATCTGGAAGCTGTGCGATGGCGATATCGGCAAAGTTGAGGCAAAGAATGTATTTGATGCTGTAAAACTTGAGGATGAGCTTGCAAAAGAGCTGTTTTCGAATTATACTGAATATCTTGCGGAAGGAATCGCAAATATTATAAATATCCTACAGCCTGAGCTGGTATGCATAGGCGGAGGGGTGAGCAAGGCTGGTGATATGCTCCTTGCGCCTTTGAAGGAGAAGGTCGCCGGAAAGATTTTCTCAAAAAATTCTGCAAAAAATACGGATATCAAGCTGGCAAGGCTTGACAATGACGCAGGCATTATCGGGGCTGCGATGCTGTAGAGATAATTTATATATTTGTTTTGTGCAAGGTGTAGATGTGCTTTATAATCAAAATTAAATATAGCAATATGTCTACGCACGGAAGAAAAAAGATTTGTGTATGAAAAATCTTGAAATAAAAATATTTTGAAATAAAAAATATCTGGAAGTGGAGATTAGTTTGATATGAGACTGGTAATACAGCGTGTCAACCACGCGAGTGTAAGGGTTGACGGAAATGTGATTGGAAGTATCGGAAAAGGGCTGTTGATTCTGCTTGGAGTTGCCAATGGTGACACTAAGGAGATGGTTGACAAGTATGTCAAGAAGCTGTCGGGCTTAAGAATATTTGAGGACGCGGACGGAAAGACGAACCTTTCGCTTGCGGATGTCGGCGGTGAACTGTTGGTTGTGTCGCAGTTTACGCTGTATGCCGACTGTAAGAAGGGAAACAGACCAAGCTTTGTGAACGCGGGCGCTCCTGATTTTGCCAATGATATGTATGAGTATTTCAAGGAAAAATGTGTTGAGACATTCGGAAAGGTCGAGTGCGGAAGCTTCGGAGCTGACATGAAGGTTGAGCTTGAAAACGACGGGCCGTTCACGGTTCTCTGGGACAGTGAGTGGTGGTAGTAAATGTTAATATGTGCATAAAAGGAGAGTTATGAACAACTATCTTATAGTGACCGGTGGATACACGGACGATAATTTTGCTGTCCGGTGGATAAGTGATAATAATTTTGACTGCATGATTGCCTCAGATTCAGGAATGGAATTTTTCAGGCGCACAGGCATTGTGCCGGATGTCATAATAGGGGATTTCGATTCGGTAAATGCGGATACACTGAATTTTTTTAGAAAGAAAAATGATATAGAGTGGACGAAGCTCAATCCTATGAAGGATGACACCGACACGGAGGCGGCTATTAGGCTTGCCATTGAAAAGGGTGCGAAAAGCATAACGCTTCTTGGCGCGACAGGCAGCAGAATAGACCATACGCTTGCAAATATTGAGCTTCTTGGGATTGGACTTAGGCAGAAGGTTCAGCTGCAGATTGTGGATGCGCACAACAGGGTTCGTATGATTGATTCGGGGCTTACCATAAAAAAGGACGAGCAGTTCGGAAAATTCGTGTCCCTGATACCGTACAGTATGAGGGTTGAGAATGTATGCCTTGAGGGCTTTAAATATCCGCTGGATAATTACTGTATGAGCAAATTTAATTCGCTTGGAATAAGCAATGAGATTACGGCGGATGAGGCGCGGATAAGCTTTTCCGATGGGATAATGGTTGTTGTGGAGGCTGTTGACTGATATGGATAAAAATACACAGAAAAACGGTATTATAGAAGGTACAATATGGAAGCAGCTTCTTATATTCTTCTTTCCGATTCTTGTCGGAACCTTTTTCCAGCAGCTATATAACACGGTGGATGCCGTCATTGTGGGGCAGTTTGCTGGAAAGGAAGCGCTGTCGAGCGTTGGCGGTTCATCGAGCCAGATAATCAACTTTGTGGTCGGTTTTTTTACGGGACTTTCAGCGGGCGCAACGGTTATAATCTCACAGTTTTACGGAGCTAATGACGCAAAAAAGATACATAGGGCACTTCATACAGCGTACGCATTTTCGATTGTTGGGGGAATAATAGCCGGAATAATCGGAATCGCTCTCACGGTTCCGGTTATGAAGCTTATGAACACTCCCAAGGAGCTTCTACACGATTCGGCGATGTATGTAATGATATATTTCGGCGGTCTGGTATTTATCTTTGTCTACAACATGGGTTCCGCAATATTGAGGGCAATCGGTGATTCGAAAAGACCGTTATATTATCTGATAATCTGCTGTTTTATAAATATCGTGCTTGATATTTTATTTGTCAGCGTGTTAAAGCTGGGTGTGCTGGGTGTCGCAGTGGCGACCTTTATCTCACAGCTTGTGAGTGCAGTACTTGTGACAAGGGCGCTCATGTACCACACTGAGGGTATGAAGCTTGTGCTTAAGGATATAAGACTGCATGGGGACGTGCTTCCTGCAATGCTTAAGATAGGACTTCCTACGGGAATACAGTCTAGCATGTACAGCGCCTCCAACATAATAGTGCAGTCCGCGCTCAACAGCTTCGGCGTTGACACGGTTGCTGCGTGGTCGGCATTCGGAAAGATTGACAGCATGTACTGGATGATAAATACAGCGTTCGGAATAGCGGCGACAACCTTCGTAGGTCAGAATTTCGGCGCAGGAAAGTATGACAGGGTTAAGAAGGGAACCATTCAATGCCTTATGATGGACATTGCGGCGGCGTTCTTTTTCAGCACGCTGGTGTTGTCATTCGGACAGTACATGTTGAGGATTTTTACCTCAGAGACGGAGGTTATAAACCTTGGCGTGAGGGTTATGAGAGTTATATCACCTGCGTACTTTATCTTTGCATTTATTGAGATTCTGTCCGGCTCACTGAGGGCACAGGGACATGTGCTTGTGACAACCATTATGACAATGCTTGGTGTGTGCGCGTTCAGGGTGATATGGGTGCTGTTCATAGTTCCTCATGGCAAGCTTGAGCAGATAGTGTTCTGCTACCCGGCAACATGGACCATCACGGCAATCGGGATGATTATTTATTATATTTATAAGCAGAGAAAAATTATCAGGCAGTATAAGAATATTACAATAATGTGAATATAAAATATAGAACAATGTGAAAGTGAACGATAACATCATCAAATCGTATCAACACGCATGTTAAAAAACGGAGTAACACAGATTTATGGATTCAAAAAAAGAATTGACGAAAGATATGACAAAAGGGCAGCCTGCTAAGCTACTGCTCTTTTTTGCACTTCCGCTTATGCTTGGAAATCTTTTTCAGCAGCTCTACACGATGGTTGACACCATAATTGTCGGGCAGGGTGTCGGAATAAATGCGCTTGCCTCACTGGGGGCGGCGGACTGGCTCAACTGGATGTTCATAGGCTTTGTAACGGGAATTACGCAGGGCTTTTCAATCATTTTTGCGCAGTATTACGGCGCGGGGGATGTGAAGGCGCTGAGGGCTTCGGTTGGAAATTCCCTTGTGCTAACGGCACTTGCCGCAATATTTTTTACCGTGGCAGGACAGCTTTTGATAGTGCCGATTCTCACACTCCTTGATACACCGGCGGATATTTTTGCGGGCTCCGAAATCTATCTCAGAGTTATGATAGGCGGGGTGACGGTGAGCCTAATGTACAATTTTGAGGCGGCGCTTTTAAGGGCGCTGGGTGACAGCAGGACACCGCTCATGGCGATGGTCACGGCGGCTTTGACCAATGTCGCGCTTGACCTCATTTTCGTTCTTGTTTTCAAGTGGGGAATAGCTGGGGCAGCGTCGGCGACCATCATCGCGCAGGGAGTATCGTTTGCATACTGTTTTGCGGCTATAAGAAAGATAGATATAATAAGAATAAAGCGCGATGACATTGGCATACATGCAGATATGTCGAAGAAGCTGCTCATAGTCGGTGTTCCGATAGTATTTCAGAACACCATGATAAGCATAGGCGGAATGATACTACAGTCTGTTGTAAACAGCTATGGATTCCTGTTTGTCGCAGGCTACACCGCCGCTAATAAGCTTTACGGTCTGCTTGAGACGGCTGCGACCTCCTTCGGCTTTGCGATTACAACCTACACGGCACAGAACCTTGGGGCAGGCAATTTCAAACGCATAAGGAAGGGCATGAGAAGTGCTGTAATAATGGCGCTCGTCACATCGGTTGTTGTATCCGTCATCATGCTCATTTTCGGACGCCCGGTTCTAAGATTATTTATATCCAACGAGACAGGACAGGTGGATGAGGTGCTTGAGATAGCTTATCTATACCTTAGCATAATGAGTTATTTTCTGGCTGTGTTGTACGCACTTCACACCTACAGAAGCGCACTTCAGGGACTTGGAAACACGGTAGTTCCAATGCTGTCGGGAATCATGGAGTTCATAATGAGGACTACTGCCGTCATGCTTCTTCCGCGCTTCGTTGGTGAGAAGGGTGTGTTCTATGCGGAGGTTCTTGCATGGGCGGGAGCGGTTGTTATACTTGTGACTTCATACTATGTTGTGCGGGGCAGAACGGAGAAAAAACTAAAAATTACTTAATTCCTATTGACATAGTAGGAATTAAGTAATATACTTGCAAAAAACATAAAACGTGAATCTATGGCTGGTGACAGCCACAAGTAGGAAGGAGATTATGTATGTCTAACATTTACAAGGGAGCAGTTGAACTTATCGGAAAGACACCTTTGGTTGAGGTGGTCAATGTTGAGAAGGAGTTAGGGCTTAAGGCTAGAGTTCTTGTGAAGCTTGAGTACTTTAACCCGGCAGGAAGTGTCAAGGATCGTGTAGCCAAGTCGATGATAGAGGACGCTGAGGCTAAGGGACTTTTGAAGGAAGGCTCTGTAATCATTGAGCCTACATCGGGAAACACAGGTATAGGTCTTGCTTCAATAGCTGCCTCTAAGGGTTACAGAATTATCCTTACAATGCCTGAGACAATGAGCGTTGAGCGCCGCAACATCTTAAAGGCTTATGGTGCTGAGATTGTTCTCACAGAGGGCGCTAAGGGAATGAAGGGGGCTATTGCAAAGGCCGAGGAGCTTGCCGCACAGACACCTAACAGCTTCATCCCGGGACAGTTCGTCAACCCGGCTAACCCTAAGGCTCACAGAGAGACAACAGGTCCTGAGATATGGGAGGACACGGACGGAAATGTTGATGTATTCGTTGCAGGTGTAGGCACAGGCGGAACTCTCACAGGTGTCGGTGAGTACTTAAAGTCCAAGAATCCTAATATCAAGGTAGTTGCAATGGAGCCGGCTTCATCACCGGTTCTCTCACAGGGCAAGGCAGGAGCTCACAAGATTCAGGGTATCGGCGCAGGCTTCGTTCCTGATGTTCTTAACACCAAGATATACGATGAGATTCTCACAGTAGAGAACGATACCGCATTCGCAACAGCCAAGCTTCTTGCCAAGAAGGAGGGCGTTCTTGTCGGAATATCCTCAGGTGCGGCATTGTCTGCGGCAATCGAGCTTGCTAAGCGTCCGGAGAATGAGGGTAAGACTATTGTAACATTGCTTCCGGACAGCGGAGACAGATATTATTCAACTGCTTTGTTTACAGAGTAGAATTAATTAAATATGGAATTGCTTAGTTGATAATTGAATATCAGCGATTGATTAAACTGCTGCTTAGACAGATGGAGATTTGAAATGGTCTGTCGGGCGGCAGTTTTTTTGTTATCGGAAATATTTTTTGAAACGGAGAATGTACAGTATAAATAGGGTTAAAGATGTGGTTATTGTTTGTAAAAACTGTCAAAGAAATTATGCAATAAACCAGTAGTTTAGTATATTATCAATAAAAAATATTGAATTTGTCCGAAAATATGAATATAATAAACATAAATCAATCTAAAAACAAAAATAAGAATATATTAAATTGCGGAGTATAAGAATGTTAGCGAAAATAGAGTTAAGGTTAAATCACAGTGAGGAAATCGTGTATCAGATGTCATCGCTCTTTCATGGTGCACTTATGGAAATGCTGCCGGAGGAGTATGCAGAGTATCTTCATGTGTCGCAGCTTCATCCATATACGCAGCACCTTGAGTTCAGGAATGGTGCATGGTTCTGGGTGGTGTGCTGTCTTAATAAGGAAGCAGCTAAGATAATCATACATGATACTCTTATGAAGATAGAGAGCATTTTTATCAAAAACAGAAAGCTTGAGATAAGAATTGTTGAAAAGAGTTATTCTGAGCTGTCATACAAATCTCTGATGGACAGCTTCTACGATGATGAATGTAGCAGATACATTAATATTCAATTTATATCGCCTACGGCATTTAAGAAGGATGGGCGGTATGTTTTCTATCCGGATATCAGGTGTATTTTCCAGAGCCTTATGAATAAGTATGATGCGGCAATAAGTGATGAGGTGATGGCTGATGAGGATACCTTGGAACAATTGTGTGGGAACGCGCAAATCGCAGGATATGATCTAAGGAGCGTCAACTTTTCGCTTGAAGGCGTTAGGATTCCTTCTTTTATAGGAAAGCTCACAATAAAAATGCATGGGACAACCACAATGGTGAATTTTGCAAATATGCTGTTCAGGTTCGGAACATATTCGGGAATCGGAATTAAGACATCACTTGGGATGGGAAGCTTTAAAATATTAAAGGATGAAGGGAGAAAGAGATGATAACTGACAGGCAGATAGAACTTATCGTTGGCGCTTTGCTGCACGATATAGGTAAGGTTGTGTATAGAAGCGGCGATGGGCGCGACCACAGCGTGAGCGGATATGAGTATCTCAGAGGACTTGAAAATAATTTCCGGGAGAAAAAGCTTCCCGGTGGGGTTCTTGATTGTGTGAGATATCATCACGGAAAGCACCTCAAGAATGCTGCGATTCCGGATGATTCTTTGGCGTATATCACATATTTCGCCGACAATGTCGCAGCATTTTCAGACAGAAGACAGGCGGCTGATGGGGAAGATGGGTTTGACAAGAAGGTTCCGTTGGACAGTGTTTTTAATATTCTCAATGGGAACAATGGAAAACAGCACTATGCTATGAGATTTTTAAATCCGGATGAGGATATCAATTATCCTACAGAAGATAAGGTTGAAATGGATGAAGGTTTTTACAACAAAGTGATAACTGATATCACGGATAATCTGAAAGGAATTGAGCTTAGCAGGGAGTACATTGATTCACTTTTATCGGTGCTTGAGGCTAACCTTACATATATTCCGTCATCCACCTCGAAAAGGGAGCTGGCGGATATTTCCCTGTATGACCATGTGAAGATGACTGCCGCCATAGCTTCATGTATTGAACAGTACCTTGAGGCAGAGGGGGAGCAGGATTACAGGACATTTTTGTATAAAAATGCAGAAAAAAATTATGATACAAAAATGTTTCTGCTGTATTCGATGGACATATCGGGTATTCAGAATTTCATATACACTATCGGGGAAAGCGGAGCACTAAAGGGGCTTCGTGCGCGCAGCTTTTACCTTGAAATACTGATGGAGCATATAATCGATGAGCTGCTTGAAAAGCTTTCACTTTCGCGGGCAAATCTTATTTATACAGGTGGAGGACATTGCTACATTCTTCTTCCGAACACGAAAAATGTCCTGCAAATAATAGAGCAATATGAAGTGAGCGTCAATGAATGGCTGATGGATAAGTTCGGAACTGCTTTGTACATAGGGACAGGCTATGCTGCGGCAAATGCCAATACATTCAGGAACATGCCGGGTGGAAGCTATTCTGATTTGTACAGGAGCATTTCCAGAATGATTTCAGGCAAAAAGGCGCACAGGTACAATGCTGCACAGATTATAAAGCTTAACAGCCGGAGACATGACGGTGAAAGGGAATGTAAGATATGCAGACGGATAGCGGTTTTAAAGGATGACAAATGTGCTGTCTGCAATGCATTGGAAAGGATGGCATCAGGTATTCTGAAAAATAATTATTTTACCGTGGTGTGCGGCGGTGAAAAGGATGCCCTGCCGCTTCCGGGTGGCAGATACCTTGTGGCTGATGATAAGGACACTCTGCTTGAGAGAATGAAGGGTGACAGCTATGTGCGCTGTTATACAAAGAACAGTATATACACAGGTAAGCATGTAACCACAAAAATCTGGGTGGGTGATTACAGAGCCAAGGATACCTTTGAGGAGCTTGCCGAAAGCTCAGATGGTATAAGGCGTATCGGAATACTCAGGGCGGATGTCGATAACCTTGGAAATACATTTGTGAATGGATTTAACCGTGAGAACGGTGACTGCATGTACACAACACTCTCACGGACAGCCTCTCTTTCAAGGCAGCTATCATTATTTTTTAAATTATATATAAATAAGATTCTTGCGCAGGGAAGCACGGGCATTTTAGGAGCAGGAGGCGGTAGAAACATTGTCATTGTATATTCAGGTGGTGATGATGTCTTTCTTGCAGGAGCGTGGAATGATGTGGTTGCGGCAGCGGTTGATTTACAGATGGCATTGAAAAAATTCACGCAGGGAACCTTGACATTGTCCGCCGGAATAAGGGTATATAATCCAACTTATCCAATCAGTGCGATGGCGAAGGAGACGGCAGTGTTAGAGGAGACTGCAAAGGGTATTAAGGGAAAAAATGCAGTTGTACTGTTCGATGAGTCTCATGGCTACAAATGGGAAGATTTTGAGAAATATGTTATTGGTGAAAAACTCACACTGATAGATGACTACATGCAGAACCAGCAGGAGCTTGGAATGTCATTTCTGTATCATTTGACGGAATTGTTAAGGGATGATACGCAGCCTATAAATACTGCCAGATATGTATATCTGTTGTCGAGGATGGAACCAAAATCGGACAGTGATGTTGAAGTCAGGACAGCATACCGGCAGTTTGCCAAAAAGATGTATGAATGGAGCAGGAATCCGCAGGATAGGAGACAGCTTATAACTGCAATTTATATTTATGTATATCTAAATCGCGATGATGATGGAGAGGAGAACGAAAAATGAGATTGACGGAAGAAAATTATGTTGAGCTTGCAGAGAAGGCTATGCAGGATATCTGCAATGAGCGCGACAAGAAAGACAGAAAGGTGCCACCTGTCACAACTTCAAAAATCAGGAATCTTCTGGCAATGACGGCGGACATCTACAATGAGGTGATTGGCAGCAAGGATGACAAGCTTTCAAATGAGATACGCGGAAAGATAAATTATCTCAAGATAAGATTTGTGTATGAGGCGGGTCGTGAGCCTAAGGTAAATACGCTTGTCAAAAAGGCTGATATTCTACAGCATATAGACGATATCAAGGACAGCAGGACACAGTTTATATTGTTCAGCCGCTATATGGAGGCATTGGTGGCGTACAGAAAATTCTTAGGTGGACATGACGAATAGGAGGAGATGGGATTATGTTTGCAAAAATAGAGATAAGCGGAGTATTAGAGGTAGTGACAGGTCTGCATATAGGTGGTTCAAGTGCTTTTTCGGCGATAGGAGCAGTTGATTCTCCGGTTATTTTAGATACTCGGAGTAATATGCCGATGATACCGGGAAGCAGCCTTAAGGGAAAGATGAGAACACTTCTGGCAAAGAAATACAATGAGGCAGTTGCGAGAATCCCGGATAATGATAATGAATGTCTGCTGGCATTGTTCGGCAGTGCCAAAAAGGGAGCGGCAAAGACAAGCCGTGTGCTGTTTTCGGATATGTTTTTGTCCAACATGGATGAATTAAAAAGGGGAGGACTTACAAGAGCAACGGAAATAAAATTTGAAAATTCAATTGCAAGAACTTCCGCTGTTGCAAATCCAAGACAGATAGAGAGGGTTGTCAGAGGAGCCAAGTTTCCGGTGAAGATTATTTACGAGGTGTCGGAGGGTGCGGGAAATGCTGATAAAGCTGCAATCCTACAGGACATAAAAATATTGAAGGACGGCTTTAAGATGTTAGAGTATGATTACCTTGGAGGAAGCGGTTCAAGAGGTTATGGCAGGGTTAAGTTTGAGGAGTTTGGCGTTGAGTGTGTTTTAGGAGAATTGGACGATGACATAATTGACGAATGTCAGAAAATTATGGAAGGTTAGATATATGAATTATTCTATATATAAATTAGAGTTTAATACAGGTGTTCATTTTGGAACAGGTGTACTAAGTGAATCCGAATATACATTCCGCGCCGATCAGCTTTTCTCAGCGCTCTATATTGAGGCGTTGAAGCAGGGAAGTGAGAAAGAGCTGTATGAGGCGGTCCGTTCAGGGAATCTGCTCTTTTCCGATTTATTTCCATATAAAGGAACCCAGTATATGCTGCCTAAACCCATGCTGTATGTTGAACCGGCAGACAGGGGAAGGTCTGAACAGAAAAAGGCATACAAAAATATGAAGTTTATCCCTGTTGAAGCTCTTGACGAATTTCTTTGTGGCAGGATGGATGTTGAAAATAATGCGATGAGTGATTATGGACATTATGTACAGCAGACAATGGCTGGGGTGAGAACTGAGGATGAGACACTGCCGTTCAGGGTAGGTACATATTATTACAACAGCGGATGCGGATTGTATATTATAGTCGGATACAAAGGTGAGGATGAATTGCAGCTTGCCGAAGACCTTTTAGATTCACTGTCATATTCGGGCATTGGGGGCAAAAAATCAGCGGGTCTTGGCAAATTTGAAGTAAAAATTGCAAGCGGTGCGGATAAGCTTTTAGACATGCTTTACAGAGATACAGGCAGAAGCATGCTGCTGTCGACTGCCCTCCCTAAGAATGAGGAGCTTGAAGCAGCTCTTGACGGCGCGACATATCTTCTTGAAAGACGCACCGGTTTTGTCGCTTCCGACCGATATGCCGATGAGTGGCGCAAAAAGAGGGATTTGTATGTGTTTGCCTCTGGCTCATGCTTTGTAAACAGGTTCGACGGTGCTATCATAGACGTATCGGATGGCGGAAGGCACAGCGTATACAGATATGCCAAACCGGTTTTTATTGGGATATAATAACAGTCGATTTGATGGAATTATAGAGGTGGACATGGAAGAATTTTTAAAACATTACAGAATGAGGATTGAGGCACTGTCACCGATTTACATAGGAAGCGGTGTAAAGCTTGGCACCAAGGAATATATTTACATGCCGTGGAACCATGAAGTCATTATACCCGATATGCAGAAAATGTTTCTGGATGTGCAGAAAAAGGGGCTTATCAAGGAATTTACTGATTTTATGATGAATGCAGGGCAGAATGGCAAAACCTTGTCTCAATGGCTTAAGGAGCACCGGTTCGGGTCGGAAGATTATGAGGCATGGAAGCTGTATAAGATGGACGCAGGGGAGGCTTTTTTAAATCCCAAGGCGAGACCGAAGGAGATAGAGGCATTTATAAAGGATGCCTATGGTTGTCCCTATGTTCCGGGAAGCAGCATAAAGGGAATGTTGAGAACAGCTTTGATTGCGTGGGAGCTGCACAAAAATCCGGACAAATACAGCGATATAAGAGAAGAGGTAAAATCAGCTTCGGAAAGAAAAGCTAACAGAAGTCAATATCTTATGCCTGAGATAAAAAAGCTTGAGCAGAGGGTGTTATATGTTCTTTCCAGGGATGAGGAGAACAGGAAGAACGCAGTAAACGATTGCCTGTCCGGTCTGTATGTGGGGGACAGCGAACCAATCGGACTGGGTCAATTGACGCTCAGCCAGAAGATTGACTACACCGTTGACGGGACGCAGAAGCCGCTTCCGCTTCTTCGTGAGACCTTAATTCCCGGCACAAAAATAGATTTTGACCTAACAATTGATACAACAATATTAAAGCAGTATGATATTGACGATATCCTTGAGGCTCTGGAGTATTTTAAAGATGTGTGCAATCAATATTTTTACTCACGATTCAAGCGCACGATTAAGGATAGCAATGCCGTGCTTATCGGAGGCGGATGTGGTTTCCTCTCTAAGACGGTTATATATTCGTTGTGCACATCCGATGGCGTAAAGGTTGTCGACAATATTTTTAAAAATACTTTAAACGATAAAGTGTATAAGGACCATAAACATTACAAAAACCTGCAGTTGCATTTGGCACCGCATGTGTGCAAGTGCACCAAGTATAAAGGTGAGCTATATGACATGGGAATCGGACGTATCAGCATACAAAATTCATAGTTTATATACCATTTTGCCCCGATGCCCTAAAAATAGGGGATTGCGTGCAGAAGAAGATGATTGTATAATGAGGTTGTGCATGGTTTGCGGTTTCCCCCGCAAACCATGTTGCGAAGCCCTGATTCTAAGACGATGTAGAAGACGGGATTGAGATAAGATATGCCCCGGGAGGGGACGAAAATTTGATAGGAGCATACTATCACGCAGATGAACAAGGATTGAGATAAGATATGCCCCGGGAGGGGACGAAAATCATCATTCACAAATTTTACAAAAATGCTCAAATTATTGAGATAAGATATGCCCCGGGAGGGGACGAAAATTCTTCCTGTGGTATGGTAT
>JBNMLM010000068.1:0-13403 GCA_050874845.1 Eubacteriales bacterium | reverse complement strand
GGCTAGAAGAGCTAAGTTATTCTACTTAAGAGACAGAGTAGGTAAGGCAGCTAAGGTTAAGGAGCTTGTAAAGTAATATAACTTTATATGTAATATGACCATTAAGGGAATGTCAGTGTGGCATTCCCTTTTCTTCAATTATTGAGTAAGGCAATATGAATAGCCGGTGGATGTTAACTTAAAAATAAAAGCAGGTAATTGCACAACTGTTTATTGGAGAATTAGTGTTTTGCAGTTACCTATTAAAATAAAATTAGTAAGAGGTGTCTATGGCAGAATTTGAGGTTTACCGCAGAGAGAAAAAGTATCATGTACATGAGATAATCCTTAAATGGATAGTGGATATAACGATGGTTGTGTGCCTGTCATTCATCCTTGCAACATATATGCTTGGAAAGACAACGGTTGTCGGACATTCGATGGAACCGACGCTTGAGAATGATGACAGTCTGCTTGTGGATAAGGTGAGCTATTGCTTCGGACAGCCTGAGCGCTATGACGTGATTGTGTTTGAGCCTACTATAGCGAATGTTTCGAAGTACTATGTTAAGCGTATCGTCGGACTGCCGGGTGAGACGGTTCAGATAGTAGATGGCGTGGTGTATATTAACGGAGAACCTCTTGAGGATGATGTTATATATAGCTTTGGACTCACGGATGAGGATGGAAATTCCATTGAGCCGGAGAAGATATATAATGCGGGGCTTGCCGCGGAACCGATTACACTTGGCTATGATGAGTATTTTGTCCTTGGAGATAACAGGAATAACAGTGAGGACAGCCGCTTTTCAAATGTCGGGAATGTGAAATATTCTGCGATTATAGGGCGTATATGGGCGGTCTCATCGCCGTTTGGACGAATGGGACTTGTGAAATAACATAGTAAACTACATTAAAAGTATATAAATATAAGAAAAATCGGAGGTATGAATGAATATACAGTGGTATCCGGGTCACATGACCAAGGCAAAGAGAATGATGCAGGAGGATATCAAGCTAATCGATTTGGTTATTGAGCTGGTGGATGCGAGACTTCCGCTGTCGAGCCGCAATCCGGATATAGATGAGCTTGGAAAGAACAAGGCGCGCCTTATACTTCTCAATAAGCATGACCTTGCGGACGAGAAGGTAAACGATGCGTGGGTTGAATATTTTAAGAATAAGGGAATCCATGCGGTCAAGATAAACGCCAAGAACGGCAGTGGACTTAAGTCTATTCAGGGTGTAATCAATGAGGCGTGCAAGGAGAAGATTGAGCGCGACAGGAAGAGAGGCATATTAAACAGACCGATAAGGGCAATGGTTGTCGGTATTCCGAACGTGGGAAAGTCGACCTTTATAAATGCCTATGCGGGGCGCAACTGTGCCAAGACCGGAAATATGCCGGGCGTCACCAAGGGTAAGCAGTGGATAAGGCTTAACAAGAATGTTGAGCTGTTAGACACCCCGGGAATACTGTGGCCTAAGTTTTCAGATGAGCAGGTCGGCGTAAGATTGGCGCTTGTCGGTTCAATAAATGACCAGATAATCAACATGACGGAGCTCTCCTACGAGCTTATCAAGTTCATGCGTGAGAATTATTCAGGTAGACTTGCAGAGAGATACAGTGTCGATGAGAACAAGGAGCCGCATGAGGTGCTGGCGGACATCGCGATTGCCAGAGCATGCCTCAAAAAGGGTGGGGAGCCGGACGAGGAGAAGGCGATAAAGCTTCTTTTTGACGATTTCAGAAGCGGAAAGCTAGGCAGAATATCTCTTGAAAGACCTGAGCAGGTATAAAATAAAAATAAACAGATATGACAGAATAATTGCGCAGATTATTCTGCCGGGCGGAGTTTTTTATGGAAGAAAAAATCAGTGCGGTTAAAAATAAATTTGAAAATGCCGATGAAAATACTGTAAGACAGCTGATAGCAGAGTATGGACAGTCGGATAAGACAGGGATTATTAAGCTTGTCGCAAAGTATCAGAAGCAGCTTGACATGTTAGAGGCTGAGAGGTTGCGCGTTGAGAACATGCTCTCCTTTGAGAAGGAATACAGTATGTTTTCAAATATATGTGGTATTGACGAGGCTGGACGTGGACCTCTTGCAGGACCGGTTGTGGCGGCTGCGGTCATACTTCCTAAGGATGCCAGACTTCTCTATGTGAATGATTCGAAGCAGCTCTCCGAAAAAAAGAGGGAGGAGCTCTATGATGTCATAATGCGTGAGGCGGTGAGCGTAGGTGTCGGAATCGCCTCGCCTGAAAGGATTGACGAGATTAATATTTTGCAGGCGGACTATGAGGCAATGCGTGAGGCGGTGTCACAGCTTACGCCGCAGCCGGATATCCTTTTAAATGACGCTGTGATTATCCCTGAGCTTACAATGAAGCAGATTTCTATTATAAAGGGCGATGCGAAGAGCCTTTCGATAGCCTCCGCGAGCATAATAGCGAAGGTTACGAGGGACAGATTTATGTATGAATATGATAAGCTGTACCCGGAATACGGTTTTGCGTCCAACAAGGGATATGGCTCTAAGACACATATTGAGGCAATCAAAAAGCTTGGTCCATGCCCGATACATAGAAGAACCTTTATCAAGAATTTTGTTGATGAGGAATAATACAGAATATAATAGTATGATAATGTAAAATGGGAGGCGTGCTATGAATATCAATCTGGGACAGATGGCAAACGGAAATACATCGATTAATATAAATGTGCACCCGAATATACACAGTACACAGCCTACGGTCACTGTAAACGGTTCCGAGCAGGGGAACACGGCGCTTACCATACTTCGTTCGCTGGCAAACGGTGATACGTTCTCAGGGAATATCACGGATGTGAGCGGCGAACAGGTGACGATAACGCTTGACGGAGGACAGTCATTTACCGCAAGCCTGCTCAACAGCACAGCCTACAATATCGGCGACAGGGCGAGCTTTGTCATTCAGGACAATAAGGGTGAGAGTATTGTCTTAAAGGCTGTCACGATGCAGGCTACGGCACTTGAGACAGCTATGATTAACAAGTCGCTTAAGGCGGCGGGAATAATGCCTACGCTCAGAAACCGCGAGATGGTGTTAGAGCTTATGAGAAACGGAATGCCTATCGGCAGGGACGCACTTCTTGATATGGTCAAGGAGTTGTCTGCACATAGCGATGCCGAGATTGGCGATATAATAGCGCTCAAAAGGATGGGGATAGAGGTTACCGATGACAGCCTTAAGTCCTATCAGAATTATAAAGAGTACAACGGAGCCATGCAGACGGACATAGCGGCACTTGGAGAGAAGCTTTTTGAATCGGTTGATTCAGGAAAGGCTTTATCCGATGTGGTGGAGCTTCTTGCGGGGGATGAACTTCTCACAGGTAATGGCGCTGTGGAAGACAATTCGAAGGAAAGCCCGAAGGCTGGCGGAACACAGGCGGATGAGAAGGCTGATACTGTACAGAAAAATCTGATGAATGATGTAAAGAATATGGTCGCAGGTATGGTTGATAACTATAATGCGGCTACAGGCAGGAGTCTTAAGCTCTCTGATGCCTTTCTGAATACAGATAATCTGGCTAGGTTTATGAATGAGTTTGCTAAGCTGGTGGAGGAGTTTGACAGTGAACCTTTGTTAAAGGGCAAGCTTCACACAGCTTTAAAGGGAGACAAGGTTTCGCGGCTTTTAAATGAACTGGTGCGTGACACTTTCAGTATGAGAATGACGGATGTGGAGGATAGTGAGTCGGTTAAGGAGCATATTGCAAAGACACTTGACAAATTAAGCTCTATCTCCGAATATGCGGCATCTAATCAGAGCACGGCACTTTCGAATGTGGCATCCCAGATGAGTAATAATATGGAATTTTTAAATAACATGAATCAGTTCATGGCAGCAGTGCAGGTTCCGATAAAAAATATCGGCGAGCACGGTGAGGGCGAGTTGTATGTCTACCGAAGGAATAAGCAGAAATGCGGCGAGGATGACACGGTTAAAGCGTTTCTTCATCTTGATATGGAGCATCTTGGGGAACTTGATATATATGTGACCCTCAAGGGCAGCAGTGTATCGACCAACTTCAAGGTGGAGGATGAGAGTGTGCTTGATTTCCTTGAGGCTAATATGGAACAGCTCACAAAGAAGCTTAGTGAGGACGGATATAATGTGTCCGTAAGCGTTTCAGAGAAGGAGGACGGAGCAGGCTTTGATTTTGAGAAGGAAGTGATTGCTCCTGCATTGCCGGTGAGCGATGTGCGGCGTTTTAGATTTGACATGAAGGCATAATATATAGAATATCTTCGGAATGGAGCTTGGCATGGGAGATAAGAATGATTTTCGAAACAGACAGGCGGTAGCACTAACTTATGAACCGGGAACTACGGCTCCGACGATTGTGGCTGCCGGAAGAGGATATGTGGCTGATAAGATTATTAAGACGGCACAGGAAAATGAGGTTCCGCTCTATGAGGACGGGGAGCTGTCCGATACGCTTATGAGACTTGAGATAGGGGATACCATTCCGCCGGAATTATATAAGGTGGTAGCTGATATATTGATTTTTGTTGACAATATGGATAAGATAAAGGGGAAACTTAATTCAACGAAAAAGAAGCAGTAAGAGGAAAAAGTTATGGCAAGGGATATGACAAAAGGCAGAATACTGCCACAGATGACAGCATTTGCAATACCACTTATACTTGGAAATTTATTTCAGATTTTATACAATGCAACGGATTCAATAATTGTCGGAAAATTCGTTGGCGATGATGCTTTGGCTGCGGTCGGAACTGCCGGACCTATAATGAATATGGCAATTCTTTTTATCAGCGGTATGTGCATGGGCGCAGGTATACTTATGAGCACTCTGTACGGTGCTAAAGATATGAAAAATCTTGAAAAGCAGATAAGCACAACACTTATAGGTGGTCTTGGTTTTTCACTTTTGATAGCTTTTCTGATGATAGTCTTTGCAGTTCCGATATTAAAGCTAATCAATTCGCCTGAGGAGATTATAGGAAGTGCAGCAATTTATCTAAGGGTTGTATTTTTAGGACTTATCTTCACGTTTGTATATAATTTTCTTGCCAACACGCTAAGAGCACTTGGGGATAGTAAGACACCGCTGTATTTTCTTGTCATAAGTGCATTCCTGAATGTGGCAGGAGACCTACTGTTCGTGGTTACGCTTAAGCTTGGAGTTATGGGAAGTGCGGTGGCGACCGTTCTCTCGGAGGCACTCTGCTGTGTGTGCTGCGGAATCTATGTGAAACTCAAGGTGCCTGTACTATGTCTTGGGAAGAAATGGCGTGTATTCGAGAGAAGAATACTCTGGAAGACGTTTTCCTATGGCATTACGAGTGCACTTCAGCAGATGTGCGTACAGCTTGGAAAAATTCTTGTTCAGGCAATCATAAATGTTCAGGGCGTTGCCTTTATTGCTGCATTCACAGCGATAAACCGCATTGACGATTTCGTTCTGTCGCCGGAGGGCAATATAGCACATGCAACGACAACATTTATTGCTCAGAATCGCGGCGCGGGCGATGTGGAACGCGTAAAGAAGGGATACCGCTGCGGCATAATAATGGAGCTGGTTTTCTCCGTTGCAGTGAGCTTCATTGTATTTTTTGCAGCTACACCGCTTATGAAAATGTTTGTCACTGAGGACAGTGCGGAGGTTGTAGCACTTGGAGTATCATATTTAAGGATTATCGCTTTTATGTACATAATGCCGGCAATGACGAATATTGTACAGGGCTTTTTCAGGGGAATGGGAGACCTTAAGGTTACACTTATCAGTACGATAACCAACATGGGAGTGCGTGTCATTGCGGCTCATATTCTTATAAGCATGATGGGCAAAGGCTTTTATGCTCTTGCGTGGTCGAACTTCTGGGGCTGGGTATTTATGCTCCTGTTCGAGGTTCCGCTTCTGGTGCGGAACATGAGAAAGCTAGGGCGTGGGGAGCTGTAAAAATCTATTATGGCTGATTGTCTTGAAGGATATGGAGGAGAAGTATTTTTGGATACAAGGAGTATAGGCAGCAGATATGAGAGCGCGGCATGCGAATATCTGGTAGATAAGGGGTATAAAATATTAGAGCGGAATTATAAAAATAAGCTTGGAGAGATTGATATTATTGCCGAGAGCCCTGAGAATGTTTTGGTGTACTGTGAGGTAAAATACCGCAGTAACGATGAATATGGTTCACCGTTCGAGGCGGTGGGATATGCTAAGAGGAGAAGGCTTGGAAGAGCTGCTTCTCTTCATTTTGCAATGAAACATTATGATGACCAAAAAGTGTGCCGGTTCGATGTTATAGGAATATACGGTGACGGAAGAATTGAGCATATTGAAAATGCATTTGATCTGAGCAGATAGGAGCCATTTGTGGCTCCTTTTTTGATTTATGAAGAGCTTCAGGTTATCTTTTTAACAATATCTTTATTGTTTTTTTATTTGTAATATTAAGGAAAGAGGGATTATAATATTTTCAATAGGTTAAATTGAAAATACAGTACATAAAGGAGAATGAAGATGAGCAAGAAGATGAAGGAAAAGGATGATGCGAACTTCATGGTTAAGGTCGCAACCTTTATAGTTGATAAGAGAAATCTTTTCTTTCTGATATTTGGTATTGCGATTATTTTTTCCTTGGTTTCAAGCAGCTGGGTTAAGGTTGAGAATGAACTTTCGGCATACCTTCCCGATTCCACGGAAACAAGCAAGGGTCTAAGCAGAATGGAGGATGAATTTATCACCTATGGTTCGGCTAAGATTATGGTTACCAATATCACCTATGAGACTGCATGCGAGATATCAGATATGATAGATGATATGGATTCTGTAGTAATGCTGACATTCGATGATACGAGTGAACACTACAATAATTTTTCCGCACTCTATGACGTGACGTTCAATTATCCGGAGACAGATGACAGGGCGCTTGAGGCATTGTCGGAGCTTGAGGATAAGCTGTCCGGATATGATATATATGTGTCAACCACGATGGGCGATGCTTCGGCAGAGCAGATAGAGAGCGAAATGTCTGTTATAACGGTTCTTGTCGCAATTATAGTTGTGACGGTGCTTCTGCTCACCTCCCAGACATGGGCGGAGGTCCCGGTGCTTCTTCTTACATTCGTCGCTTCAATGCTTATAACCAACGGAACGAATTTTATAATGGGAACAATTTCCTTTGTCTCCAATTCCGTTACCGTTGTTTTACAGCTTGCACTCTCTATTGACTACGCGATTATCTTCTGTAACAGATATAAGGAGGAGCATGAGAAGCTTCCTATCAGGGAGGCAGATATAGTGGCTCTCAGCAAAGCTATTCCTGAGATTGCTTCAAGTTCATTAACCACCATAGGTGGTCTTGTAGCCATGATGTTCATGCAGTTCGGAATAGGAAGAGATATGGCGCTGTGTCTTATAAGAGCCATATTTTTAAGCCTTCTTTCGGTATTTCTTCTTATGCCGGGGCTTTTGATGATATTTGGAAAGCTTATGGATAAGACCAAGCATAAAAGCTTTATTCCGAAGATTCCTTTTGTCGGAAAATTTGCATATAAGACGAGATTCGTCATGCCTGTTATCTTTGTGGCATTGATTGTAGTTGCATATTTGGTTTCATCAAAATGTCCTTATGTATATGGTTACTCTAAGATTGACACACCTATACAGAGTGATTCGCAGCTTGTCGATGAGATGATTGATGAGAGCTTCGGCGCCTCCAATATGGTTGCACTCACGGTACCGGCTGGAAGCTATGACAAGGAGGCTAAGCTTATAGCTGATCTTGAGGCGTGCGAAGAGGTAGATTCGTGCATGGGTCTTGCCAATACGGAGGCGATGGACGGATATATGCTTGCGGATAAGCTAACCATAAGGGAATTTTCGGAGCTTTTGGAGCTTGATTATGAGGTTGCGGAGCTTCTGTACATGGCTTATGCCGTGAACGACGAGAACTATGCGAAGCTTGTGAACGGTCTGTCGAACTACAGCGTACCGCTCATTGATATGATAATGTTTCTCTACGATGAGGTTGACGAGGGATATGTGACGCTTGATGATGACCTGATGGACACACTCGAGAATGCACACACGCTTATGAAGGTTGCAAAGGATCAGCTGCAGGGTGAAAATTACAGCCGTATTCTTGTATATCTTAATCTCCCGGAGGAGGGCGATGAGACATTTGCGTTCCTTGACAGGATGCATGATATGGCGGGAGTATATTACCCGGAGGATGAGGTACTCATTCCGGGAGAATCGATGAGCCAGTATGATTTATACAAGACATTTCAGGTCGATAACACAGTAGTAAATGTTGTGTCGATTCTTGCGGTGCTTGTGGTGCTCCTGTTCACATTCAAGTCTGCGGGAATGCCGGTGCTCCTTATACTTGTAATACAGGGTGCCATCTGGATTAACCTCTCATTCCCGGCGATTCAGAATAAGCCATTGTTCTTTATGAGCTACCTGATTGTAAGCTCTATTCAGATGGGTGCTAATATTGATTATGCGATTGTCATTTCGGGACGTTATATGGAGCTTAAGGATAAGATGAGCAAGGAGCAGGCTATCATAGAGACTATGAACTTCGCTTTCCCTACGATTGTAACGTCGGGTACGATGCTTGCAATAGCCGGAATACTTATAGGTCAGATGTCATCGGATGGAGCTATCTGCGGAATCGGTCAGTGCCTTGGACGTGGTACAATTATTTCTATCATTATAGTAATGTTTGCGCTGCCGCAGATTCTCCTGCTTGGTGAGAAGGTTATTGAAAAGACTTCATTTGCTGTTTCGATTCCTATTAAGATGGAAAAGACAACCGGACTTATACGTGTGGATGGAATTGTGAGTGGTCAGGTAGAGGGAAATATTGTAGGTGAGATGCATGGATTTATAAAAGGAAATGCCAACCTGTTTGTCAGCACGGGCAATGTAGAACAGCAACAGGAAGATGGTGGAAAGCTGGAGGAGTCAGATGAAAACGAAGAAAACAAATAGATATTATAATGGTTTGAAAAAATTCGGTTTATGTGCTTTTACCGCCGCACTTATTTCTGTAAATGTTTATCAGCCGTACATTTATCCGGTGTATGCGGATGATGTGCAGGAGAGCAACGCGGGTCAGGAGAACACTGATATTGAGGAGAGCGGCGCGCAGGCTGAGCTAGAGACGATATACATATCGACGGTCGATGATTTCCTTGAGTTTGCAGCTAACTGCTACATAGATTCGTGGTCGGTGAACAAGAAGATTGTGCTCAGAAATAACCTTGACTTTACAGGGAAAGAGCTTGTCATGGTTCCTGTTTTTGCCGGAGAATTTGATGGAAACGGTCATACCATATCCGGCATTGATTTTACAGGGGAGAGCTATGTCACAGCAATATTCCGCTATGTTGAGGAGAATGGCGTCATTGACAGCCTGAATGTCAAAGGTAATATTTCTGCATTGGATGAACAGGAATGTGTAGGAGGAATCGTAGGAAGCAATTACGGCACGATAAAGAACTGCTCCTTCGAGGGAACCGTAAGCGGAAAAAAGACAATCGGAGGCATTGCCGCATTCAACAAGAGTACGGGAGTTATCAAAAAATGTGAGGTCAAGGGACGTATAACGGGTTCATATTATACAGGTGGAATAACAGGAATCAATCATGGAATAATAAATAACTGTACTAATAATGCCGGCATAAATGATGACAGTGAATGGGTTGAATCCGAGGACGAAAACAGCTCTAATATTATCGGAAATATTACCAACAATGAGAGCAGCTCCATCAGAAGCGGAATTGATACCGGAGGAATTTCAGGATTCTCCGATGGAATAATCGCATCCTGCAATAATAAAGGGCAGGTTGGATACGAGCATGTCGGCTACAATATCGGAGGAATAGCAGGAAGACAGTCGGGAATTATCCTGTCATGTGTCAACGAAGGAAAGGTGTTCGGACGAAAGGATATAGGCGGCATTGTCGGACAGATGGAGCCTTACATAGAGGTCGTTGCCGCTGAGACAATAAGAAATTCTGTCGATGATCTGCATGATATACTTGACCGGACGTTCGATGACCTCACTGCGAGCAAGAATGTTTTTCACGATGATTTTGCGGATTTAATCCAACATGCGGACAAAGCCGTTGATACCGGGCATATTATGGCGGATGAGGTATCATCCTTTGCCAACAGTAATATGGATCAGATGAATCTGATAGTTGAGAGAATGGAGTATGTGTCGGATTCACTGCCGGCTGTGTTAGATTCAATGAGCCAGTCCGTGAGCAGCATGAACAGCATGGCTGAATGGATAAAAAGGCTGAACAGCGACGTGGATATCAAGAACCGCTTGGAAGCTAACTCAGGCGATAAGGCGGCGTATGATGCTTCCGTCAGGCAGATTGAGGATGCTATCAACAGGTTCAATGACGCTGTAAAGAACAGTTCATGGCAGGAAATAGACAATATATTAAAGGACGAAAATGGAAATTATAAGAGCTTCGATGAGCTTACGCAGGATGATCTAAAGGCTATAGTTGAAGCTGTGGTCGACATAATGAAAAAAGCCAATGATATGTCGCAGGCGGCAGCAGATGTGCTTGATGGCATTAATAAGATAAATGATATCTTAAAGCCGTATTTCACAAACGCAGGTGAAACCATGCGGAATGATATTGAGAATGCGGCGAATGAAATACAGAATGCGGTAAACTACACCAACAATGCCATCAACGGTATCAAGTCGATTTTTACTTATCTTAACGCACAGTCGGATATACGTTTTACAAGACTGTCTGCGGATTTTGATACACACAGAAATGAACTCTATGCTGAGATTAAGAGTATTTCATCGGGACTTTCCAAGCTCAATGATGATATGTCATCGCAGTCGGATGTTGTAAACAGGGATTTTCAGGACATCAATGACAAGGTTAATGAGATTCTGGACTTAATGCTTGATAAAATTGAGGCATACATGAACCTTGATGCAGAACCACTCTACAATGATGTATCGGACGAAGAGATTGATGAACAGACAACAGGAAGGGTTGACGGCTGTAACAATGTGGGAGATGTATCGGCGGATATCAATGTCGGCGGTATCGCAGGCTCCATGGCTATTGACAGTGATGATCTTGAAGATAATGCGGCGGGTAAGACGGATATATCTCTTGGAAGCCGCTATCTGGCAAAATGCGTGATAAATAACTGCCAGAACAATGGATATATAACATCGAAGAAGGACGGCGCAGGTGGAATTGCAGGTTACATGAAGCTTGGAATTATCAGAAATTCAAGGTCTTTTGGAAGTGTAAAGAGCAGTGATGGCGCTTATGCGGGTGGAATATGCGGTCAGTCACTGTCCATGATTACCGATTCCTACGCTCTGTGTTCTGTGGAAGCGAACAAGTATGTTGGCGGTATCGCAGGCTATGGAAATGTGATAAGAGGCTGCTACTCAATGGTTAATCTCAACACTGAGTTGGGAAGGGCAGGCGCTATAGCCGGACAGACAACTGCCTATGAGGATGAGGAGGTCGAAAATGATGATAAAGTTACCGGAAATTTCTATGTGGATAATGGCGTACATGGAATAGACGGTATCAGCTATACAGGTGTTGCACAGCCGATATCGTATGAAGACCTTCTTGAAGTAAAGGGTCTGCCGGCTGGATTCAGACAGCTTAAGGTGACATTCAGGGTGGATGATATTTATGTCGGAATACAGACGTTTGAATATGGTCAGTCTTTGTCGGAAATAGAGTTTCCTACAGTTCCTAAAAAGGAAGGCTGCTATGTGGTGTGGCCGGATTTGTCCGGGGAAACGATGACTGGAAACATTGTGGTTGCCGGAGAGTACAGAAACAATGTCACATCGGTGTCGAGTGCTGAGACGGATGGGAGCGGAAAGGCTTATGCCATTGTATCGGACAATTTCACGGAGAATACAAGGCTTAATGCACAGATAAGCAGGATGGAGTTGCCGAAGGAAGCTCACATGAGGGAAAACATAGTATATGAGCTTACATTGGAGAATATCTCTGAGGATACCGCAGATGACATTGATGTGCGTGTATTAAACCCATACGATAAGGTAAAGCTGTATAAGTACGATGGAAGCGGATGGGTTGAGGTTGAATATAGTGTAAAGGGCAGCTATGTACAGACATCCATGCATGGTACAAGCGGACAGTTTTGTCTGGTAAATGAGAGCACCAATCCTATGGTATATGTAATAATCGGTGGATGCGTTGCCGGTGTGCTGGTTATTTTCATCATGGTTAAGGCTGTCAAGGCTGGCATAAAGAGAAGAAAAAATAAAGCTCAGACATCTGACGGGGAGAAATAGATGAAGGATATACGATTTATCAATGACAGTAAGACAACATATATGGATGAGGTGCATGTGACGGATGGAAATGCCACGCGCATTGTCCCGGTTATCCGCTGTGCGGCGTACAAGAATGAGAGCTGGCTTTCGCATGGCTTTTCCACCAGATTAGGCGGGGTGAGCGAGGGGATATACAGCAGCCTGAACTTGAGCTTCTCACAGGGCGATGATGAGAGGCTTGTGAGAAAGAACCATGGGATTATGGCGGCTGCCTTAGGCGTGGAGACGGACAGACTTGTATATTCCCACCAGACGCATACAACGAATGTACTGCGTGTGACTGAAGAACATGCAGGTATGGGAATCATTAGGGAAAGAAGCTTTCACGATATTGATGGATTTGTGACGGATGTTCCGGGGCTTATGCTTGTGACGGCATACGCGGATTGCGTGCCTTTGTATTTTGCGGACAGAAGGCTGCATGTGATAGGACTCTCACATTCCGGATGGCGCGGTACAGTCAACAATATGGCGCAGGCAACTGTTGATAAGCTTAGGAGCGAGTTCGGAAGCAGGCCGGAGGATATAATCGCATTTATCGGACCGTCTATATGTGCGTCATGCTATGAGGTCGGTGAGGATGTCGCGGAGAATTTCTTTAATGCATACGGTGCAGAGGCTGACACAGTGCTTAAGTTAAAAAAGGAGACGGAAGCGGGGAAAAAGTATTATCTTAATCTCCATGCTGCCAACAGAATCAATATGCTGAATGCCGGAATACCGGAGAAAAATATATCCGTCACGGATATATGCACCTGCTGCAATCCGGAGCTGCTTTTCTCACACCGTGCCTCCAAGGGAAAACGCGGCGGGCTGTGCGCCTACATGATGATTGCTGAGGTCTTGTAATTGAAGTGAGGTGCTTGAAGAAGTCTGATTCGAATAATCGAATTGGCAATATAACTCAATATATGTATTATGTATGAAAAAAGAGTTTCCCGCGCGGAAACTCTTTTTTGTGTCATATCTATTTACATTCATTCTCATACTCAAGCTTACATTCCTGATTATACT
>JBNMLM010000067.1:0-13406 GCA_050874845.1 Eubacteriales bacterium | reverse complement strand
TGGCGATACACAGCTTGCTCGTTTCAACGAAGTTGGCTGGGGTCCATCTAACCTTGTAGCACAGCAGAGCGATGCAGTTAAGGCTGATGCAGCTTTATCAGCACTTGCAGAGCAGCTTGCTTACACAATCCCACAGGGTCAGTATCCTGGAGATTACTGGACAGACGCTACATCACTTGGTGATGATGTTATCGCAGATAAGTTTGCCAATATGAGCGATGATGAGCTTATGAAGGTTCTTGAGGACTTCCAGGCACTTGAGCAGTCCTACGCAAAGTAATTACATTGCGGCAAAGCAATATTGCAACAGATAGACATTGCAGTAAAAATAATAATCAAGTAGATTAAACCTAAGCCGGGGAGAAGTTAATTCCCCCGGCGGTTTAATTGAAGGTCATTTGTGCAGAGGAGACAGTACGAATGCTGCTGTTCGCTCTGCGTGAATGACCGCAGTATTAAACCAGAATTGAGGAGGTAATTGCAGACATGGCTGATAAAAAGAAGAAAGGAAAGGTCGTCGGAGCATTTAAGGCAATCGGAACCGATATAAAAGATATTGGAACTACATTTGCTAAGGGCGATTGGAAAACCAGAGTCTCCTTTTTGATTATGGGCTTTGGTCAATTTACCAGAAAACAGTGGGTAAGAGGTATAGCTTTTTTGGGAGCAGAGGTGCTTTTTATCCTGTATATGGTGTTCTTTGGAGCGGGATATCTTAAGGACATAGGAACACTTGGAACCAAGGTGGGCGGATATGATGCCAACTATGTATATACATACGGTGATAACAGTTTCCTTATATTGCTGTACGGCATATTAAGTATTTTTGTTATTGCAGGCTTTATATTCGTATGGAGACTTAACATAAGAGATAACAGAAACAATCAGAATAAGCTTCTTCTTCCATCTAACAAGGAAGACTTGGCTTCACTTCTCGATGAGAATTTTGATAAGACACTCCTTGCACTTCCTGTACTTGGCGTATTCTTATTTGTTCTTCTTCCTATAGTATTCATGATCTGTGTAGCATTTACCAACTATGATGCAACACATCAGTCACCTACACATCTGTTTACATGGGTTGGATTTGATAACTTTAAGAATTTGTTCTCTATAGGAACAGGTGGATTTGGTAAGACATTCGGAACTGTTCTTTCATGGACACTTATCTGGGCGTTCTTTGCAACATTTTTGAATTACTTCCTTGGTATGGCGGTTGCCATTCTTATCAATAAGAAGGGTATCAAGTTTAAGAAGCTATGGAGAACAATCCTCGTTATGACGATTGCTATTCCACAGTTCATTTCCCTTCTCTATGTTGGAAAGATGTTTGCAAATGACGGACTTGTGAACATGTATCTTTTGAAATGGGGATGGATTTCACAGCCTATTCCGTTCTGGACGAACCCTACACTTGCTAAGATTACAATTCTTGTAATTAACCTTTGGGTAGGTATTCCTTATGTAATGCTTATAACTACCGGACTTCTTATGAATATTCCGGAGGAGCTTTATGAGAGCGCCAAGATTGATGGAGCGAATGCGTTCCAGACATTCAGAAAGATTACTCTTCCGTATATGCTTTTCGTGACAGGTCCTTACCTTCTCACATCATTTACGGGTAACTTAAATAACTTCAACATCATTTACCTTCTCAATCAGGGAAAACCACAGTCGCTGTCACTCACAGGCGGTGCAGGTTATACCGATTTACTTGTAACATGGCTCTACAAGATGACAGTCAACGATACGAACTACAAGATGGCGGCTGTTATCGGTATCATGGTATTCGTGGTAACTGCTGTTGTATCATTGGTGGTATACAATCTGCTTCCATCAGTTAAGGACGAGGAGGGATTCCAATAATGGCTAAACAACATAACATGCGTACACGCAAGAGAGTTAGCAATACAATTGCTTATATAGTATTGATTTTGATAAGTATAATATGGCTTTTCCCATTCGTATGTCTGGTGCTCCAGAGCTTCCGTTCATACATTACGGAGCTTGGCGGAATGGTTGATTACCTTGTTCCTAAGAAGTTCTCACTTGACTCCTATAAGTTCTTGTTCAGCGGTGAGACTAAGTTCTTAAAGTGGTATGGAAATACACTTATAATTGCTTTTTTTGTATCAATAGGTCAGACTGCATTTGTACTTTGTGTGAGCTATGCACTCTCAAGAATGCGTTTTAAGGGCAGAGAGTTCCTTATGAGATTCTGGTTAATCCTTGGAATGTTCCCGGGATTCCTCACCATGATATGTCTCTACTTCCTGTTAAAGCAGTTCGGTCTTACACAGGCAGGAGCAGTTCCGGGACTTATTCTTATCTCCGTAGCAAGCTCAGGAATGGGCTACTATGTATGTAAGGGATATTTCGATACAATTCCTAAGTCACTTGATGAGGCAGCAAGAATCGACGGTGCGACAAGAGCACAGATATTTGTTAAGATGATTATTCCTCTTTCTAAGCCGATGATTATCTACACAGCACTCACAGCATTCATGACTCCATGGTGCGATTATGTATTTGCTTCCTATGTAGCATTTGGTAACGACAACGGTTACAATGTTGCGGTCGCAATGCAGCGTTGGGTATGGACGAATGATTTTCAGGGATATTTCACAAGATTCTGTGCAGGCGGTGTGCTTGTAGCGATTCCTGTAACGGTATTGTTCCTGTGCTTACAGAAGTACTATGTAGAAGGTGTAACCGGAGGAGCGGTAAAGGGTTAATTTTGGCTGCGGCACTAAGATATATGATTTTAAGCTTAGTGCCGCAGTTTTTATATTTCGGAGAGAAAATGATTGATATGAAGAAGAAAAACAGTATGTTTAAACATAGCCTGACTTGTAAGCTGCTGTGTCTTGTCCTGATGGCTGTCCTGTGCGTGACAGCTCTTGCAGGGTGTAGCAGCAATGGGTATAAGTACGAGCAGGAGTTAAATGTCATTGATGACAACTACAGAAACTATTACGAGATTTTCGTCTATTCATTCTACGATTCAGATGGGGACGGAATAGGCGATCTGAACGGTGTCACACAGAAGCTTGATTACATACAGGATATGGGCTTTAACGGTATATGGCTGATGCCGATTATGCCGTCGGACACATACCACAAGTATGATGTGAAGAACTATTGTGAGGTAGATCCTAAGTACGGAACGCTTGATGATTTTAAAAGCCTTGTGGATGAGGCTCATAAAAGAGGCATAAATGTGGTTATCGATATGGTAATCAACCATACCTCCTCAAATCATAAATGGTTTATTGATGCATGTTCATATCTTAGAAAGCTTGACAAGGATAAGGAACCGGATTTTTCGGAATGTCCTTATGTGGAGTATTATCATTTTTCCAGAGAAAAGGTTGATGACACATACTACAGGGTGAGCAACACAGACTGGTTCTATGAAGGCTCCTTCTGGTCTGAGATGCCTGATTTGAATCTTTCATGTGAACCGTTGCTGGAGGAGATATACAATGCTGCCGACTCCTGGCTGGATATGGGAGTTGATGGTTTCAGAATGGATGCGGCAATGCACTTTGAGGAGAATCAGCCTGAGTTCAATGAGCAGGTTCTAAATGGACTGTATGAACACTGCCGTGAAAAAAATCCTGATTTCTATATGGTGTCTGAGGTGTGGGCTGGTTTTAACACTATCAGGGATTACTATGCAAGCATGACACCCAGCATGTTCAATTTCGATGCCGGAAATACTGAAGGAAAGCTTATAAAGACCGCCAGAGGGGCACTCAGGGCGGCGGCGTTTGTCGATTCGATGGTGAGATACCAGAATGAATTTTCACAGGTTAATCCTGATTATATTGATGCACCATTTCTTACCAATCACGATATGGGAAGGGTTTCCAATGCTCTTATGAATGATGAGAATGACATCAAGATGGCAGGAGGTCTTCTCATGATGATGAACGGAAGTCCGTTTGTATATTATGGCGAGGAGATCGGAATGGCGAGCAAGGGCTCCAAGGATGAGAACAAGAGAATTGCGATGCTCTGGTCATCCGATTCATCTGCAAAGGGAATGACAAAAGGCCCTGCGGATGCGGATAAGGACATTAACTCAGCATTTGACGCGGTTGACAAGCAGTTAAAGGATAAAAACTCCATTTTAAATTATTATAAGAGGGCATTGAGGCTCAGAAATGAGAATCCGGAGATTGCAAGAGGTGAGATTTCCTTGGTCGATAGTCTGTGTCAGGGACATCAGGCTGTGATAACCAAGAGCTACAACGGCAGTACAATAGCTATCGTATACAATACATCCGATGAAGTGATTACTGTGGACATCAACGGAACAGAAATCTCAGATATGCAGATTCGCGGCTATCTTACCCTTAACAATGAGGAGATTACTTTAAAAGCTGGCATAGTTACGATGCCGGCGCAATCGATATGTATTCTTAAATAGAGATAAATATAAGGAGGCAGACTATGAGAAAGGTTGGTATGCTTATGCCGGTTGCTTCACTTCCGGGGCGACATGGTATAGGTGATTTTGGAAAAGAAAGTTATCATTTTGTGGATTTGTTAAAGGAGGCGAAGGCGGCTATATGGCAGATGCTTCCGCTCAATCCATTGGGCTATGGAAATTCTCCGTATCAGCCATATTCATCCTGTGCGGGTGATGAGCTCTATATTAATCTTGATAAGCTGTGTGAGGAGGGACTTTTAAAGAGAGTTCCTGATTTCCACAGCAATGCAACACACATTGATTATCAGGCAGTGAGGGAGTTTAAGGGTAAGTATCTTAGAAAGGCATTTGAAAATTTCAAGCCGGATGCAGGATATAAGAAGTTCATCAAGATGGACTGGGTATATAATTATGCCGTGTTCTTAACCCTCAAGAAGCAGAACAATCTTGTGGCATGGAATGAGTGGCCACAAGAACAGCAGAACTGGATAAAGGATCACAAGTATGACCTCACGCCGCTTAAGGAGGATATTGAGTACGAGATGTTCGTGCAGTATGAGTTCTTCAAGCAGTGGATGGAGTTGAAAAAATATGCCAACAAAAACGGCATAAAGGTGATGGGAGATATACCTATCTATGTTGGAATAGACTCACTTGATGTGTGGTCGGGTCAGGAAAACTTCCTTCTTGGAGCCGACGGAAAGCCAACCTTTATAGCAGGAGTACCGCCTGATTATTTCAGTGCCACAGGTCAGAGATGGGGCAATCCTATATATGACTGGGACTATATGGAGAAGGACGGCTTTAAGTTCTGGCTTAACAGGCTGGATTACAGCAGCAAGCTGTTCGATATAATAAGAATAGACCATTTCAGGGCATTCGACAGCTATTGGAAGATTCCTGCCTCATGCGAGACAGCTGTCGACGGTGAGTGGAACTATGCGCCGGGCTATAAGCTGTTTGACACAATATTTAAGGAGATGCCGGATATCAACATTATAGTAGAGGATCTTGGTGACTTAAGACCTGAGGTGTTGGAGCTTCGCGACCATTACGATTTCAAGGGAATGAGGATTGTGCAGTTCTGCTTCACAGAGAATGATGTTGCCGGCGGCGAGTATACGGATACACATAATCTTGTGCTGTACACAGGAACGCATGACAATGACACGATAAACGGATGGTATAAGACTCTCTCAAGAAAAGAGCAGAATCAGACAAAGAGATTCCTTGACAGGGCTGGAATACCGGATGGACCGATTTCGTGGAGAATGGTCTCATTTACATTGTCACAGGACTGCTATATGGCAATTCTTCCTTATCAGGATGTGTGTGACCTTGGCGCTAAGACGAGACTTAATCTTCCGGGAACGCTCGGCTCACCTAACTGGGAATGGAAGGCGAAGAAGCTTGACGATTTTGAGGCGAGAACGAAAGCGTTTGCAGCACTTGTGAAAAATCCGGTTAAAAGACCGTCGCAGAGAAAAAAGAAACAGGCGTAATGTGATGGCTTATATGTCGGAAAATATCAGATAAATATAATATTCAGGTTATGAGAAGCATGGGACCTCCATATACTTTTAGTAGTATAAAAGTATGTGGAGGTCTTTGTGGGTAGAATTGTACAGGTTTTAAAGGTTGCCGGTGCTGCGGTCGTAGTATCGATAGTACTTATTTTGTTTGGGGCTTTAATCGCATATAAGCTCAGGCTTTCGGATGCACAGATGTCACTCTTCGCTGTGGCTATATATGCGGTGGGCGCATTTATAGCAGGGTTCGGCATGGGAAAAATAAAGAAAGGCAGAAGGCTGCTCTGGGGGTTGTGTGCCGGGGCTGTGTATTTTGCGATAATTATGCTTATTTCCATTATATCGGGAATGGGACTTCATGCGGATGCGGGAAGACTTGCGCGGTGCGCAATTATATGTATTGCGGCGGGAACAGTAGGCGGAGTATTAGGGTGATACTGCGCTGAAGCGAAAAATAAAAAAGTCTTAAAAGGTATTGACAAAATAGAGAAGTTAGATTATTATACATATTGTTAGTGACAACTAACCACGTACATAACATACATAATTCTTCTAAAAACAGCAGGGAATAGGGCACCCTGCTGTTTTGCTGTGTCAATTTTTTGTACAATTTGAAAAAATAAAAAAGGATTTTCCGGGATTGACGGAGTATATAGAATTAGAGGTTATTTTTGAATAGGGCATTGAGTGTGTATCAGCTGATGTTTATATTGAATAACGGAAAGGAAAAGGATGAATATTAGAGAACAGCAGGAGAAGTTTGAAGAAGAATATCTAAGTCCCTATGCGTCCCTCTCAAAGAACAGTGCGGGAAGGGATGTGCCCGAACAGGAGTGCGATATGCGCACTGTGTATCAGCGTGACAGGGACAGGATTCTTCATTGTAAGTCCTTTAGAAGACTCAAGCACAAGACACAGGTTTTTTTAGCTCCTGAGGGTGATCATTACAGGACGCGGCTTACGCACACACTTGAGGTTGCGCAGATTGCGCGAACCATAGCGCGGGCGTTGAGGCTCAATGAGGATCTCACCGAGGCGATAGCACTTGGACATGATTTAGGGCATACGCCTTACGGACATGCAGGTGAGGCGGCGCTAAGCGATGCGCTTAAGGCGGATGGCTTTGAGGAAGGCTTCAAGCATTATGTTCAGAGTCTAAGGGTAGTTGAAAAGCTTGAGAAGGATGGAAAAGGTCTTAACCTGACTAAGGAAGTGCGTGACGGCATATTGAATCATGGCACAGACAGAATGCCTGCAACTTTAGAAGGCAGGATTGTAAGATTTTCGGACAAGATAGCGTACATCAACCATGATATAGATGACGCTATAAGGGCACATATTCTGTCGGAGAATGATATTCCGCGTGAGTATACGGATATATTAGGTACAACGACGTCAAAAAGACTTGATGCTCTTATACATGACATAATATACAGCAGTAATGGGAAAGCTGATGTTATAATGTCCGATGATATGTACTGTGCAATGACAGGCTTAAGAAGCTATATGTTTCAGAGCGTATATACCAATCCTACTGCCAAGAGCGAGGAGGTCAAGGCTAAGAAGCTTCTGCGCGAGCTGTATGAGTATTATAAGGAGCATATAGAAGCACTGCCGGAGAACTATATTAATATGATATGGGAGAAGAATGATCCGGTTAACATTGTGGTATGTGACTATATTGCGGGTATGAGTGATCAGTACGTGGTTCACAAGTTCGAAGAGATATATGTCCCACATTCATGGTCCTACAAGGAATAGGGAGGAAAAAGTGGTTTATTCTGATGATATAATTGAGGAAGTCCGCGGACGGAGTGACATCGTGGATGTCATATCGGGGTACGTCCGGCTGACCAGAAAAGGCAGCTCATACTTTGGACTGTGTCCGTTTCATAATGAGAAGTCACCCTCATTTTCCGTGTCGGGGTCGAAGCAGATGTTCTACTGCTTTGGCTGCGGTGAAGGAGGAAACGTATTTTCTTTTATTATGAAATACGAGAATTATACATTCCCGGAGGCGGTCAAGATGCTTGCCGACAGGGCGGGAGTGCAGCTCCCGGAGGTTTCCATGACCTCTGATGAGCGCAGGCAGCAGGATATGAAGGCACAGCTTTATGATATCAATAAGGAAGCAGCCCTGTTCTATTATAAGCTTTTGAAATCACCGGGTGGACAGAGAGCCTATGATTATTTTAAAAATAAGCGTGTCCTGTCCGACGAGACGATAGTTCATTTTGGGCTGGGCGCCTCAGGAACCTACAAGGATGAACTGTACCGGTACATGAAAAATAGGGGGTACAGTGATGAACTTTTGAGGGAGACAGGACTATTTATCTATAATGAGCGCGAAGTGAGGGACAGGTTCTTTAACAGAGCGATGTTTCCAATAATGAATATATCCAACAAGGTTATCGGATTCGGCGGAAGAGTCATGGGAGAGGGAGAACCTAAGTACCTCAATTCACCTGAGACAAAGATATTCGATAAAGGAAGAAATCTGTTCGGACTTAACTTTGCCCGAAGCTCACGAAAGAAGAACATGATTATCTGCGAGGGGTATATGGATGTTATCGCTATGCATCAGGCAGGGTTTGACCAAGCGGTAGCCTCACTTGGAACGGCACTTACAGCAGGACATGCATCGCTTATGAAGAGGTACACGAATGATGTCTTAGTCTGCTATGACAGTGACGGAGCCGGAACGAAGGCGGCGATAAGGGCTATAGGCCTCTTGAGAAATGCGGGGCTGCGAACCAAGGTTATCAATATGAAGCCGTATAAGGACCCAGATGAATTTATAAAAAATCTGGGTGCGGATGCTTTTCAGGAGAGAATAGATAATGCCCAGAACAGCTTTATGTTCGAGCTTTCGGTTCTTGAGAGGGATTATGACCTGCAGGATCCGGACGGCAGGACGGCTTTCCTAAATGAGGCTGCGAAAAAGCTTGTGGATTTTTCGGATGAGGTTGAGAGGAATAATTATATAGCAACGGTTGCCTCGGCATATCATATAGGTATTGATAGTCTTACAAGACTGGTCGGTAAATGGGCTGCACATGAGCTTACATCGGGGAAGAAGCTTAATAGCGGTTCGTATGATAGTCCGGAGATATCAGGTGTGCAGACTGAGGCTCAGGTAAAGGGAACCGGAAGGAACGGTGGAAAAAAGGAGAAGGATGATGGCATAAAGAAGGCGCAGAGACTTCTCCTGACATGGCTTATTGAGGAACCGGCTCTCTATAAACCGGTTTCTAAATATGTTAAGCCCGATGACTTCACGGAGGAGCTATATTACAAGGTTGCACTTATTTTATTCGACCAGTTCGAAAAAGGAGAAAATAACCCTGCTAAGATAATATCAAGCTTTACGGATGAGGACAGCCATAAGGAGGTCGCGAGACTTTTTAATACGGAGCTTCCGCAGGATATGGATATCAGGGATAAAAATAAGGCACTTGATGATATTGTAATAAGAATTGTAAAAAACAGTCTGGATGCCAAGCTGAAGACAGCTAAGGATGCCAATGAAATGCAGCAGATATTTCAGCAGCAAAATGCAGTTAAAACACTGCATATTTCAATAAACTAAGGGAAAAATAAGATTAATTATGGAAGGACGGACATGACGATGGATGAGAACATGTTAAAATTCGATGAAAAATTAAAGGAACTTCTTGCGTCTGCAAAGAAAAAGAAGAACACACTTGACTATCAGGAGATTATGGATGCATTTGCAGACATAGATCTTGATCCGGACAAGATGGATAAAATCTTCGATTTTCTTGAGGCAAGCAATATAGATATTATTCGTACCACAGATGATGATATGGATGATGAACCTATACTGTTAGACGGTGATGATGATATAGATATCGAGAAGATTGATTTGTCAATACCTGAGGGAGTAAGTATCGAGGACCCTGTAAGAATGTATCTCAAGGAAATCGGTAAGGTGCCGCTTCTTTCTGCCGAGGAGGAGATTGAGCTTGCCAAGAGAATGGAGAACGGTGACCAGAATGCCAAGAAGAGACTTGCGGAGGCGAATCTTCGTCTGGTTGTAAGCATAGCCAAGAGATATGTGGGACGAGGCATGCTTTTCCTTGACCTTATTCAGGAGGGAAACTTAGGTCTTATCAAGGCTGTTGAGAAGTTCGATTACCGCAAGGGCTATAAGTTCTCAACGTATGCTACATGGTGGATTCGTCAGGCTATCACAAGAGCGATTGCAGATCAGGCAAGAACCATTAGAATACCGGTTCACATGGTTGAGACAATCAATAAACTTATACGTGTATCAAGACAGCTCTTGCAGGAACTCGGAAGAGAGCCATCCCCTGAGGAGATTGCAGCAGAGATGGATATGCCTGTTGAGCGTGTAAGAGAGATATTAAAGATATCACAGGAGCCTGTCTCCATGGAGACACCTATCGGTGAGGAGGAGGACAGCCATCTTGGAGATTTTATTGAGGATGATAATGTTCCGGCACCTGCGGAGGCAGCGGCATTTACACTCCTTAAGGAGCAGCTTGATGAGGTACTTTCCACACTCACAGACCGTGAGCAGAAGGTATTAAGGCTCAGATTCGGTCTTGAGGACGGAAGAGCAAGAACTCTTGAGGAGGTTGGAAAAGAGTTCAAGGTAACAAGAGAGCGTATCAGACAGATTGAGGCAAAGGCACTTAGAAAGCTTCGTCACCCAAGCAGAAGCCGCAAGCTTAAGGATTATCTGGATTAATATGGATTTACAGAAAAGTCCTGTAAAAATGTCATCCAGATTACATAAGGTTGCTGATATGATAACTCCGGGACGCATAGTTGCCGATATCGGCACGGATCATGGATATATTCCGATTTATGAGGTTCTTACAGGCAGGGCAGACTACGCATACGCGTGCGATGTCGCGGAGGGACCGCTTGGCAGGGCGAGAGATAATGTGAGTCTGTACAATGTGGGTGACAGGGTACAGACTGTCTTGTCGGATGGACTTAACGGACTTAAAGTTATTAAAGACAATATACCCGAGGCGATAGTTATTGCCGGAATGGGTGGAAGCCTTATATGTAGGATACTAAGTGAGGGGGCGGAGGTTGCCGGAATGGCAAAGGAGCTTATTCTGTCTCCACATTCCGAATGGTATGATGTCAGAAAATTTTTGTATGACAATGGGTACACCATAACAGATGAGGATATGCTTAAGGAAGATGGAAAGTATTATGTCATAATAAAGGCTGTTCCCGAAAATGATAAATGTGACTGCGAAGCTGTCTCACAGGATGAGGACAGGCGCGTTTGCATGTCCGATGAACAGCTTTATGATGAACTATGTTACGGTCCTGTTCTGATAAGCAAGAAGCATGAGGTTCTTGCAGAATATCTGAACAAAGAGCTCGATACATGCGGGAAGATAAGGGAGAACCTTCTGAATAACGGAGGTATTACGGCAGGTAAGAAGCTGGCTGAATTTGATGAAAAGGAAGCTGTTTTGAGGAGAGTATTGAAAAAAATTGCGGAGGTGTAGCAGATGAATCTTTTAGACGCAGCCTTGGAGGCACAGAGCGAATATCCTCACAGGATTGTACTTGCAAGAGTGGATGGTAAGCTCTGCGAACTTTCAGGAAATATTTTTGTTGAAGATACATGCAAATATGAGTGGGTGACAACCGCTGATATATCGGGAATGCAGACCTACAGAAGAAGTGTGACCCTTCTTATGCTGAAGGCAGTGAGGGATGTGTATGGCAGGGAAGTGAAGGTGTGTGTGGAATATTCACTGAGCAAGGGCTATTATTGCAGCGTATCAGGTGCAGTGAAGGTTGATGAGAGCTTCATTGAGAAGGTCTCTGAGAGGATGAGAGAGCTGGTGGACAGCGCCCTTCCGTTTACCAAGTTCACTGTTGGGCTTGATGAGGCTATAAGAATATTCCATGAGGAAGAGATGTATGATAAGGAGAAGCTGTTCAGATACCGCCGCGCCTCAAGAGTTAATCTGTATGAGCTTGACGGCTATAGGGATTATTTCTATGGCTATATGGTGCCGGATACGAGCTATCTGACCGTGTGGCAGTTATTTCTCTATGATAAGGGCTTCGTTTTACAGCTCCCTGAGAAGAGCGCACCGGAGATTCTGCCGGAATTTAAACCACAGAACAAGCTTTTTCATGTTCTTGATGAGTCCACGAGGCTTGCACAGAAGCTTGGAATAGAGAATGTCGGTGACTTAAATGATGCGGTTGCAAGTGGTGAGATAAGCGAACTTATTCTTGTGCAGGAGGCATTGCAGGAGAAGAACATAGCAGACATAGCCGAGGATATTGCTTCAAGACCGGAAGTGAAGTTCGTAATGATAGCTGGACCATCATCATCGGGAAAGACAACATTTTCACATAGACTGTCAATTCAGCTCAGGACACAGGGACTTAAGCCTCATCCTATCGGACTGGATGATTATTTTGTTGACAGGGAGCATACCCCAAAGGATGAGAACGGCAATTATAATTTTGAATGTCTTGAAGCGATTGATGTTGAACAGTTCAATGAGGATATGACAAGACTTCTTGCCGGTGAGGAGGTAGAGCTTCCGACATTTAACTTTAAGACAGGACGCAGGGAATACAAGGGTAACTTTAAAAAATTAGGACCTGATGATATTCTTGTAATAGAAGGCATACATGGACTTAATGACAAGCTTTCGCACTCACTTGACAAAAAGAATAAGTATAAGATATATATAAGTGCACTCACACAGTTGAATGTCGATGAACACAACAGGATACCTACAACTGATGGAAGACTTATAAGACGAATGGTGAGAGATGCGAGGACGAGAGGAACCAACGCAAAGGGAACCATAGCAATGTGGGAATCGGTGCGAAAGGGTGAGGAGCAGAACATATTCCCGTATCAGGAAACGGCTGATGCGATGTTCAATTCGGCACTCTTGTATGAGCTTGCGGTGTTGAAGCCGTATGCAGAACCGGCGCTTTTTGGGATAAGACCGGGCGAGCCGGAATACGAGGAGGCAAAGCGTATCCTGAAGTTCCTTGATTATTTTCTTGCGGTTGGAAGTGATGAGCTTCCGAAGAATTCGATTATAAGGGAATTTGTGGGTGGAAGCTGTTTCAAGGTATAAAAAATAATCAAATCCTATTAATTTTGTTTACTTTTTGACAAAGAAATGTTAAAATATTGATTACCAGTTGGCTGAATAATCGCGGCTGCAGGTGTCGAAAGACCGCAGGTGAGGAAAGTCCGGGCTTCATAGGGCAGGATGCCGGATAACGTCCGGCGGGGGTGACCCTAAGACCAGTGCAACAGAAATATACCGCCACAGGCATAAGCCGAGGCTCCGCAAGGACGTGGTAAGGGCGGAAGGGCAGTGTAAGAGACTACCGCCTGTCTGGTAACAGACAGGGCACATGTAAACTCCATCCGAAGCAAG